>NZ_CAKLBR010000005.1:0-335671 GCF_920984685.1 Pseudomonas sp. Leaf59 | reverse complement strand
GTGGATGAGTCGGTGCTGATCTACAACGGGGAGCGGCCGCACTTATCCCTGAAATACAAAACGCCCGATGCGGTGCATCAGGCGTTTTGAGACTGAAACAGGTGTAAACCTATTTCAGGACTAGACACAGGCATGAAAAAGCCCGCAGCGACGGCGGGCTTTTTCCTACAGGCAGGTAGCTGACCTCAGATAGGTCGGCTGCCGTACTTGTTATCCGGTTTTTTCGGCGGATCCGCTACGACATTGGGCTCGACCTCGACCACTTTGCCGCCTTTGGCGAGGAACTCTTCCATCGCACGGGCCAGGGCATCGCGCTCTTTGTTCTTGGCTTCAACGCTCGGCAACTCGTCTACCGACACGGCAGCCTTGGCTTTGCCTTTGGCCTTGGGCGCCGCATCATCGCCACCGCCATCATCGGCCTCGTCGGCAACGTCTTCAGCCGCTGCCTCAAGACCTTCTTCGGTGTCGTCTTCATCACCTACTTCGAGGTCGTCTTGTTCCAGATCATCGTCGCTCATGTTCTACCTCATGACTTGCGAAAAGCAGATTAGTTATAGCCCAGCTTTATCCTCTGTCGAGGTCGCCGGAAAAAAATCACATCCACCGGATAACCAGTGGCTTACGCCTCGTCACCGTACAACGTGGCGAGGACTTTTCGAGCACCGCCTTGATCACGGTGCTCGCCCAGATAAACACCTTGCCAGGTCCCCATCGCCAAGCGGCCGGCGCTTACCGGCAGACTCAACTGGCAGCCCAGCAGACTGGCCTTGAAGTGCGCAGGCAGATCATCCGGTCCTTCGTCATTGTGTTCGAACCCGGAACGACCTTGCGGCACCAGCGAGTTGAAAAACCGTTCGAAGTCACGACGTACCGCCGGGTCGGCATTCTCGTTGACCGTCAACGAGGCCGAGGTGTGCTGCAGCCACAGATGCAACAGGCCCACGCGACACGACTTCAGCTCAGGCAAGCCGGCAAGCAGCTCGTCGGTCACCAGGTGAAAGCCCCGAGGCTTGGCCCGCAGGGTAATCAGGGTCTGTTGCCACATACAGTTCTCCGCCCATCGGCGCGCATTCTAGCGCGCTCTGGGAAAAAACAAAGTGCCGAATACGCCTACATGCCTGTAAGACTTTCGCACCCTTGAAAGCACCGAGTGCGCCCCATTACAAACTCGGCGCAAAAACCGGTACAGCATGTTATGACTGACAAACGCCAGACAAAAAAATGCCCGGCAAGCCGGGCAGTTTTTTTCGCATGCTTACAAGTTGTAACCACGCTCGTTGTGTTGCGCCAGGTCAAGGCCCACCGCCTCTTCTTCTTCGGTAACCCGCAGGCCCATGACCATGTCGAGTACCTTGAGGATGACGAAGGTCACAATGGCTGTGTAGATCACCGTGAAACCGACGCCTTTGCACTGAATCCAGACCTGTGCAGCGATGTCGGTCACAGTGCCGAAGCCGCCCAATGCAGGGGCTGCGAATACACCGGTGAGGATCGCACCAACGATACCGCCGATACCGTGCACGCCGAAGGCGTCCAGGGAGTCGTCGTAGCCCAGTTTGCGCTTGAGCGTGGTGGCGCAGAAGAAGCAGATGACACCGGCCGCCAGGCCGATGATCAGCGCGCCCATCGGGCCCACGGTACCGGCAGCCGGCGTAACGGCAACCAGACCGGCGACAACACCCGAGGCAATACCCAGTGCGCTTGGCTTACCGTGCGCGATCCACTCGGCGAACATCCAGCCCAGCGCCGCGGCAGCGGTAGCGATCTGGGTCACCAGCATCGCCATGCCAGCGGTGCCATTGGCCGCAGCCGCGGAACCGGCGTTGAAACCGAACCAGCCGATCCACAGCATCGCCGCGCCCACCAGCGTGTAACCCAGGTTGTGCGGAGCCATCGGGGTGGTCGGGAAACCTTTACGCTTGCCGAGCACGATGCACGCCACCAGGCCAGCCACACCGGCGTTGATGTGCACCACGGTGCCGCCGGCGAAGTCCAGCACGCCCCAGTCCCACAGCAGGCCGCCATTACCACTCCAGACCATGTGCGCAATCGGCGCATAGACCAGGGTGAACCAGATGGCCATGAAGATCAGCATCGCGGAGAATTTCATGCGCTCGGCGAATGCACCGACGATCAGCGCCGGGGTGATGATGGCGAAGGTCATCTGGAAGGTGATGAACACTGCTTCGGGGAACAGCGCCGCAGGCCCGGTGATGCTGGCCGGGGTCACGCCCGCCAGGAACGCCTTGCCCATGCCGCCGAAGAAGGAGTTGAAGTTGACCACGCCCTGTTCCATACCGGTGGTATCGAACGCGATGCTGTAGCCGTAGACGACCCACAGGATGCTGATCAGGCCAGTGATGGCAAAGCACTGCATCATCACCGACAGAATATTTTTGGAGCGGACCATGCCGCCGTAGAACAGCGCAAGGCCCGGGATGGTCATGAACAGCACCAGGGCGGTGGCGGTCAGCATCCAGGCGGTGTCGCCGGAGTTGAGGACTGGAGCCGCCACTTCGTCTGCCGCCATGGCCAGGCTTGGCATTACGATGGACAACAGGGCTCCGAGCCCTGCGAGTTTACGCAGAGTCATATTGTTTTCTCCTGGGGCGTTGGGGTTTGGCGGCTTAGATTGCGTCGGTATCGGTTTCGCCGGTACGGATGCGAATAGCCTGTTCCAGATTGACCACGAAGATCTTGCCGTCACCGATCTTGCCGGTGTTGGCGGCCTTGGTTATCGCTTCGATAACCCGGTCAAGATCCTTGTCGTCAATGGCGACATCAATCTTCACCTTCGGCAGGAAATCCACCACGTATTCCGCGCCGCGATACAGCTCGGTGTGACCCTTCTGCCGACCGAAGCCTTTGACCTCAGTAACGGTAATGCCCTGCACGCCGATCTCGGACAATGACTCGCGGACATCGTCCAACTTGAACGGCTTGATGATGGCAGTGACTAGCTTCATGAAAACTCTCTCCCGAATTGGTGGACTTGCCCCAGGAAAACAAACCCGACTCAAGTCTAAGCGCAGTGCCTGGCTTTGTAACGCATCGTTGCCTCGGCATTCACCGTTGCAACGCAAGCAAACCACTGGTGACGAAACCTGTACCCCTGATCCATCGGCGCACTGCATTCGTCACAACGACTGCATCAGTGCATGGGTCATGATCGACTAAGCAGAAACCTTGCCAGCTCCGTAAAAACCACTTAAATCAGCCATTTGCCCGTTTATGCCGCAACGCACGTGAGCCTGGCGGTCGCAATGCGCACAAAAACAGTGCGCAGCCGCCCGGCGCGATGCGCGAAAAGCGTGCGTCTGCGCGTTTGAAAAAGACTATAGACGCTGCGTGATACACTGCCGGCCAACAGTTATTCCGGAATATTTCCCATGCTCGCGCCCAAAGACTTCCTCGACGCCCTGAGCGGCCACGCCTCTCGCCTGTTCAGCGGCGACACCCCGCTGCCCCGCAATGAAATCGAAAGCCAGTTCAAGGCATTGCTGCAAAGTGGCTTCAGCAAACTCGACCTGGTAAGCCGCGAAGAATTTGACAGCCAGATGGTGGTATTGGCCCGCACGCGTGCGCGGTTGGAGAGCCTGGAGGCGAAGGTGGCGGAGCTGGAGGCGCGGCTGACACCCACTGCCGCTGAATAACCGCGAAAATTGCGGGAGGGCTGGCTCCCAATATCGGCGTGTCATACACCCCATAGACGCCTGACACACTGCCATCGGGAGCCAGCCCCTCCCACATTTATCCTGTGTCGTGCACCGGATACGTTCTGTAAAACCTCCTCGCCTCGCTCTGTCCAGTCTCGTCTACCCTTGAAAAACCCGCACAAAGCGGCCATCCATTTCAAGGAACGAGCATGTCCCTCGCCATCGTCCACAGCCGCGCCCAGGTTGGCGTCGAAGCGCCTGCCGTCACCGTCGAGGTGCATATGGCCAATGGTTTGCCGTCCCTGACGCTGGTGGGGTTGCCCGAAACCGCCGTCAAGGAAAGCAAGGACCGCGTACGCAGCGCCATTCTCAATTCGGCCCTGCAATACCCGTCGCGCCGCATCACCCTCAACCTCGCGCCCGCCGACCTGCCCAAGGACGGCGGGCGTTTTGATTTAGCGATTGCGCTGGGCATTCTGGCGGCCAGTGTGCAGGTGCCGACGTTGATGCTCGATGACGTGGAGTGCCTCGGGGAATTGGCGTTGTCCGGCGAGGTGCGCGCCGTCAAAGGCGTGCTGCCGGCGGCGCTGGCTGCGCGCAAGGCCGGGCGCACCTTGATAGTGCCGCGGGCGAATGCCGAGGAGGCCTGCCTGGCATCGGGGTTGAAGGTCATAGCGGTGGATCACCTGTTGCAGGTGGTCGCGCACCTGAATGGGCATGTGCCGATTGAGCCCTACAAGTCAGACGGCTTGCAGTACCTGAACAAGCCGTATCCGGACCTGAGCGAAGTGCAGGGCCAGCTCTCGGCCAAGCGCGCCTTGCTGATCGCGGCGGCGGGCGCGCATAACCTGCTGCTCAGCGGCCCGCCCGGCACCGGCAAGACCTTGCTCGCCAGTCGCCTGCCCGGTCTGTTACCCCCGCTGAGTGAGCAGGAGGCGCTGGAAGTCGCGGCGATTCAATCGGTCGTCAGCCTGGCGCCCTTGAGCCATTGGCCCAATCGCCCGTTTCGCCAACCCCATCACTCTGCATCCGGCCCGGCGCTGGTGGGCGGCGGGTCAAAACCGCAACCGGGTGAAATCACCCTGGCGCACCATGGCGTGCTGTTCCTTGATGAATTGCCGGAGTTTGATCGCAAGGTGCTGGAGGTGCTGCGCGAACCTTTGGAGTCGGGACACATCGTGATCTCCCGTGCCCGCGACCGCGTGAGCTTCCCGGCGCGCTTTCAACTGGTGGCGGCGATGAACCCGTGCCCCTGCGGGTATATGGGTGAGCCCAGTGGTCGCTGTCGCTGTACGCCGGAACAGGTTCAGCGCTATCGCAACAAGCTCTCCGGACCGTTGCTGGACCGGATCGACCTGCACCTGACAGTGGCACGGGAGACCACAGCGCTCAACCCCATTCAACACGGCGGTGACACAACAGCCACCGCCTCGGCGCGAGTAGCCGAGGCCCGTGAGCGTCAACAGCAACGCCAGGGGTGTGCAAATGCCTTTCTGGACCTGCCGGGATTGCGCGAGCATTGCACGCTGGCAAAGGTCGACGAGCGCTGGCTGGAGACGGCCTGCGAACGGCTGACGTTGTCCCTGCGTGCGGCGCATCGGCTGCTCAAGGTGGCGCGCACGCTGGCGGACCTGGAACAACAAGACGCCATCGCGCGTCACCATCTGCAAGAGGCACTGCAATACCGCCCGGCAGCACTCACTTGAGCCTTGGCGCAGGCTCAACTGTGGGAGCGGGCTTGCCCGCGGAGACGTCGGCCCAGCCAACATTGACGTTGACTGATCCACCGCTGTCGCGGGCAAGCCCGCTCCTACAGGGGGCATTAGGGCAAGCCCCCTCCCACAGTTGATTGTGTCTGTAAGGTCTTAGCGGAACCGGTCCACTTCATGGCGCAAGCCTGCCGCCAACGTCTCCAGCTCCTTGGCGGTAATCGCCAGGTTCGACACCACTTCGCGCTGCTCGCTGTTGGCCATCGCAATGCTCTGCAGATTGCTGCTGAGCAGCGTCGCAGTGCTGCTCTGCTCTTGGGTAGCCGTGGTGATGGCGGCAAACTGCTGACCGGCCGAGCGGCTTTGCTCGTCGATACGCGCCAGGGCCGAGGCCACGTCGGCGTTGCGCGACAGGCCTTCCTGCATCAGGACATTGCCTTGTTCCATGGTGCTGATGGCGTTACCGGTTTCCTGCTGGATGCTCTGGATCATCACGGAAATTTCATCGGTGGCCTGGCGGGTGCGCGAGGCCAGGTTGCGCACCTCGTCGGCGACCACGGCGAAGCCACGGCCTTGCTCACCGGCGCGGGCAGCTTCGATGGCCGCGTTGAGCGCCAGCAGGTTGGTCTGTTCGGCGATGGCGGTGATCACACCGACAATGCCGCCGATTTCCTCGGAGCGCTGGCCGAGGGTATTGATCACCGTGGCGGTGCTGTTCAGGGCGGTGGCGATATGTTCCAGAGACGACGACGCCTCTTGCATCGAGGTACGGCCGATGCGGGTTTGCTGGGCGTTTTCCTGGGCGAGACGCTCGGTGTTGCCCATGTTGTCGGCGATGTTCAGGGAGGTGGCGCTGAACTCCTCCACCGCGCCGGCCATGCTGGTGATCTCACCCGACTGCTGCTCCATGCCTTCATAGGCACTGCCCGACAACCCGGACAACGCCTGGGCACGGCTGTTGACCTCTTCGGCCGCCTTGCGGATCTGCGACACCATGGTCGACAGCGCTTCGCCCATCTGGTTGAAGCTGCGCGCCAACTGGCCGATCTCGTCATGGCTGGAGACGTTGAGGCGTGCGCTCAAATCGCCCGCACCCAAGGCTTCGGCCTGACGCACCAGGTCGCTCAGCGGCGCCAGCTTGCTGCGCAACAGCCACACGATTGCGCCCACCGCCAGCAACATCGCCAGCACACTGCCGATCACCAGCCGCATGCCGACTTCCCAGGTCACGGCACGAATTTCGGCTTTCGGCATGCTCGCCACCACGGCCCAGGGGCCGCCTTCGAAGGGCACCGACACGCTGTAGAAATCTTCGTTTTTGTCACTCCAGAAGCGGCCGGCGCCAGGCTTTTTCGCCAGGTCCAGCATCACCGGCACGGCTTGATCCGGCGCCTGCACGCCAGCGGGCGGCACCAGCCAGTGCTTCTGTTCGTCGAGCAGGGCCAGGGAACCGGTCTGGCCGATGCGGAAGCGCTTGAGGTTTTCGAACTGCGCGGCCTGCGCATCGGTGTAGTCAAAGCCGATGAACAGCACGGCGATGACCTTGCCGCTGCTGTCGCGCACCGGGCTGTACTGAGTCATGTAGGAGCGGTCGAACAACACGGCGCGGCCGATATAGACCTGGCCATTGAGCACTCGCTGATAGGCCGGGCCCTGGCGGTCCAGCACGGTGCCGATGGCGCGGCTGCCGTCCTGCTTGGTCAGGGAGGTGCTGACGCGGATGAAGTCGTCGCCGCTGCGCACGAACACCGTGGCCACACCGCCGGACATCTGCTTGAACTCATCCACTTCCGTGAAGTTGTTGTTGAGCACATCGCTGCCCAGCAACAGGCTCGGGGTCTGCACGCCGCCCACGGCGATCATCTGATCGGCGCGCACGCTCAACCCGGCGCTGAAGCGCTGTTCAAACAGGCCGGTGAGGCGCTGCGTGCTCTCGCGCAGGGTGCTGTGGAAGGTATTGAGCTGATCGGCGAGCAATCGCGCCTCGCTGGCCAGATGCTCCTCGCGGGTGGCAAGGTTGGCGGAGTCGAGAGAACGCAAGGCGAAAACGGTACTGCCGCCGATGGCGACAGCCAGAATCACGGCCAATGCGAGACCTAACTGTGAGGCAATCCGGGCGCGAGGTTGAGACATGACAGCTCCTGACCGAGGCCAGGATCATCCTGATCTCATAGCGATGCTCGGCAAATTATCTAGTGGGAAACGTCGGGGTGAAGGTCCGACACACCTACTTCGGCGGGGTTTGCCAATACTTGAGAGAATCAAGGGGCATTACGCAAACGATTGCATTCATCTCTTTTTACAATTGCGCGCAAAGCACCGAGAATCCCCCTTCGCCATCCTTCCGCCTTTTCGAGTGTGATGATCATGCAGCCTGCGGCACGTACCGAACTCTGGGCCATTCTGCGGTTGTCAGGGCCGTTGATCGCCTCACAGCTGGCGCACATGCTGATGGTGCTGACCGACACCTTGATGATGGCCCGCCTGAGCCCGGAAGCCCTGGCCGGTGGTGGCCTGGGCGCGGCGACTTATTCGTTCGTGGCGATTTTCTGCATCGGCGTGATTGCGGCGGTGGGCACGCTGGTCGCCATTCGTCATGGTGCAGGGGATATCGAAGGCGCCACCCGCCTGACCCAGGCCGGGCTGTGGCTCGCCTGGTTGATGGCTCTGGCGGCGGCCTTGCTGTTGTGGAACCTCAAGCCGGTGCTGCTGATGTTCGGCCAGACCGAAACCAACGTGCATTCGGCGGGGCAGTTCCTGACCCTGCTGCCGTTCGCCCTGCCCGGCTACCTGAGCTTCATGGCCTTGCGCGGCTTCACCAGCGCCATCGGCAAGGCGACGCCCGTGATGGTGATCAGCCTGGGCGGCACGGTGGTCAACTACCTGCTCAACCATGCATTGATCGAAGGCATGTTCGGCCTGCCCAAGCTCGGCCTGATGGGCATCGGCCTGGTGACTGCCATTGTCGCCAATGGCATGGCGCTGGCCCTGATGGCGTACATCCGCAGCAACCGCGTCTATGCCGCCTACCCGCTGAGCACCGGCCTGCTGCGCCTCAATACCCATTACCTGCGCGAGCTATGGCGCCTGGGCCTGCCGATTGGCGGCACCTATGCGGTGGAGGTCGGGCTGTTCGCCTTTGCGGCGCTGTGCATGGGCACCATGGGCAGCACGCAGTTGGCGGCGCATCAGATTGCCCTGCAGATCGTCTCGGTGGCGTTCATGGTACCGGCGGGTATGTCCTACGCGGTGACCATGCGCATCGGCCAGCACTACGGCGCCGGGCAATTGCTGAAGGTGCGTACGGCCGGGCGCGTAGGCATGGGCTTTGGCGG
Source organism: Pseudomonas sp. Leaf59 (assembly GCF_920984685.1). Lineage (NCBI taxonomy): Bacteria > Pseudomonadati > Pseudomonadota > Gammaproteobacteria > Pseudomonadales > Pseudomonadaceae > Pseudomonas > Pseudomonas sp. Leaf59. The sequence goes on along the minus strand of NZ_CAKLBR010000005.1, from coordinate 326,971 downwards.
CGTGGTGATGCTGGGGTTTGCCGGGGTTTTGTGGCTGTATTCCGACCCGCTGATTGGTCTGTTTCTCGACCACAACGACCCGGCGTTCCACGATGTGATCGTACTGGCCGTCAGCCTGCTGGCCGTGGCGGCCTGGTTCGAACTGTTCGACGGTGTGCAAACCATCGCCATGGGCTGCATCCGTGGGCTCAAGGACGCCAAGACCACCTTTCTGGTGGGGCTCGGTTGCTACTGGCTGATCGGCGCACCGTCGGCGTGGTTGATGGCGTTCACCTTTGGCTGGGGGCCGACAGGGGTGTGGTGGGGGCTGGCGCTGGGATTGGCGTGTGCGGCGGTGAGCCTGACTTGGGCGTTTGAAGCGAAGATCAAGCGGATGATTCGGCAGGCGGCACTGCCTGGTTAAAACGGTGGGAAGCGGCTTGCTCTCTCCCACCGTTTATGGGGTTTGCACGTCAGCCCAGTTGCGCCTGCTGGCCCTTGCCGTGAGTCAAATACTGCACCAACTCCGGCAACGGTAACGGCTTGCTGATCAGGTAGCCCTGGGCCTGGTCGCAGCCGAACAGGCGCAGCAACGCCAGTTGCTCCGGCGTTTCCACGCCTTCGGCCACCACTTCCAGGTTGAGGTTGTGGGCCAGGTTGATCATGGCGTGGACCAGCTTGCGGTTCTCTTCGCGCTCTTCCATGCCGCCGACAAAGCTCTTGTCGACCTTCAGCAAGGCAATCGGCAGGCTGTTGAGGTGCACGAACGACGAAAAGCCAGTGCCAAAGTCGTCCAGGGAAAACCGCACGCCGAGGCGGCCGAGGGCGTCCATGGTCTGCTTGACCAGGTCGCTGCGGCGCATCACGGCGGTTTCGGTCAGCTCGAATTCCAGCCATTGCGCTTCCACGCCACGCTCGGTGATCAGCCGACTGAGGGTGGACAGCAACTGGCTGTCCTGGAACTGGCGAAACGACAGGTTGACCGCCATGTGCAGCGGCGGCAGGCCGCGTTCGCGCAGGTCCTGCATGTCGCGCAGGGCGCGGGAGATCACCCAGTAACCCAGCGGCACGATCAGGCCGCTCTGTTCGGCCAGGGGCACGAATTCGCTGGGCGCCAGCAGCCCGCGCTCGCCGTGGCGCCAGCGCACCAGGGCTTCGAGGCCGACGATACGGCCGTCGCCCAGGTCCAGGCGCGGCTGGTAATGCAGTTCCAGCTCGTCACGGCGCAAGGCGCGGCGCAGTTCGCTTTCGAGGTCGGCAAGGCTGCGCGCATTACGGTTGATGCGCTCGTTGAAGATATGAAAGGTGCAGCCCTGGGTGCTCTTGGCTTGCTGCATGGCGATGTGCGCATGCCACATCAACGGGTCGGCGCCAGCGCGCGCGCGGGCATGGGCCACGCCCAGGCTGCAGCCGATCAGCAGGCTTTCACCGTCTACCCAGTAAGGCTCGGCCATGACCTCGGTGATGCGCTCGGCCATCCATTCGGCGCGCTGAGGGGCGCGGCGGGTGTCGATCAACAGGGCGAATTCGTCGCTGCCCAGGCGTGCCAACTGGTCGCCGGCTTCGAGTTGGCTCTTGAGCCGTGAGACCACTTGCAGGATCAGCCGGTCGCCGGCCTGATGGCCGAGGGCGTCGTTGGCATGGCGGAAGTTGTCGAGGTCCAGATGACCGAGAGCCAGGCCGCGTCCTTCATTGTCGGCCAGCCGCGCCGCCAACAGGGTCTGGAAGCCCTGGCGGTTGGCGATCCCGGTGAGCGGGTCCTGCTCGGCCAGACGCTGCAGCGTGTGTTCGAGCACGCCACGTTCACGCACATGGCGCAGGCAACGGCGCACCGTGCCGGCGTCCAGTGCATCGCGCACCAGCCAGTCACTGACCCCCAGCGGCGAAACCAGCGGCTCCTGCTCCAGCAACAATACGCACGGCAGGCTGCAGCGGCCTGGCCCGGGTTGCAGGCCGGGGGTGGTCAACAACACGGCGCTGTGGTCGTCATCGAACAGACGGCTCACCGAGTCCCAGTTGGGCGCGCTGATCAACACAGCTGCGTCGCCCATCGGCGCCAGGCACTCGCGCAACAAGGCTGCCCACTCAGGCGCATCGGACAGCAGCAGCAAACGCAAGGGTTCGACAGGCGTAGCCAAGCTAGCTCCCTAGACTCTGCAAAATTTCGTTGGCGGCGGGCATTATGACGTGCGGCCTGATAATCACCAATGATAGGGGTTATCAAATACGCAAGTTGTCAGAAAAAGTCCTGAAAACGCGTCACATCCTGCGGCAAAGTAACAAAACCGGCAAATTTAGATCGAGTGGTACGTCACACCGTCGATCCAGAGCAGCAGAATCTTGCCAGCCTGTTAAAATGCCCGCCCTTTTGAACAACGACTTCCCGAATTCTGTATGTCCCGACTCAATCCCCGGCAGCAAGAAGCCGTGAACTACGTCGGCGGCCCTCTATTGGTGCTCGCCGGCGCGGGCTCCGGCAAGACCAGCGTGATCACCCGCAAGATCGCGCACCTGATCCAGAACTGCGGCATCCGTGCCCAGTACATCGTCGCCATGACCTTTACCAACAAGGCGGCGCGGGAAATGAAAGAGCGCGTCGGCACCCTGCTCAAGGGTGGCGAAGGCCGTGGGCTCACCGTGTGTACGTTCCACAACCTGGGGCTGAACATCATCCGCAAGGAGCATGCGCGGCTGGGCTATAAGCCGGGCTTTTCGATCTTCGACGAGACGGACGTCAAGTCGCTGATGACCGACATCATGCAGAAGGAATACGCGGGCGACGACGGCGTCGACGAGATCAAGAACATGATCGGGTCGTGGAAAAACGACCTGATCCTGCCTGCCGAGGCGCTGGAAGCGGCGCGCAATCCCAAGGAGCAGACCGCCGCCATCGTCTACACCCACTACCAGCGCACGCTCAAGGCGTTCAACGCGGTGGACTTCGACGACTTGATCCTGCTGCCGGTAAAGCTGTTCCAGGAACACAAGGACATCCTCGAAAAGTGGCAGAACAAGGTGCGCTACCTGCTGGTGGACGAATACCAGGACACCAACGCCAGCCAGTACTTGCTGGTGAAGCTGCTGATCGGCACGCGCAACCAGTTCACCGTGGTCGGCGACGATGACCAGTCGATCTACGCCTGGCGCGGCGCCCGCCCGGAAAACCTGATGCTGCTCAAGGACGACTACCCGTCGTTGAAAGTCGTCATGCTGGAGCAGAACTACCGCTCCACCAGCCGCATCCTGCGGTGCGCCAACGTGCTGATCTCCAACAACCCTCACGCGTTTGAAAAACAGCTGTGGAGCGAGATGGGCCATGGCGACGAGATCCGCGTGATCCGCTGCCGCAACGAAGACGCCGAAGCCGAGCGCGTGGCGGTTGAACTGCTCACGCTGCACCTGCGGACCGACCGGCCCTACAGCGATTTCGCCATCCTGTATCGCGGCAACTACCAGGCCAAACTGATCGAGTTGAAGCTGCAGCACCATCAGATTCCCTATCGCCTGTCGGGCGGCAACAGCTTCTTCGGGCGCCAGGAAGTCAAAGACCTGATGGCCTACTTCCGGCTGATCGTGAACCCCGATGACGACAACGCCTTCCTGCGGGTGATCAACGTCCCACGCCGGGAAATCGGCTCGACTACACTGGAAAAGCTCGGTAACTACGCCACCGAACGCAAGATCTCGATGTACGCCGCCACCGATGAAATCGGCCTGGGCGAGCACCTGGACACGCGCTTCACCGATCGCCTGGCGCGCTTCAAGCGCTTCATGGACAAGGTGCGTGAACAATGCGCCGGCGAAGACCCGATCAGCGCCCTGCGCAGCATGGTCATGGACATCGATTACGAGAACTGGCTGCGTACCAACAGCTCCAGCGACAAGGCCGCGGATTACCGCATGGGCAACGTCTGGTTCCTGATCGACGCGCTGAAGAACACCCTGGAAAAAGACGAAGACGGCGAAATGACCGTCGAGGACGCCATCGGCAAGCTGGTGCTGCGCGACATGCTCGAGCGCCAGCAGGAAGAGGAAGACGGCGCCGAAGGCGTGCAGATGATGACCTTGCATGCCTCCAAAGGCCTGGAATTTCCCTACGTGTTCATCATGGGCATGGAGGAGGAAATCCTCCCGCACCGTTCCAGCATCGAAGCCGACACCATTGAGGAAGAACGCCGACTGGCCTATGTGGGCATTACCCGCGCACGTCAGACGCTGGCCTTCACCTTTGCCGCCAAGCGCAAGCAATACGGCGAAATCATCGATTGCGCCCCCAGCCGGTTCCTGGACGAACTGCCGCCGGACGATCTGGCCTGGGAAGGCAACGACGACACCCCGACCGAGGTCAAGGCCGTTCGCGGCAACACTGCCCTGGCCGACATACGCGCGATGTTAAAGCGCTAGAATCGACTACTTTTTAATCTACTTTCGGCGCAGACCGCGCCATTAGAGGAAGCTTTCCGTGGAAGCACTGCACAAGAAAATTCGCGAAGAAGGCATCGTGCTTTCCGATCAGGTTCTCAAGGTCGACGCCTTCTTGAACCACCAGATCGATCCGGCGCTGATGAAACTGATCGGCGACGAGTTCGCCGCGCTGTTCAAGGATTCGGGCATTACCAAGATCGTCACCATCGAAGCCTCGGGCATCGCGCCGGCGATCATGACCGGCCTGAACCTCGGCGTGCCGGTGATTTTCGCCCGCAAGCAGCAGTCCCTGACCCTGACTGAAAATCTGCTGTCGGCGACCGTGTATTCCTTCACCAAGAAGACCGAAAGCACCGTGGCCATTTCGCCGCGCCACTTGACCAGCAGCGACCGCGTACTGGTGATCGATGACTTTTTGGCCAATGGCAAGGCCTCCCAGGCACTGATCTCGATCATCAAGCAGGCCGGCGCGACCGTTGCCGGGCTGGGCATCGTGATCGAGAAGTCGTTCCAGGGCGGCCGTGCGGAACTCGATGCGCAGGGTTATCGGGTTGAATCGCTGGCGCGGGTGAAATCCCTGGCCGGTGGTGTCGTCACCTTCATCTGAGCCAACACCGCTCTAAAAAGTGGGAGGGGGTTTGCTCCCGATAGCAGAGTGTCAGTCACCGAATGTACGACTGATACACCGCCATCGGGAGCAAGCCCCCTCGCACATTTGGTTTTGTGTGAGTCTTTCAGTGTGCCGTGGCCTGGAGGCCCGCGAGCAGCAGGCGCTGATACAGGTCTTCTTTTAACCCCTCGGGCTTGTTCAGGCGCATCCGCTCCAGGTGCCTGGGAAAGGCCTGCGGCTCCGGCGCATCCAGCGCCGCACGGCCCAACTCAAGAATCTCCGTCAGCTTGAATTTGCTCTTGAGCCAATTCAGCGCGCGCAACAGATCCCGTTCTTCGTCGGTAAAATCCGTGCCCAGCGGGTACTCAGGGAACAACCGGCCATGCTGTGCCTGAATCGCTTTCAAGCGCTCCGGCGTGTTGTCACGAAAGCGCGGATCCAGCTGGAAATCCCTGGGCAACTTGCCGGCCTTTTGCGCGCGCTCGATCAGGTCACCCTGGAACCGTGAGTCGGTGATATTGAGCAGCGCCTCGATCACCTGGGCATCGGTCTGACCCCGCAGGTCGGCGATACCGTACTCGGTGATGACGATATCGCGCAGGTGCCGAGGAATGGTGCAGTGGCCATATTCCCAGACGATATTGGAGCTGACCTCCCCCGCCGACTCGCGCCAGCTGCGCAGGATCAGGATCGAGCGTGCACCTTCCAGCGCATGCCCTTGGGCGACGAAGTTGTACTGCCCGCCGACGCCGCTGAGTACCCGGCCGTCTTCAAGCTGGTCAGCCACGCCGGCGCCGAGCAGGGTCACCATGATCGCGCTGTTGATGAACCGCGCATCCAGGCGTTGCAAGCGCTTGAGTTCTTCCTGGCCATACAGTTCGTTGATGTAGCTGATGCGCGTCATGTTGAATTCAAGGCGCTTGGCGTGCGTCATTTCCTGCAGGCGCTGGTAAAAACTGCGCGGGCCCAGGAAGAAGCCGCCGTGAACCGACACACCGTCGGGCTGCGCCGCATCATCGAGCAGGCCGGCGTTGGCCTGCTCCTGAGTCGCCACATCCGGGTAGACCTTGCGCCGTATGATCCCGGCATCCGCCAGCACCAGCAGGCCGTTGACGAACATTTCGCTGCAGCCGTAGAGGCCACGGACGAAGGGATCGACACCGCCTTCACGGCTGATCAGGCGTGCCCACTGGTACACATTCAGGTCGGTAAGCAGCAGACGGTAGGCCTCGTTATCGGCCTGGCGCGCGAGCAAGGCGGCGGTCAATGCGTCGCCCATGGAGCCGATGCCGATCTGCAGCGTGCCGCCATCGCGCACCAGGGTGCTGGCATGCACGCCGATAAAGTGGTCCTGGAAGCCCACCGGCATATTGGGCGTGGAGAACAGCGTGGTGTTGTCTTTCTCGTCGAGCAGGTAATCGAAGGCGTCCATGCCCAGCTCGGCATCGCCGGGCATGTAGGGCAAATCGCTGTGCACTTGGCCGACGACGAGAATGGTTTCCCCGGCTTCGCGGCGCTTGGCGATCATTGGCAACAGGTCGAGGGAAATATCCGGGTTGCAGCTCAGACTCAGGCGGTCGGGATGCTCAGGGCTGCTGGCGACCAGTTGCGCCACCAGGTTCAGCCCGGCGGCATTGATATCGCGCGCCGCGTGGCTGTAGTTGCTGCTGACGTAATCCTGCTGCGCGGCCGCACTGTGCAGCAGGCTGCCGGGCTGCATGAAAAACTGCTGCACGCGGATGTTCTTCGGCAGGCTGTCCTTGTTCAGGTCAGCGAGGAAATCCAGCTCGGGGTAATCGCCAAACACGCGCTCGATGAAGGGTTCGAGGAAGCGTTTCTGCAAGCCGTCGCCCATCGTCGGGCGGCCCAGGCTGAGTGCGGTGTAGACAGTCAAGGCGCGGTCCGGCAGCGTGGCGATGCGCCGGTAAAGCGCATTGACGAACTGATTGGGTTTGCCCAGACCCAGGGGGATGCCCAGGTGGATATGCGCCGGCAACCGCGCCAGTACGTCGTCAACTGCTTGCTCGATTGAACACAACTGCACCATCCGACCCTCCTGACATTCCATGATGTGGGGTTGGACCGAGATTGCCGGGTCTTTGCTGCAATGAACAGCATCGAAACACAAATGACGCTCACAAAAAAGCCACGGCGCAGCGGCTTTTTGACGAAGATCGGACTATTTCAGCCCAGACATTTTCTCGATGGCGCCCTTGAGTTCGTTATCCGAGCAATCCCCGCAGGTGCCCTTGGGCGGCATGGCATTGATACCGGTGATGGCTTTGGCAAGCAAGCCATCAAGACCTCCCTGCTCCTGGGCGCGTTTACCCCAGTCTGCCGCATCGCCAATTTTCGGCGCGTTCAACAGGCCGGCGCTGTGACATGCGGTGCAATGCTGGGCGATCACCTCATCCGGCGTTCTCGCACTGGCGCCGCCCGCTGTTACGGCAACGTCCGTGCCTGTGCAGGCCTTACCCTGAACGCACACCTGGCCTACAGGCTCCAGGCGCTTGGCAATGTCGTCGTCGGTTGCCGCCTGGGCGCTGAACGCCCACAGGGCCAATAAAGTGGCTGGTGCAGCCAGCATTCTGCTGATCCGGTTCACGCGTTCACCCTCATGGTGGCTGTTCACGCCTGCGGCCAGGGTTTCGCAGGCAGCGCGCCTCGTTGCTTAAAAATTCGCGGGGGTGGCTGCGCTGATCAGTCGCGCCGGCACGTCGAACGGGTTGCGAAAACGATGAGGTCTGCTGCTCTCGAAGTAGTAGCTATCGCCCGCTTCGAGCACAAACGTTTCAAGACCGACCACCAACTCCAGACGCCCTTCCACCAGGATCCCGGTTTCTTCGCCTTCGTGGGTGAGCATTTCTTCGCCCGTGTCGGCGCCCGGCGGGTAGATCTCGTTGAGAAACGCAATCGCCCGGCTGGGGTGCGCCCGGCCGACCAGCTTCATGGTGACGGCGCCGTCGGAAATGTCGATCAGCTCGTGGGCCTTGTAGACGATCTGCGTGGGGACTTCCTGGAGAATCTCCTCGGAAAAGAACTCGACCATGGACATGGGGATGCCGCCCAGCACCTTGCGCAAGGAGCTGATCGAGGGGCTGACGCTGTTTTTTTCGATCATCGAAATGGTGCTATTGGTGACACCCGCGCGCTTGGCAAGCTCACGCTGGGAAAGACCTTTGAGTTTACGGATGGATTGCAGTCGTTCGCCGACGTCCAATGCTGGTGCCTCCTGGGATTCAGGCTTTGTTGTAGTTGAGCGTTATCATGGCGACAGCGTTCAGTATTTACAACACTTGGGCCTGAATCCCGGACGGCCGTCTCGCTCGCTTGCGATCAAGCGCCGCAATAGAGCCTTGGCACGCGGCGCAGATTGCAGAAGATCTGATAGGGGATGGTCTCGGCGGCAGCGGCTACGTCACTGGCAAGAATGTGTTTGCCCCATAGCTCCACGGTGGAACCCAGGCCGGCGTGCGGGATATCCGTGAGATCGACGCACAGCATGTCCATGGACACACGCCCCAACAACTGGCTGCGCTGGCCCGCCACCAGCACCGGCGTGCCGGTAGGTGCATGGCGCGGGTAACCATCGGCGTAACCCATGGCAACCACGCCGACGCGCATCGGCCTGGGCGTGATGAACCTGGCGCCGTAACCCACCGGCTCGCCGGCCGGCAGTTCACGCACGCAAATCACCTTCGACTCCAGGGTCATCACCGGCTGCAGGCGCGCGGCGATGGCCTGGTCTTCGCCAAACGGGGTGGCGCCGTACAGCATGATGCCGGGGCGTACCCAGTCGCTGGACACCTGTGGCCAGCCCATCACCGACGGTGAATTGCGCAGGCTGACCTCGGCCGACAAGCCCTGGCGCGCCGCCTCGAACACCGCCACCTGTTCATCACTGCGCACGCAGTCGAGTTCATCGGCACGGGCGAAGTGGCTCATGAGTACGATCTTCGCCGCCTTGCCACTGGCCAGCAGGCGCTGATAAGCCGACGGGTAATCCTCGGGATGCAGGCCGACGCGGTGCATGCCCGAGTCGAGCTTGAGCCAGACGGTCAGCGGTTTGCTCAAGGGGGCCTGTTCGATGGCCTCCAGTTGCCACAGCGAATGCACCACGCACCAGAAATCATGCTCGATGATCAGCGGCAGTTCGTCGGCTTCGAAAAACCCTTCCAGCAGCAGCACCGGCGCACGAATGCCGGCCGCTCGCAGCTCCAGCGCTTCCTCGATGCACGCCACGGCAAACCCGTCGGCTTCGGCTTCCAGCGCCTGGGCCACGCGCACGGCGCCGTGGCCATAGGCGTCGGCCTTGACCACCGCAAGGGCCTTGGCTCCCGCGACCTCACGGGCCAATTGGTAGTTGTGGCGCAGGGCCTGGAGATCAATGAGGGCACGGGCAGGACGCATGGCGGCGGGCTTCTATCCAGTAGGCGGCAAGGTGAAAAAAACCGGCACCGACTGAACGCGTCGGCGCCGGATCGGTAGTTATGGCAACGCAGCCACGACGGACAGCTCTACCAGAATGTCCGGTTCGCACAGCCTGGCCTCAACCGTAGCGCGAGCCGGGGCGACACCCTTGGGCAGCCACTGGTCCCACACCGCGTTCATGCCGGCAAAATCAGCGTCGATGTCTTTGAGGTAGATGGTCACCGACAGCAACCGGGTTTTGTCGGTACCGGCGAGGTCCAGCAAACGCTCGATGTTGACCAGGGTTTCGCGGGTCTGCTGTTCGATACCGGCGCTCATGTCGTCGCCGACCTGCCCCGCCAGATAGACAGTGCCGCTGTGGACCACAATCTGACTCATGCGCTCATTGGTGAGCTGGCGCTGGATGGACATGTTTTGCGGACTCCTGGTGACTACCGTAACGGGAAATATCGAGGCCTTCGGCGCTGATCTGCGGAGTTTTACGCGCGATCAGGTCGGCCAGCAAGCGACCGGAGCCACAGGCCATGGTCCAGCCGAGGGTGCCATGGCCGGTATTGAGGAACAGGTTCCTGAACGGGGTGGCACCCACAATCGGCGTGCCATCCGGCGTGGTCGGGCGCAGGCCGGTCCAAAAATTCGCCTGGGCCAGATCGCCGCCCTGAGGATAAAGGTCGTTGACGATCATCTCCAGGGTTTCGCGTCGACGCGGGTTCAGCGACAGGTCAAAACCGGCTATTTCGGCCATGCCGCCGACGCGGATGCGGTTGTCGAAACGGGTGATCGCAACCTTGTAGGTCTCGTCGAGAATGGTCGACGTTGGCGCCATCGCCGGGTTGGTGATCGGCACGGTCAACGAGTAACCCTTGAGCGGGTACACCGGCGCCTTGATGCCCAGCGGTTTGAGCAGCTTGGGCGAGTAACTGCCCAAAGCCAGTACGTAGCGGTCGGCGGTTTCCAGCTTGCCGTCGACCCACACGCCATTGACGCGGTCGCCGGCCCAGTCGAGGCGCTGGATATCCTGTTCGAAGCGGAACTCCACACCCAACTGCCTGCACATGTCAGCCAGGCGCGTGGTGAACAGCTGGCAATCGCCGGTCTGGTCGTTCGGCAGGCGCAGGGCGCCGGCAAGAATATCAGTGACACTGGCCAGGGCCGGCTCAACGCGGGCGATGCCGGCGCGGTCGAGCAACTCGAACGGCACACCCGACGCCTGCAGCACGGCGATGTCCTTGGCAGCGCCGTCGAGCTGCGCCTGGGTGCGGAACAACTGCGTCGTCCCCAGGCTGCGGCCTTCGTAGGCAATGCCGGTTTCGGCGCGCAATTCGTCGAGGCAATCGCGGCTGTACTCGGACAGGCGCACCATGCGCTCTTTGTTCACCGCATAGCGGCTGGCCGTGCAGTTGCGCAGCATCTGCGCCATCCACAGGTATTGGTCGATATCGGCAGTGGCCTTGATCGCCAGCGGCGCGTGGCGTTGCAGCAACCACTTGATCGCCTTGAGCGGCACACCCGGCGCGGCCCATGGCGAGGCATAACCTGGCGACACCTGGCCGGCGTTGGCGAAGCTGGTTTCCATGGCAGCGGCAGGCTGACGGTCGACCACAACCACCTCATAGCCGGCCCGTGCCAAATAGTAGGCACTGGTCACACCAATGACGCCGCTACCCAAAACCAGAACGCGCATTTTTTATCCTCATCGCGGGCTCAGCCGCTGACGTGTGTTATTGGAGCAATGATGGGCGCAGTGTAAAAAAGAATCTCCAGTGCATTTCACTATATAAGTGCCTATATTTGGCGACAATTCTCGGCAAAAACCCTTTTCACAGAGGCGTATCCCCTATGCGTACCAACACCCAGACCAAGCGGGAGCTGGACAAGATCGACCGCAATATCCTGCGCATCCTGCAAGCCGATGGGCGTATTTCGTTCACGGAGCTGGGGGAAAAGGTCGGGCTGTCGACCACGCCCTGTACCGAGCGGGTGCGGCGCCTGGAGCGGGAGGGGATCATCATGGGCTATAACGCGCGGCTCAATCCGCAGCATTTGAAGGGGAGTTTGCTGGTATTTGTCGAGATCAGCCTGGATTACAAGTCGGGCGACACCTTTGAGGAGTTCCGCCGCGCGGTGCTGAAACTGCCCCATGTGCTGGAGTGCCACTTGGTGTCAGGCGACTTCGATTACCTGGTGAAAGCGCGGATTTCCGAGATGGCGTCGTACCGCAAATTGCTCGGCGACATCCTGCTCAAGCTGCCCCATGTGCGCGAATCCAAGAGCTATATCGTGATGGAAGAGGTGAAGGAGAGCCTGAACCTGCCGATTCCGGACTAACCGCGCGCATTCAATTGCTAGACCAGCACCTGGCGAGTGCTGGCCATGTAGGCGTGAATCTGCTTTTCCACCCGTGGATGGATCAACTCCACCGGCCGCCGCCCATTGGGGCAAGGCAGGGTTTTGGTTGTGCCAAACAGCCTGCAAATCAGCGGGCGCTCGTCATACACGGTGCAGCCGTTGGGGCCCAGGTGCACACAGTTCAGCTCATCCATTGCCGCGTCCTGTTCGGCAGCCGTCTTGCGCGGCAGGCGTGACATTTCCTCGGGCGAGGTGGTCACCGGCCCACAGCAATCATGGCAGCCGGGGACGCACTCGAACGAAGGAATCTGCTTGCGCAGTGCGCTGATTTTCTGGCTGTTGCAACTCATCGAAACCCATACCAAACGGCGAACAGGCGTGGATTCTGCCGCAAAACGCCGCCCACAGACAGCTCCGCCCGACCGTTGTATCCTGCGTCAAATTTTTCACACAGGGAGGCTCCCATGACCACCAGCGCCCGGCACACCACGTCCTACTACGCCGCCAGCAGCGTGCCGCAGCCCGATTACCCGGCGCTTGCAGGCGACGCGAGCGCCGACGTGTGCGTGATCGGCGGCGGTTATTCGGGGCTCAACACGGCGCTGGAGCTGGCCGAGCGCGGCTTCAGCGTGGTGTTGCTGGAAGCGCGCAAAATCGGCTGGGGCGCCAGCGGGCGCAACGGCGGTCAGCTGATTCGCGGCGTCGGCCATGGCCTGGACCAGTTCGCCAATGTGATCGGCAGCGACGGCGTGCGCCAGATGAAACTCATGGGTCTGGAAGCGGTGGAAATCGTGCGTGAACGCGTCGAGCGCTTTCAGATCCCCTGCGATCTCACCTGGGGCTATTGCGACCTGGCCAACAAGCCCCGCGACCTGCAAGGCCTGGCCGAAGACGCCGAAGAACTGCGCAGCCTCGGCTATCGCCACGAAGTGCGCCTGCTGCAAGCCTCAGAGATGGGCAGTGTGATCGGCTCCGAGCGCTATGTAGGCGGCATGATCGACATGGGTTCCGGCCACCTGCACCCGTTGAACCTGGCGCTGGGCGAAGCGAACGCCGCGCAGCAACTGGGGGTGCGACTGTTCGAACAATCCGAGGTCACGGGCATCGACTACGGCCCCGAGGTCACCGTGCACACCGCCCACGGCCAGGTACGCGCCAAGACCCTGGTGCTGGCCTGCAACGCCTACCTGAACGGGCTCAACCCGCACTTGAGCGGCAAGGTGCTGCCCGCCGGCAGCTACATCATCGCCACCGAACCGTTGGACGAGGCGCAGGCTGCCAGGCTGTTGCCGCAGAACATGGCTGTATGCGATCAACGGGTGACAGTGGATTACTTCCGCCTGTCTGCCGACCGCCGCCTGCTGTTCGGCGGTGCCTGCCACTATTCCGGGCGTGATCCCCAGGATATCGGTGCCTACATGCGGCCCAAGATGCTGAAGGTGTTCCCGCAACTGGCCAACGTGAAGATCGACTACCAATGGGGCGGCATGATTGGCATCGGCGCCAACCGTCTGCCGCAGATCGGCCGGCTGGCGGACCAACCCAATGTGTATTACGCCCAGGCCTACGCGGGGCACGGCCTCAATGCCACGCACCTGGCCGGCAGGCTGCTGGCCGAAGCCATCAGCGGCCAGCAACAGGGGCGCTTCGACCTGTTCGCCCAGGTGCCGCACATGACCTTCCCCGGCGGCAAGCATTTGCGCTCACCGCTGCTGGCCCTTGGCATGCTCTGGCATCGTCTCAAAGAACTGGTGTGATCAGTCGCGCCAGAACGGCTTGAGTCCTTCCTCGCGCGCCTGTTCTTCGGTCAGGCCGATGTCACGCAACTGCTCGCGGGTCAGCGTCAGCAGGGCCTTGCGGGTATGGCGACGCAGCCAGAACAAATCCCAGCGCTCGCGGGCAGGCGCCGACCGCACGCGCCGCTGCCCGGCTTCCAGTTCCTGACCCTGTAGCGCCAGCCGCACATCACAGATCCCGTTCATATTGCTGCCCCTTTGTTGGCTCGCTGCCTTGAGTGACAAGCATGGGCCTTGCGGCAAAACCAATACAGATCCAACACAGCTTTATTAAATCCATACAGACGCTGCCTATTTGTGGCTGAATCCTGTATTTTTCGCCTATCTGTATTGGTCCCCGGGAATGGCCGTCATGACGCTTTACGTCAATCTTGCCGAATTGCTCGGCACTCGGATCAAACAGGGCTTCTACCGCCCCGGCGACCGTCTTCCTTCAGTGCGGGCTTTGAGCGTGGAGCACGGCGTCAGCCTGAGCACCGTGCAACAGGCTTATCGCGTGCTGGAAGACAGCGGCCTGGCGACGCCCAGGCCCAAGTCGGGCTACTTCGTACCGGTGAGCCGTGAGCTGCCGGCGCTGCCCGAAGTGGGCCGCCCGGCGCAGCGGCCGGTTGAGATCTCACAGTGGGATCAGGTGCTGGAACTGATCCGCGCAGTGCCGCGCAAGGATGTCATACAGCTAGGTCGCGGCATGCCGGATGTATTGTCGCCCACCCTCAAACCGCTGCTGCGCAGCCTCGCCCGCGTGAGTCGGCGCCAGGACCTGCCGGGCCTGTATTACGACACGATCCTCGGCTGTATGGAGCTGCGTGAGCAAATTGCGCGGCTGTCACTGGATTCCGGCTGCCAGTTGACCGCCGACGACATTGTGATCACCACCGGCTGCCACGAAGCGCTGTCGGCCAGCATCCACGCGATTTGCGAACCCGGCGATATCGTGGCGGTGGACTCGCCCAGCTTTCACGGCGCCATGCAGACCCTCAAGGGCCTGGGCATGAAAGCCCTGGAAATTCCCACCGACCCGCTCACCGGTATCAGCCTGGAAGCGCTTGAGCTGGCCCTGGAACAGTGGCCGATCAAAGTCATTCAACTGACCCCAAACTGCAACAACCCGCTGGGCTACATCATGCCCGAGGCACGCAAGCGCGCACTGCTGACCCTGGCCCAGCGCTTTGACGTCGCGATCATCGAAGACGACGTGTATGGCGAACTGGCCTATAGCTACCCGCGCCCGCGCACCATCAAGTCCTTCGACGAAGACGGTCGCGTGCTGCTGTGCAGTTCGTTCTCCAAAACCCTGGCGCCGGGCCTGCGTATTGGCTGGGTGGCGCCGGGCCGTTACCTGGAGCGGGTGCTGCACATGAAATACATCAGCACAGGTTCTACCGCCACCCAGCCGCAGATTGCGATTGCCGAATTTCTCAAGGGCGGGTATTTCGAACCGCACGTGCGGCGCATGCGCGCGCAATATCAGCGCCAGCGCGACCTGATGCTCGACTGGGTCAGCCGCTATTTCCCCGCTGGCACCCGCGCCAGCCGGCCGCAGGGCAGCTTCATGCTGTGGATAGAGTTGCCGGAGGGCTTCGACACCTTGAAGCTCAACCGCGTCCTCGTCGAACAAGGCGTGCAGGTAGCGGTGGGCAGCATCTTTTCTGCGTCGGGCAAGTACCGCAATTGCCTGCGCATGAACTACGCTGCCAGGCCGACGCCGCAGATTGAAGAAGCCGTGCGCAAGGTCGGCGCCGCCGCGATCACCCTGCTGGCCGAGGCGGCGCACTGACCTTTCCCGTAAACTCGCCGTCAGATGTCGACAACCGCCCTGATCTGGAAACCACGCCCTTGATGATTCGACGGCTTTTACCGTTTTGCCTGTTGGGCGCCCTGGCGCTGGGCGGTTGCGCCACCACGAGTGCACCGCGTATCCCCAGCGACGCGCTGCCCGCCGCGCAATCATCATTCGGCCGCTCGATCCAGGCTCAGGCGGCGCCGCATCAGGGTCAGTCGGGCTTTCGGCTGCTGCCCAACAGCAGCGAAGCCTTCATGGCCCGCGCCGAGCTGATCCGCAATGCCCAGAGCAGCCTCGACCTGCAGTACTACATCGTTCACGACGGCATCAGCACGCGCATGCTGGTGGATGAGCTGCTCAAGGCCGCCGACCGTGGCGTGCGCATCCGCATTCTGCTGGATGACACCACCAGCGATGGCCTCGATCAGATCATCGCCACCCTCGCCGCCCATCCCAAAATCGACATTCGCCTGTTCAACCCGCTGCACCTGGGGCGCAGCACCGGCGTCACCCGGGCCATGGGCCGCCTGTTCAACCTGTCGCTGCAACACCGGCGCATGCACAACAAGCTATGGCTGGCGGACAACAGCGTGGCCATCGTGGGCGGTCGCAATCTGGGGGACGAGTACTTCGACGCCGAGCCGAACCTGAATTTCACCGACATCGACATGCTCAGCGTTGGACCTGTGGCCGAGCAACTGGGCCACAGTTTCGATCAGTACTGGAACAGCGCCCTGAGCAAACCCATCGATGAGTTTGTCTCCAACGTGCCCACCAAAGGTGACCTGGCGGTTGCGCGCAAGCGGCTGGAGGCCTCGCTGGCCGAGTCACGCCAGCAGAATCACGTGCTGTACAACCGCTTGCGCACCTACCAGACCCAGCCGCGCATGGACATCTGGCGGCGCGAACTGATCTGGGCCTGGAACCAGGCGCTGTGGGACGCGCCGAGCAAGGTCCTGGCCAAGGCCGACCCGGACCCGCGCCTGCTGCTGACCACTCAATTGGCGCCGGAGCTGGAGGGCGTCAAGCAAGAGCTGATGATGATCTCGGCGTACTTCGTGCCCGGCCAGCCGGGCCTGGTGTACCTGACCGGACGCGCCGACGCCGGCGTGTCGGTGAGCCTGCTGACCAACTCGCTGGAAGCCACCGACGTGCCGGCCGTGCACGGCGGCTACGCGCCCTATCGCAAGGCGTTGCTGGAACACGGCGTGAAACTCTATGAACTGCGTCGCCAGCCCGGCGACCCCAGTGCCGGCAGCGGGCCGCACCTGTTCCGGCGCGGCAGTTTCCGGGGCTCGGACTCCAGCCTGCACAGCAAGGCGATGATCTTTGATCGGGAGAAGTCGTTTATCGGCTCATTCAACTTCGACCCGCGCTCGGTGCTGTGGAACACCGAAGTGGGCGTACTGGTCGACAGCCCGGAGCTGGCCGAACACGTGCGCAACCTGGCGCTGCAAGGCATGGCGCCAGCGTTGAGTTATGAGGCGCAACTGCAGGGTGGCAACGTGGTGTGGGTGACCGAGGATAACGGCCAGATGCACACCCTGACCCGCGAGCCGGGCAACTGGTGGCGGCGCTTCAATGCCTGGTTTGCCACCAGCGTTGGCCTGGAACGCATGCTCTAAAAGCAATACAGATCAGGCGGGTTGGGCGGTGCCGAATGCGCCTTGGCGCAGCAAAAGTATGACCAACCCCAGCGCCCCTGCCGCCATCAGCAACGGCAGCGCATGCCCACTGATCCACTGGCTGCCCGCACCGGCCACCAGCGGCCCGATCAGGCAACCGATGCCCCACAACTGGGCCACGTGGGCGTTGGCACGCACCAGCGCATCATCGCGATAGCGTTCGCCGATCAGGATCAGCGACAGCGTAAACAACCCACCCGCACTCGCACCAAACAGCACCCACACCGGCCAGATCAGCGGCGTATGCATCACCAAGGGAATCGCCAGGCTCGATGCCAGCAACAGCACCGCACAACTCAGGAACAAGGTGCGCCGTGGCAGGTAATCCGCCAGGGCGCCGATGGGCAATTGCAGCAGCGCATCGCCGACCACCACCGTGCTGACCATCGCCAGCGCGACCTCGGCGGTGAAGCCTTGCTGCAGGCAATACACCGGCAGCAGCGTCAGAATCATCGCCTCGAACGCGGCGAACAGCGCCACCGCCCAGGCAATCGCAGGCAGGCTCAGGCAGAAGCGCCACAAGTCGCCGAAGGTCACGCTGAAAGCATCCGCCGTCGGCGCGCCGGAGCGGCCCAGCAGTGACAGCGGCGCCACCAGCAGCAGGCCCACGCCCACCCAGAAACCATAGTCATGCCCGGTGCCGATCACGCCCAACAGCAGCGGCCCCGACAATTGGCTCAGCGCATAACTGCAGCCATACAGCGCCACCAGCCGGCCGCGCCACTGCTCCACCACCAGTTGGTTGATCCAGCTTTCGCCGAGGATAAACACGATGGTCAGGATCACCCCGATCATCAGCCGCAACACCAGCCATACCGGGTAGCTGGGCAGAATCGCCAGCAGGCCGATGGACACGGCCCCTGCCCACAGGCACAGGCGCATCAGGTTGGCCGTGCCGAGCCACGCCGCCAGCCGGCTGGACACCTTGGCGCCAAGCAGCACGCCAAACGCCGGCATCGCCGCCATCACGCCAATGGCGAAACTGCCGTAGCCCCAGCCTTCAAGGCGCAGGGACACCAGCGGCATGCTCACGCCCAACGCCAGGCCGACGCTGAGTACCGAGGCCAACACGGCGAAGTAGGTCGCCCAACGCATTGCCATGCTCCAGTGGATAATTCTTGAGTACACACAAAACAGTGCGGGAGGGGGCTTGTCCCCCGATAGCGGTGAATCAGCCAGCACTCGTGGTGCCTGACACACTGCTATCGGGGGCAAGCCCCCTCCCACATTTCTACTGCTGTGCTGGTTAGAGCTTGATCCAGGTCGACTTCAGTTCGGTGTATTTGTCGAACGCATGCAGCGACTTGTCGCGACCATTACCCGACTGCTTGAAACCACCAAACGGCGCGGTCATGTCGCCGCCGTCGTACTGGTTGACCCACACACTGCCCGCACGCAGCGCCTTGGCGGTCAGGTGAGCCTTGGAGATATCGGCGGTCCACACCGCGGCGGCCAGGCCGTAGACGGTATCGTTGGCGATCCTGACCGCCTCTTCAGCACTGTCGAAGGTGATCACCGACAACACCGGGCCGAAGATCTCTTCCTGGGCGATTTTCATGGCATTGGTCACGCCATCGAAGATCGTCGGCTCGACGTAGGTGCCACCGGTTTCCTCAAGGATCCGCTTGCCGCCAACGACCAGCTTGGCGCCGTCCGCATGGCCGGCTTCGATGTACGACAGCACGGTGTTCATCTGCTGGGTGTCCACCAGCGCGCCGACAGTGGTGGCCGGGTCCAGCGGGTTGCCTGGCTTCCAGCCTTTGAGGGCTTCGATCACCAGGGGCAGGAAGCTGTCCTTGATTGAACGCTCGACCAGCAGGCGCGAACCGGCGGTGCAGACTTCGCCCTGGTTGAAGGCGATGGCGCTGGCGGCGGATTTGGCGGCGGCCTGCAGGTCCGGCGCATCGGCGAACACGATGTTCGGGCTCTTGCCGCCGGCTTCCAGCCACACGCGCTTCATGTTCGATTCGCCGGAGCGGATCAACAGTTGCTTGGCAATCTTCGTCGAACCGGTGAACACCAAGGTGTCGACGTCCATGTGCAGCGCCAGCGCATTCCCCACGGTGTGGCCGTAGCCCGGCAGCACGTTGAACACGCCTTTGGGAATACCGGCTTCAACGGCCAGGGCGGCGATGCGGATGGCGGTCAGCGGGGATTTTTCGGACGGCTTGAGGATCACCGAGTTACCGGTGGACAGCGCAGGGCCGAGTTTCCAGCAGGCCATCATCAGCGGAAAGTTCCACGGCACAATAGCGCCAACCACGCCGACCGGCTCGCGGGTGACCAGACCCAATTGATCGTGCGGGGTGGCGGCGACTTCATCGTAGATCTTGTCGATCGCCTCGCCACTCCAGCTCAGCGCATTGGCGGCGCCGGGCACGTCGATGTTCAGGGAGTCGCTGATCGGCTTGCCCATGTCCAGGGTCTCAAGCAGCGCCAGCTCTTCGGCATTGGCCTTGAGCAGCGCGGCGAAGCGGATCATGGTGGCTTTGCGCTTGGCCGGCGCCAAGCGCGACCAGACACCGGAATTGAAGGTAGCGCGGGCGTTTTCGACGGCGCGCTGGGCGTCGGCGACGTCGCAGCTGGCGATAGTGGCCAGCAGGCGGCCGTCGACCGGGCTGATGCATTCGAAGGTGTCACCGGAAACGGCATCGGTGTATTCGCCATTGATGTAGGCGCGACCTTCAATCCTCAGGTCCTTGGCGCGTTGTTCCCAGTCGGCACGGGTCAGGGTGGTCATGCGAGTGTCCTCCTCTTATGAATACAAGGGCCGGGCTATGCCCGGCGGCCTTAAAGAATGCGTGCCCGGCCAGCCTGCTGTTCGGCTCAAGGCAGCTGCCACCCTAAACCAGCGGCTGGTGATGTTTCAATATATTTGACATAACGCCGGAAAACGCCCTTGCGATGTTCATTTTAATAAACATAGACTTTGGGCTCTCCTACCGCAGGCCAGACGGGACACGCACATGAGCATCCAGGATATCGTCGACTTCAGCCAAGCCAGCACCGCCCCCGAACGCTATCGCCCTGCCGCCGAAAAAATCCTCAAAGGCGATCCCGAACAGACTCTCTACAACCACTACAACAGTCCGTGCGGCCAGATGAGCGCCGGGGTGTGGGAAGGTGAAGTCGGGCAGTGGAAGGTCAACTACACCGAGCACGAGTACTGCGAGATTGTGCAGGGTGTGTCGGTATTGCGCGATGGCGACGGCAACGCCAAAACCCTGCGCGCCGGCGACCGCTTCGTCATACCGGCCGGCTTCAGCGGCACCTGGGAAGTGCTGGAGGCGTGCCGCAAGATCTACGTGGTGTTCGAACAGAAAGCCTGATCAGGCAAATCCCAGGCAAAAAAAAGCCCGACTCGTGAGAGACGGGCTTTTTTCACAAGGAGGAAAACCAATTACTTGATTTTGCCTTCTTTGTAGATCACGTGCTTGCGAACGCGCGGGTCGAACATTTTCTTTTCGAGCTTGTCCGGGGTAGTACGCTTGTTCTTGTCGGTAGTGTAGAAGTGACCAGTACCGGCGCTAGAGATCATTCGAATCAATTCACGCATGATAGAGCTCCTTAGATCTTGCCGGCGGCGCGGATTTCGGCCAGCACGACAGTGATGCCACGCTTGTCGATGATACGCATGCCTTTGGCAGATACACGCAGGCGAACAAAACGTTTCTCTTCTTCAACCCAGAAGCGGTGATGCTGCAGGTTCGGCAGGAAACGACGACGGGTTTTGTTATTTGCGTGGGAAATGTTATTCCCAGTCACCGGACCCTTACCGGTAACTTGACAGACTCTCGACATGCCTCAGCCCTCTAAAACCACATGCCCAACCCGGCATGGGTTGGCCGCTTAATCTCTCAGTCATTTGGCGCCAGGCGCCGCGTTTCTTTAAGGGTCTTACCGGCTACACCTACAGTGAAGGAACCGGGCCCCTAGAAAAGAGCGCTGCTTTATACCAGAAAGACCCTGGCGCAACAACAGCCCGTATGTTTTTACCGGAGTAAATCTGCGCCGTTGTCGCCTGAACCGTTGCCAGGAGGGGCCGCTGTCACAGCCGACCGCTCGTCGCACAGAATGATTTTCAGCGCTCGCGCGCACCGCAAAGGGCAGCGCGAAACCGTCTGAGGCGCCATCAAAACAGCATTTGCGGCAAAAGCACAGGCAAAAATGGGCTAGTCATTTACTCATCAGACCACTACGGTAGGACTTTTCCAGACTGCACTCGCAGATGGGCCTTCGATCTGCAAAGGAAACCGACTATGCGCCTCGCTGCCCTACCGCTCCTGCTAGCCCCTTTCTTCATCGCCCCGCTGGCGTCTGCTGCCACCAACCTGAGCGTATGCACCGAGGCCAGTCCCGAAGGGTTCGATGTGGTGCAGTACAACTCGCTGACCACCACCAATGCCTCGGCCGATGTGCTGATGAACCGCCTGGTGGACTATGACGCAGCCAGCGGCAAGCTGGTGCCGAGCCTGGCGGACAGCTGGGACGTCTCGCCGGACGGCCTGACCTACACCTTCAAGCTGCACCCTGACGTGAAATTCCATCGCACCGCATATTTCACGCCGAGCCGCACCCTCACGGCGGAAGACGTGCGCTTCAGCTTCGAACGCATGCTCGATCCGGCCAGACCATGGCACAAGATCGCCCAGAGCGGCTTCCCCCACGCGCAATCCCTGCAGTTGCCCACGCTGGTCAAGAAGATCGATGCCCTCGACCCGCTGACGGTGCGCTTTACCCTGGATCACGCCGACTCGACCTTCCTTGCGGCGCTGAGCATGGGCTTTGCCTCGATCTACCCGGCCGAATACGCCGACAAACTGCTCAAGGCCGGCACCCCGGAGAAGCTCAACAGCCAGCCCATCGGCACCGGCCCATTCATCTTCACGCGCTTCCAGAAGGACGCCGTGGTGCGTTACAAGGCCAACCCGGAGTACTTCGCCGGTAAACCGGCGGTGGACAACCTGATCTTTGCCATTACCCCGGACGCCAACGTGCGCCTGCAGAAACTGCACCGTGACGAATGCCAGATCGCCCTGTCGCCCAAGCCGCTGGATGTGGGCGAAGCCGAGAAAGACCCGGCGCTCAAGGTGGAAAAAACCGCAGCGTTCATGACCGCTTTCGTTGCCATCAACAGCCAGCATCCACCGCTGGACAAACCGGAAGTGCGCCAGGCCATCAACTTGGCCTTCGACAAGGACAGCTACCTTAAAGCGGTGTTTGAAGGCACTGCCGAAGCAGCCAACGGTCCGTTCCCGCCCAACACTTGGAGCTACGCCAAGGATTTGCCGGGTTATCCACAGGACCTCACCAAGGCCAGGGCCCTGCTGGCGCGTGCCGGGCTCAAGGACGGCTTCAAAACCACTATCTGGACGCGCCCCACCGGTAGCCTGCTGAACCCCAACCCTAATCTGGGCGCACAACTGTTGCAGGCGGACCTGGCCAAGGTCGGCATTCAGGCCGAAATCCGCGTGATCGAATGGGGCGAACTGATCCGCCGCGCCAAGGCCGGAGAGCATGACCTGCTGTTCATGGGCTGGGCCGGTGACAATGGCGACCCGGATAACTTCCTGACCCCGCAATTTTCCTGCGCGGCAGTCAAATCCGGCACCAACTTCGCCCGCTATTGCGACCCTGCGCTGGACAAACTCATCAGCGCCGGCAAGACCACCAGCGAGCAAGGGGTGCGCAGCAAGCTGTATCAGCAGGCCCAGGCGCAGATCCAGCAGCAGGCGCTGTGGTTGCCGTTGGCACATCCGACAGCGTTTGCCCTGACGCGCAAGAATGTCGAGGGGTACCAGGTGAGTCCGTTTGGCCGGCAGGATTTCTCCAGGGTCAACGTCAAACCGTAATCGCTGCAGCGGGTGGCATTACATCCACCCGTACTCCGCCATCGACAATGGATCACCGTCACCCACAATGATGTGATCCAGCACCCGCACATCCACCATTTCCAGGGCATCTTGCAAGGTCCTGGTCAATTTTCGATCAGCCGCGCTGGGCTCGACACTGCCCGAAGGATGGTTGTGACACAGGATCAACGCCGCCGCGTTGTAGGCCAGTGCACGCTTGACCACCTGCCGGGGATAAACCTGCGCCTTGTCGATGGTGCCTTGGGACAAGGCCTCGAAACCCAGCACGCGGTGCCTTGAATCGAGAAACAGGCAGCCAAAAATCTCGTGAGGCTCATGACGCAGCAGCGCCTTGAGGTAATCACGCACGGCTTCGGGGCTTTCCAGCACCGAATAATGACGCAAACCCTCGGCCATGTGGCGCCGGGCGATTTCCAGCACCGCCTGCAGTTGGGCGTATTTTGCCGGGCCCAGGCCCAATTGCTGATTAAACAGGGTCTGACTGGCCTCCAGCAGCGGGCGCAGGCCGCCAAAGCGCGTCAACAAATGGCGCGCCAGGTCCACCGCGCTCAGGCCGCAAACCCCGGTACGCAGGAAGATTGCCAGCAATTCGGCGTCGGACAGGCTCGCCGCGCCCCATTCCAGAAGCCTCTCTCGCGGCCGTTCAGCGGCTGGCCAATCGCGAATACTCATGTCACGTCCCTCTCCATATGCACCCTGCGCGCCGCTGTTGCCAGACGGGCGCTGTGTTATCGTAGGCCCTCTTTTTTGCCTGCGATTTCACCTGGGGAGCAGGCATCGCAGGCGTCACTGAACTGGCTTCACTGAACTGGAAAGGCAAACCAATGCAGCGTCTGTATCGGAAACGCATCGTTCTCGGCGTCGGCGGCGGCATTGCCGCCTACAAGAGCGCAGAGCTGGTTCGCAGGCTCCTGGACCAGGGCGCCGAAGTGCGCGTGGTCATGACCCGCGGCGGCAGCGAATTCATCACGCCGCTGACCATGCAGGCCCTGTCCGGCCACCCGGTTCACCTGGACCTGCTGGACCCGGCCGCCGAAGCCGCCATGGGTCATATCGAACTGGCCAAATGGGCCGACCTGGTGCTGATCGCCCCGGCCACCGCTGACCTGATCGCCCGCCTGGCCCAGGGCATTGCCGATGACCTGCTGACCACCCTGGTACTGGCCACCGACGCCACCGTCGCCATCGCCCCGGCGATGAACCAGGCCATGTGGCGCGACCCGGCCACCCAGGCCAACACCCAACTCCTGCAAAGCCGTGGCCTGAAGGTGTTCGGCCCGGCGTCCGGCAGCCAGGCCTGCGGCGACGTCGGCATGGGCCGCATGCTCGAAGCCAACGACCTGGCGCTGTGCGCCGCCGAGTGCTTCCAGCACCTGGCCCTGACCGGCAAACACGTGCTGATCACCGCCGGCCCGACCCAGGAAAACATCGACCCGGTGCGCTACATCACCAACCATAGCTCAGGGAAAATGGGCTTTGCGCTGGCAGAAGCGGCGGTCGAGGCAGGCGCACGCGTCACCCTGATCACCGGTCCGGTGCATTTGCCGACCCCCGATCGCGTCACGCGAATCGACGTAGTCAGCGCCCGGGACATGCTGGCGGCCTGTGAAGCCGCGATTCCGTGCGACCTGTTTATCGCCTCGGCAGCGGTTGCGGATTACCGCCCGGAAGTCATCGCCCCGCAAAAGCTCAAGAAAGACCCTACGAGCGGTGACGGCCTGCTCCTGCAAATGGTGCGCAACCCGGACATCCTGGCCACCATCGCCACCCGCCCGGACCGCCCTTTCAGCGTCGGCTTCGCCGCCGAGACCGAGCACCTGCTCGACTACGCCGCTCGCAAACTGAAAGACAAAAACCTCGACCTGATCGTTGCCAATGATGTCGCCAACCCCAGCATCGGCTTCAACAGCGAGGAAAACGCCTGCAGCGTGATTGACCGCGAGCTGCATGCCACCCTTTTCGCCCAGACCAGCAAGGGCAAAATTGCCCGCCAACTGATCTCTTTTATCGCCCAACGGCTGAACCAGGTTTAATCTCCATGCACGCTTTGCAAGCCAAGATCCTCGATCCCCGCATCGGCACCGACTTCCCGCTGCCCGCCTACGCCACTCCCGGTTCAGCCGGCCTGGACCTGCGCGCCATGCTCAAGCAGGACACTGTTCTCGAGCCTGGCCAGACCATCCTGATTCCTACCGGCCTGTCGATCTACGTAGGCGACCCAGGCCTGGCCGCGCTGATCCTGCCGCGCTCGGGTCTTGGCCACAAACACGGCATCGTGCTGGGCAACCTGGTGGGCCTGATCGACTCCGACTACCAGGGCGAACTGATGGTGTCGTGCTGGAACCGCGGCCAGACCGCGTTCAACATCGCCGTAGGCGAGCGCATCGCCCAACTGGTGCTGGTACCGGTGGTGCAGGCGCAATTCGAACTGGTCGAGGAATTTGACGAAACACAACGCGGCGCAGGTGGTTTTGGGCATTCCGGCAGCCACTGACTAAGCTGAACCTGGCCGGATGCGTTTATCCGGCCAGACGCCACCGCATGGCTTTTCAGGAAGAAGAATGCGCGGTTTTAATCAGCGAGATTTTCACAGCAAAATCAAAGCATTACGCTTTAACAAGGCAGGCACCGACGCGCCGATGGCCTTTTTGCACTACGAACTCCCCGCCGAAAACGCCGTCATACCCTTCAGTTTGAGCCTGCCGGTCAGTCAGTTAAAGGCCAGCCTTGCCCCTTTCCAATGGAGATTCCCCCCGCGATGAGTACCGCACCCCGCGTCGCCCCGACCTTTCCCGACAGCATCTTCCGCGCCTACGACATTCGTGGCGTTGTGCCCAAGACCCTGACCGCCGAAACCGCCTATTGGATCGGCCGCGCCATCGGCGCCCAGAGCCTGGCCCAGGGCGAGCCGAACGTGTCGGTAGGCCGCGATGGACGCTTGTCCGGCCCGGAGCTGGTGGAGCAGCTGATCCAGGGCCTGGCCGACAGCGGCTGTCATGTGAGTGACGTCGGCCTGGTGCCCACGCCAGCGCTGTACTACGCGGCCAACGTACTGGCCGGCAAATCCGGCGTGATGCTGACCGGCAGCCACAACCCGTCCGACTACAACGGCTTCAAGATTGTCATTGCCGGCGACACCCTGGCCAACGAACAGATCCAGGCCCTGCACACGCGCCTGAAGACCAATGACCTGACCAGCGGCCAGGGCAGCATCACCCGGGTCGACATCCTGCAGCGCTACTCCGATGAAATCACCCGTGACGTCAAACTCGCACGCCGCCTCAAGGTGGTGGTGGACTGCGGCAACGGCGCGGCCGGCGTAATCGCCCCGCAACTGCTCGAAGCGTTGAACTGCGAAGTGATCCCGCTGTTCTGCGACGTCGATGGCCACTTCCCCAACCATCACCCGGACCCGGGCAAGCCTGAAAACCTGGTGGACCTGATCGCCAAGGTCAAGGAAGTCGGCGCCGATGTGGGCCTGGCCTTTGACGGTGACGGCGACCGTGTCGGTGTGGTGACTGAAACCGGTGAGATCGTGTTTCCAGACCGCCTGCTGATGCTGTTCGCCCGCGACGTGGTGGCGCGCAACCCTGGCGCCGAGATCATCTTCGACGTCAAATGCACCCGCCGCCTGACGCCGTTGATCAAGGAATACGGCGGTCGTCCGCTAATGTGGAAGACCGGTCATTCGTTGATCAAAAAGAAAATGAAGGAAACCGGCGCTCTGCTCGCCGGCGAAATGAGTGGCCATGTGTTCTTCAAGGAGCGCTGGTTCGGATTCGACGACGGCATCTACAGTGCTGCGCGTCTGCTGGAGATCCTCAGCAAGGAAAAATCCACCTGCGAAGAGCTGTTTCAGACCTTCCCGAATGATATTTCCACGCCAGAGATCAATATCCATGTGACCGAGGAGAGCAAATTCAGCATCATTGACACATTGCACGATGCACAATGGGGCGAAGGTGCCAACCTGACCACCATTGATGGTGTGCGAGTCGATTACGCCAAAGGCTGGGGCCTGGTTCGCGCGTCCAACACCACGCCGGTGCTGGTCCTGCGTTTCGAGGCGGATACCGAGGCTGAGTTGCAGCGCATCAAGGACGTGTTCCACGCCCAGTTGAAACGTGTTGCCCCTGATCTCCAATTACCGTTCTGATTTTTTGCCCGGAGCCCTGAATGACCCTCGAACGCGAAGCCGCTGCCAATACCGCCAAGGTCCTGTCCGAAGCGTTGCCCTACATTCGACGCTACGTCGGCAAGACGCTGGTGATCAAATACGGCGGCAATGCCATGGAAAGCGAGGAGCTGAAAACCGGCTTTGCCCGCGACATCGTGATGATGAAGGCCGTGGGCATCAACCCGGTGGTGGTACACGGCGGCGGCCCGCAGATCGGCGACCTGCTCAAGCGCTTGTCGATCGAGAGTCATTTCATTGATGGCATGCGCGTCACTGACGCGCAGACCATGGACGTGGTGGAGATGGTCCTTGGCGGCCAGGTCAACAAGGACATCGTCAACCTGATCAACCGCCACGGCGGCAGCGCCATCGGCCTGACGGGTAAAGACGCGGAGCTGATCCGGGCAAAAAAAATGACCGTGACCCGGCAGACGCCGGAGATGACTCAGCCGGAAATCATCGACATCGGCCAGGTGGGCGAAGTGATCGGCATCAACACCGATTTGCTGAACCTGCTGGTCAAGGGCGATTTTATCCCGGTGATCGCGCCCATCGGCGTGGGCGCAAACGGTGAGTCCTACAACATCAACGCCGACCTGGTGGCGGGCAAGGTGGCTGAAGCGTTGAAGGCTGAAAAGCTGATGCTGCTGACCAACATCGCCGGCTTGATGGACAAGGAAGGCAAGGTACTGACCGGCCTGACCACGCAACAGGTGGACGATTTGATCGCCGACGGCACCATCTACGGCGGCATGCTGCCGAAGATTCGTTGTGCGCTGGAAGCCGTGCAGGGCGGCGTTGGCAGCTCGCTGATCCTGGATGGCCGCGTGCCGAATGCGATCCTGCTGGAAATCTTCACCGATACCGGTGTGGGCACCCTGATCAGTAATCGCAAGCGTCCCTGAACAACGCCGTAATAAAAATGTGGGAGGGGGCTTGCTCCCGATGGAGATGGGTCAGTCACTGAAGATGTTGACTGATACACCGCCATCGGGAGCAAGCCCCCTCCCACATTGTCTTTCTGATACAGAGCTATCGGTGTCAGACGCCGAATTGCTCGCGGTATGCACGCACCGCCGGCAAATGCTGCTTGAGCTGCGGATCATCTTCCAGGAACTGCAACACCTGGTTCAGCGACACGATGCTCACCACCGGAATACCGAAATCGCGCTCCACTTCCTGGATGGCCGACAACTCGCCGTTGCCGCGCTCCTGGCGGTTCAGCGCGATGAGCACGCCGGCGGCTTTGGCGCCGTCCTGGGAAG
This sequence comes from Pseudomonas sp. Leaf59, assembly GCF_920984685.1. Lineage (NCBI taxonomy): Bacteria > Pseudomonadati > Pseudomonadota > Gammaproteobacteria > Pseudomonadales > Pseudomonadaceae > Pseudomonas > Pseudomonas sp. Leaf59. Next base: position 298,598 of record NZ_CAKLBR010000005.1, on the reverse strand, counting down.
CGATGATCTGCATCACTTCGCGGATTGCGGTGCCGGCGGTGATCACGTCGTCGATGATCAGCACATCGCCGGTCAGCGGCGCGCCCACCAGGCTGCCACCTTCACCGTGGGCTTTGGCTTCCTTGCGGTTGAAACACCAAGGCAGATCCTGTCCGTGGTGTTCGGCGAGGGCCACAGCGGTCGCGGCGGCCAGGGGGATGCCCTTGTAGGCCGGGCCGAACAGCACGTCAAAGGAAATCCCGCTTTCAACGATGGCCGCCGCATAGAAACGACCCAACTGAGCCAGGGCCGAACCCGAGTTGAACAAGCCTGCATTGAAGAAGTAGGGGCTTGTGCGCCCGGACTTCAGGGTGAACTCACCGAAGCGCAAAACGCCGCGATCGATGGCAAAACGAATGAAATCGCGTTGATACGCCTGCATGAAAAAAGCCTCAGATACCACGGATTTAGCTAATTAGGTAGACGGCGTGTATCATACACGCACGCGATTTTTGGGGCCATTTATGCGGATCATCAGTGTGAACGTCAATGGTATTCAGGCTGCAGTCGAGCGTGGTTTGCTCAGTTGGCTGCAAGCACAGAATGCCGACGTCATCTGCCTGCAGGACACCCGCGCCTCCGCCTTTGAACTGGACGACCCAGCCTTCCAACTGGATGGCTACTTCCTTTATGCCTGCGATGCCGAAGTGCCCACCCAAGGTGGCGTGGCTTTGTACTCGCGGTTGCAACCCAAGGCGGTCATCAGCGGCCTGGGCTTTGAGACAGCCGACCGCTACGGGCGCTACCTGCAAGCCGATTTCGACAAGGTCAGCATCGCGACCTTGCTGCTCCCTTCGGGGCAGAACGGCGATGAAGACTTGAACCAGAAGTTCAAGCTAATGGACGATTTCGCCCGTTACCTGGATAAACAGCGGCGTAAACGTCGCGAGTACATTTATTGTGGCTCGCTGTACGTGGCGCAACAGAAGCTGGATATCAAGAACTGGCGCGACAGCCAGCAATCCCCGGGTTTCCTGGCGCCGGAACGGGCCTGGATGGACGAGATTGTCGGCAACATGGGCTATGTGGATGCCCTGCGCGAAGTCAGCCGTGAAGGCGATCAGTACAGCTGGTGGCCGGACAACGAACAGGCCGAGATGCTCAACCTGGGCTGGCGTTTCGATTACCAGTTGCTGACCCCGGGGCTGCGCCGGTTCGTTCGCAGCGCACGCCTGCCCCGTCAGCCGCGCTTCTCGCAGCACGCGCCGCTGATCGTGGACTACGACTGGACCCTGACCATCTGAGGTCTTTTCCAGGCACAAAAAAACCGACATCGCTGTCGGTTTTTTTGTAGGCGCTCATTATTTGACCAGTCGCCAGGTCAAGGGATAGCGATAAGCGATGCCCTTGTTGGCCTTGATCGAACCGATGATCGTCAGCACCACGCTGGCGATGGCCAGGGCGGTCATCAGGAAAAACCCGATGACTGCAAACGCCAGCACGATGCAGACGATCCAGGCGATGGCCACGGTGATCTGGAAATTCAAGGCTTCCTTGCCCTGATCATCAATGAACGGGTCCACTTCCTTCTTCATCTGCCACAGGATCAGCGGCCCCACGACGCTGCCGAAGGGGAAAACGAACCCCAGAAACGCCGCGAGATGGCACAACATTGCTGCTTGGCGCACTTCGTACGAAGGCGTGGGCACCGGTAGTTGCTGGTCATTCATGGCGCTTCTCCTTGAGGCGGATTTCAGTCAGCCAGGGCGGCGTTCTGCAGTGCGAAAATCTCGGTCATGCCTTTCTGGGCCAGGGCCAGCATGGCATTCAGTTCGGCCGGCTGGAATGGCGCGCCTTCAGCGGTGCCCTGTACTTCGATAAAGCCACCGGTACTGGTCATCACCACGTTGAGGTCGGTCTCGGCGGCCGAGTCTTCCAGGTAGTCCAGGTCCAGCACAGGCTCGCCCTGGTACATGCCCACCGACACGGCGGCGATCATCTGCTTGAGCGGGTCACCGCCCTTGAGGCCACCGCGCTTCTTGATGACTTTGAGCGCATCCACCAGGGCCACCATGGCGCCGGTGATGGACGCGGTGCGCGTACCGCCGTCGGCCTGGATCACGTCGCAGTCGACGTACAGGGTCACATCGCCCAGCTTGGACATGTCCAGGGCCGCGCGCAGGGAGCGGCCGATCAGGCGCTGGATTTCCAGGGTACGGCCGCCCTGCTTGCCACGGCTGGCTTCACGCTGGTTACGCTCGCCGGTAGCGCGCGGCAGCATGCCGTACTCGGCGGTCAACCAGCCCTGGCCCTGGCCCTTGAGGAAACGCGGCACGCCGTTCTCGACGCTGACGGTGCAGATCACCTTGGTATCGCCAAACTCGACCAGTACGGATCCCTCGGCGTGTTTGGTGTAGTTGCGGGTGATGCGGATCGAGCGGAGCTGATCGGCAGCGCGACCACTTGGACGTTTCATAGGGAATTCCTGTACTGAGGACGAAAAACTGCCGAGCATTATAGAGCCGCGAACCGATTCGGGGCACTTCTTAAAATCCGGTTACGAATGCTCGGGTTTGGGCGCATCCGCCCCACTGCGCTACAATCCTGCGCCTTCTTAACCATCAGCCCGTGTGTGCGGGCTGCAACGCGAGGTACCTCCATGGTGCACAGCATGACCGCCTTCGCCCGCGTCGAACAAGCCGGCGCCCAGGGCACCCTGAGCTGGGAGCTGCGCTCGGTCAACAGCCGCTACCTGGAGCCGCACCTGCGTCTGCCGGAATCGTTCCGCGACCTCGAAGGCGCCGTGCGTGAAGCCCTGCGCCAGGGCATCTCCCGGGGCAAGCTGGAATGCACCCTGCGTTTTACCGAAGAAACCACCGGCAAGCCGCTGCAAGTGGACCGCGAGCGCGCCGCGCAACTGGTCGCCGCCGCCGAAACCATCGCCGGCCTGATCAAGCAGCCGGCGGCATTGAACCCGCTTGAAGTATTGGCCTGGCCCGGCGTGCTGGTGGCCGACGCCAGCGACCCGCAGGCCCTCAACGCCCAAGCCCTCGCGCTGTTCACCCAGGGCTTGAAGGAGCTCAAGGCCGGCCGCGAACGCGAAGGCGCCGAGCTGGCGCGGTTGATCAGCGAGCGCCTGACCTCCATCGAAGCCGACGTGATCATCCTGCGCGAGTTGGTGCCGCAGATGCTCGCCACCCAGCGCCAGAAGGTGCTCGACCGCTTCACCGACATGAAGGCCGACCTCGACCCCGTGCGCCTGGAGCAGGAAATGGTGCTGCTGGCGCAGAAAAGCGACGTCGCCGAAGAACTCGACCGTCTCAGCACCCACATCCTCGAAGTGCGCCGCGTGCTCAAGTCCGGTGGCGCCGCCGGTCGGCGCCTGGACTTCCTGATGCAGGAACTCAACCGCGAAGCCAATACACTCGGCTCCAAGGCGTTTGACCCGCGCAGCACCACCGCCGCGGTCAACCTCAAAGTGTTGATCGAGCAGATGCGCGAACAAGTACAGAATATTGAGTAAGGCAACCTTCATGACCCACAGCACCGGCACCCTTTACATCATTTCCGCGCCTTCGGGCGCGGGCAAGAGCAGCCTGGTCAAAGCCTTGACCGACGCTGACCAGCAGATCCGCATTTCGGTCTCGCACACCACCCGCGCCATGCGCCCGGGCGAAGTGAACGGCGTGCACTATCACTTCGTCGAGCGTACCGAGTTCGTCAGGATGATCGAACACGGCGACTTTCTGGAGCGCGCCGAAGTGTTCGGCAACCTCTACGGCACCTCGCAAAGTCACCTGCAGCAGACCCTGGACGAAGGCCATGACCTGATCCTGGAAATCGACTGGCAGGGCGCCGAGCAAGTACGCCAATTGATGCCCAAGGCACGTTCGATCTTCATTCTGCCGCCCTCGCTCGAAGCCTTGCACCAGCGCCTGACCAACCGTGGCCAGGACAGCGACGCGATCATCGAAGGCCGCATGCGCGAAGCCGTCAGCGAAATGAGCCACTACGTCGACTACGACTACCTGATCATCAATGACGATTTTGCCCACGCGCTGGACGACTTGAAGGCGATTTTCCGTGCCAATCAGCTCCAGCAAAAGCGCCAGCAGCAACGTTTCGGCAAGTTACTGGCCGAACTGCTCGGCTGATTGACGCTTCCCAAAACCGCCGCAAGGGCCTTACATTGGCACTTGCAGCGGTTTTGCGAAGGTGTCGCGAAAATCAGCGCTTCCCTAAACGCTGGTGTTTTTTTAAACTGCTCAGTCCGCTCGCCCAGCCGGGCAGCGCGCATCTTGCATTCGCTCCGAGGAATACCATGGCCCGCGTAACCGTTGAAGACTGCCTAGAACACGTGGATAACCGTTTTGAGCTGGTCATGCTCTCTACCAAGCGTGCCCGTCAACTGGCCACTGGCGGCAAAGAGCCTCTGGTCCAGTGGGAAAACGACAAGCCCACCGTTGTAGCCCTGCGCGAAATCGCCGAAGGCCTGATGAGCTACGAGTTCATCGCCAACGCCGAAATCGTTGAAGACGAACCGCTGTTCGCAGCGTTCGAGGACGAGTCCAACGAGGCCGTCTAAGCCTATGCCTGGTCGACGTAGCACGGCGCGGGGTCACAGCCTTCGGCAGGAGTTCACACTTTGCCGAGCATAGACGCCCTCGCCGATCGCTTATCGGCCTACCTCGGTCCAGACCAGGTCAACCTGGTCCGCCGGGCGTATTTCTACGCCGAACAAGCCCACGACGGCCAGCGCCGCCGCAGTGGCGAGGCGTATGTCACCCATCCTCTTGCGGTGGCCAATATTCTTGCCGACATGCACATGGACCATCAGAGCCTGATGGCCGCGATGCTGCATGACGTGATCGAAGACACCGGCATTGCCAAGGAAGCGCTCAATGCGCAATTTGGCGAAACCGTGGCCGAACTGGTCGACGGGGTCAGCAAACTGACCCAGATGAACTTCGAGACCAAGGCCGAAGCCCAGGCGGAGAACTTCCAGAAAATGGCCATGGCCATGGCCCGCGACATTCGGGTCATCCTGGTGAAGCTGGCCGACCGGCTGCACAACATGCGCACGCTGGAAGTGCTGTCCGGCGAAAAACGCCGGCGCATCGCCAAGGAAACCCTGGAAATCTACGCGCCCATCGCCAACCGGCTGGGCATGCACGCCATTCGTATCGAATTCGAAGACCTCGGCTTCAAGGCCATGCACCCGATGCGTTCGGCACGCATCTACCAGGCGGTCAAGCGCGCCCGGGGCAACCGCAAGGAAATCGTCAACAAGATCGAAGAGTCCCTCAGCCATTGCCTGGCAATCGACGAAATTGAGGGCGAGGTCAGCGGGCGGCAAAAGCACATCTACGGCATCTACAAGAAGATGCGCGGCAAGCGTCGGGCCTTCAACGAGATCATGGACGTGTACGCGTTCCGCATCATCGTTGACAAGGTCGACACCTGCTACCGCGTGCTCGGCGCTGTACATAATTTGTACAAACCCCTGCCGGGCCGCTTCAAGGACTACATCGCAATTCCCAAGGCCAACGGCTACCAATCGCTGCATACCACGTTGTTCGGTATGCATGGCGTGCCGATCGAGATCCAGATCCGCACCCGCGAAATGGAAGAAATGGCCAACAACGGCATCGCCGCCCACTGGCTGTACAAATCCAGCGGCGACGAGCAGCCCAAAGGCACCCATGCCCGCGCCCGCCAGTGGGTCAAGGGCGTGCTCGAAATGCAGCAACGTGCCGGCAACTCCCTGGAATTCATCGAAAGCGTGAAGATCGACCTGTTCCCGGATGAGGTCTACGTGTTCACGCCCAAAGGCCGCATCATGGAGCTGCCCAAAGGCTCCACGGCGGTCGATTTTGCCTACGCGGTGCACACCGACGTCGGCAACAGTTGCATTGCCTGTCGGATCAATCGCCGTCTCGCGCCGCTGTCCGAGCCGCTGCAAAGTGGCTCCACGGTGGAGATCGTCAGCGCACCGGGCGCCCGACCGAACCCGGCGTGGCTCAATTTCGTGGTCACCGGCAAGGCACGTACCCACATCCGCCATGCGCTGAAACTGCAGCGCCGTTCCGAATCGATCAGCCTGGGCGAACGCCTGCTGAACAAGGTGCTCAACGGTTTCGACAGCGCCCTGGACAAGATCGCGCAGGAGCGTGTGAAAGCGATGCTCCACGAGTATCGCCAGGAAACCATCGAAGACCTGCTGGAAGACATCGGCCTGGGCAATCGCATGGCCTATGTGGTGGCGCGTCGTCTGCTCGGCGAAGGCGAACAACTGCCGAGTCCGGAAGGCCCGCTGGCGATTCGCGGCACCGAGGGCCTGGTGCTCAGCTATGCCAAGTGCTGCACACCGATCCCCGGCGACCCGATTGTCGGGCATCTGTCGGCAGGCAAGGGCATGGTGGTGCACCTGGACAACTGCCGCAACATCACCGAAATCCGCCACAACCCGGAAAAATGCATCCAGCTCTCGTGGGCCAAGGATGTCACCGGCGAATTCAACGTCGAGCTGCGCGTGGAGCTGGAACACCAGCGTGGCCTGATCGCCCTGCTGGCCAGCAGCGTCAACGCGGCCGACGGCAATATCGAAAAAATCAGCATGGACGAGCGCGATGGCCGCATCAGCGTGGTCCAGCTGGTGGTCAGCGTGCACGACCGCGTGCACCTGGCCCGCGTGATCAAAAAGCTGCGCGCTTTGATCGGGGTTATCCGCATCACCCGTATGCGTGCCTAACCCACCTCTAACAAGGAGTCACACATGACCAAGACCGTAATCACCAGCGACAAAGCCCCGGCCGCCATCGGTACCTACTCCCAGGCGATCAAGGCGGGCAATACCGTCTACATGTCGGGTCAGATCCCGCTGGACCCAAAGACCATGGAACTGGTTGAAGGCTTCGAAGCACAGACCGTACAGGTGTTCGAAAACCTCAAGTCCGTGGCCGAAGCTGCAGGCGGTTCGTTCAAGGACATCGTCAAACTGAACATCTTCCTTACCGACCTGAGCCACTTCGCCAAGGTCAACGAGATCATGGGCAAATATTTCGAACAGCCCTACCCGGCACGCGCGGCCATCGGCGTTGCTGCTCTGCCAAAGGGCGCGCAGGTCGAAATGGACGCGATCCTGGTCATCGAATAAAACACCCGGCGCAGCCTTCTCAAGAGGCCGCGCCGACTTTGTTTCAGAAGGATTTCATGATGCGCAAAGCGCTTGTAGCCTCTTCGTTGCTCGCCCTGTTGCTCGGCGGCTGTGCCAGCAACCCTGCCGACCGGGATGTAAGCGGCACCTGGATCAATCAGGTCGCCATCGACGCGGCAGCCAAGGGCGGTCCTTTGCGTGAAGCATTGCAACGCTTTGGCCCGAACCTCGAATGGGAGGTCAACACCAAGGCCGCGCAGGCGCGTTATTACAACGGCTTTGAAGTGGCCGAAGGCAAGCTGACCGGCGAGAAATCCGGCGCCTGGAGCGTGGACTTCTACGGCAGCTCCGCCACCGAACTCAAGCGCAAAGGCCGGCAACTGCTGCAAGTGGCCAATGACAACGAGCCCGAGCAGCTGTTTGCCCGCGCCAAGGACCCTGCGCCGGAAGGCGCGCCACTGGGCGCCAACTTCGAACGCGCCCTGTACGGGGCCTATATGGGCGGCGACTGGAAAATCACCGACGGCTTCGGCGACGGCGCCACGGTGCAGTTCCAGGCGGACGGCAAGGTCGCCGGCTTGCCCGGCGTAGATCGCTACTCGCTGTGCCTGGCAGGCGACTGCGCCTCGATGAGCGGCGGCTACGACAGCATCTGGCTACAACTGAACGGCCAGGGCAACCCGTGGATTTTTGCGCGCAAGGGCAAGCAGCTGGAGATTTTTCAGGCGGTGAATACTGCACAGGCGGACGAAGTGCCGTCGTTTACCCCTGGCCCTCGTCAATGGTTGCTTGAAAAGTAACAAGCACCAAAGCTCGGATCAACATGTGGGAGGGGGCTTGCTCCCGATAGCGGTGTATCAGTCACAGATGGTTTGACTGACACACTGCCATCGGAAGCAAGCCCCCTCCCACATTTTTTGACCGTGTTTTTCAGCCTTTGAGGATCGCGGCATAACCTTCACGATAAGTCGGGTAGGTCGGCTCCCATCCCAACGCCTTGACCCGCTTATTGCTGCACCGCTTGCTGCCCGCGCGCCGCACACTGGCGTCCTCGGACCACTCGGTCACTCCCAGATACTCACGCAACCAGCCCACCACATCGGCCAGCGGCGCAGGCTCGTTGTCCACGCCGATATAGACCTTGTCCAGCGAACCGCCCTGCTCCACATGGCGCAATAAAAACGCCAGCAAACCGGCCGCGTCGTCCGCGTGGATGCGGTTGCCATATAAAGGTGGATCGGTCGCCACGCGATAACCTTTGCGCACCTGAGTCAGCAGCCACTCACGGCCCGGGCCATAAATGCCGGTCAAGCGCACGACGCTCGCCGGGATGGCGCTGTTGAGTGCCACCTGCTCGGCTTCCAGCATCACCTGACCGGAATAGCCCTGCGCCTGGGTGTCGGACGTTTCGTCGACCCACTCACCATGCTGCTGACCGTAAACGCTGCTGCTGGAGACAAACAGCAGATGCCTGGGCTGCTGGCCATAGTCATCCAGCCACTCCAGCACATGCTGCAAACCGTGCACGTAAGCCGCACGATAGCCGGCCTCGTCGTGGTCGGTCGCGGCGGCGCAGTACACCAGGTAATCCACCCCGCCAATCGGCCAGGTGTCCGGACAATCCTTTTTGAACAGATCGCCGGCGATGCCAATGACGCCCTCGGGCAGGCGCGAAATATCGCGCCGCAGGCCATGAACCTCCCATCCCGAGGCCAGCAATTGGCTAGCCAGCCGACTACCCACATCGCCGCAACCGGCAATCACAACAGAAGGCGCAGACATCACAAAACTCCATTCTCAAAGGCGCAGGTTAGCTGCGCTCGGGGTTCAGCGGCCAGTAAAAATAGAAATAAAGTAACACTGGCACTTTAGTTAACAAGAATTACTTGCAATAATGACCGCCCATTTGTCCTCGGCCCGCGACGGGTCTGGAAGGACGATCACTCCATTTTTTCTTCTCATCAGGTCCGGCCAGCATGACACGTATTACAACCCCCGCTTCGCCAACCAAGCTGCACAGCCCATCCCGCGCCTGGCGCGCGATTGCTGCGTTGCTGTTCAGCGTAATGCTGGCACCGACCGCCGCATTCGCTGATGCCAGCGCTCCCGCAGCGCCCGCCGCTGCCGAGCAAAATGCCGCGAACCCGGCCGCACCCGCGCCGGCAGCAACCGACCCTGCTGCGCCAGCCCCCGCCGATGGCACCGGCGTCGTACTGGAAGAAGACAACACCCTGGGCATGGCCCACGACCTGTCCCCATGGGGCATGTACCAGAACGCCGACGTAGTGGTGAAGGCCGTGATGATCGGCCTGGCCATCGCCTCCATCATTACCTGGACCATCTGGATCGCCAAAGGCTTCGAGCTGCTGGGTGCCAAACGTCGTCTGCGCACTGAAATCGTCCACCTGAAAAAAGCCACCACCCTCAAGGAAGCCAGTGAAACGGCGACCAAAAAGGGCACCCTGGCCAACACGCTGGTGCACGACGCGCTCGAAGAAATGCGCCTGTCAGCCAACGCCCGCGAAAAAGAAGGCATCAAGGAACGCGTGGCCTTCCGCCTCGAGCGCCTGGTAGCCGCCTGCGGCCGCAACATGAGCAGCGGCACCGGCGTGCTGGCGACCATCGGTTCCACCGCGCCCTTCGTCGGCCTGTTCGGCACCGTGTGGGGCATCATGAACAGCTTCATCGGCATCGCCAAAACCCAGACCACCAACCTCGCCGTCGTTGCCCCCGGCATCGCCGAAGCCCTGCTGGCCACGGCCCTGGGCCTGGTTGCGGCAATCCCTGCGGTGGTGATCTACAACGTCTTCGCCCGTTCGATTGCCGGCTACAAGGCCCAGGTATCGGACGCATCGGCAGAAGTCCTGCTGCTGGTCAGCCGCGACCTCGATCACCTGCCTCCCGAGCGCAGCTCGCAACCGCAGATGGTAAAAGTGGGGTAATCGGCCATGGGCCTGCATTTGAATCAAGGCGACGACGAGCTCGTCGAAAACCACGAAATCAACGTCACGCCGTTTATCGACGTGATGCTGGTGCTGCTGATCATCTTCATGGTCGCGGCGCCTCTGGCCACCGTGGATATCAAGGTTGACCTCCCCGCGTCCAGCGCCAAGCCGGCACCGCGTCCGGAGAAGCCGATTTTCCTCAGCGTCAAGGCAGACCAGCGTCTGTTCCTGGGCGAAGAAGAGGTCAAGCCTGAGTCCCTGGGTCCGGTGCTCGACGCCAAGACCCAGGGCAAGAAAGACACGACGATCTTCTTCCAGGCCGACAAGGGCGTGGACTACGGCGACTTGATGAGCGTGATGGATGCCCTGCGGGCAGCCGGCTACCTCAAGGTAGGTCTGGTCGGACTTGAGACGGCAGCCAAAAAATGATCACGACGCGCCACAAACTGACGCGTTATGGCACCAGCCTCGCCGTCGTACTGGGCGTGCATGCCGTCGCGATTGCCATCGCGCTCCATTGGTCGGCCCCGCGTACGGTGGTGCTGCCGCCAGCAGCCATGGTCATCGACCTGGCGCCTGCGCCTGCGCCGCCGCCACCACCGGCACCGCCAAAAGTGGTAACGCCGCCACCGGCACCGGTGGAAGAACCGCCGCTGCCGAAACTGGCCGAAGCGCCCAAGCCGACCATCCAGGTGCCCAAGCCGGTCAAGCCCAAACCCAAACCGCAGCCGCCCAAGCCGGTGGAGAAAAAGCCCGAGCCGCCCAAGGAGAAACCTTCCGATCAGCCGCCGAGTGACGCGCCGCAGAACAACGCCCCGGTTGAAAAATCGGCGCAGCCGACACCCGGCCCATCGCCGCAACAGTTGGCGGCCAAGGCTTCCTGGGAAGGCACGCTGCTGGCGCATTTGCAGAAGTACAAGAAGTACCCGCCAGGCGCCCAGGCCCGTGGCAAGGAAGGCCTGAACCGCTTGCGCTTCGTGGTCGATGGCGAAGGCAACGTGCTGTCCTATGAGTTGGTAGGCCGCTCCGGCAACGCCGATCTGGACCGCGCGACCCTGGACATGATCCGTCGTGCCCAGCCGCTGCCCAAACCGCCGGCCGACATGTTGAAAGGCGGTAGCGTCGAAATCGTCGCGCCGTTTGTCTACAACATCGAAAAGCGTCGCCGGTAAGCGATGCTTCTGTGGGAGGGGGCTTGCTCCCTCCCACATTGTTTTTCAGCACATCTCTGACAGTCCTCGCTCAATCCCCAACAAACTTCTGATAACGTGCGTCTATCGATTGCAGTCGGTATGCTTGGCCCGCAACTTCATGGACGCCCGCTATGACTCTTACAGAATTACGCTACATCGTGACCCTCGCCCAGGAGCAACACTTCGGCCATGCGGCCGAGCGTTGCCACGTCAGCCAGCCGACGCTGTCGGTGGGCGTGAAAAAGCTTGAAGACGAACTCGGTGTGCTGATTTTCGAGCGCAGCAAAAGCGCCGTGCGCCTCACGCCGGTAGGCGAAGGCATCGTCGCCCAGGCCCAGAAGGTGCTGGAGCAGGCGCAAAGCATTCGCGAACTGGCCCAGGCCGGCAAGAACCAGCTGACCGCACCGCTCAAGGTCGGCGCCATCTACACCGTCGGCCCGTACCTGTTCCCCCACCTGATTCCGCAACTGCACCGCGTCGCGCCGCAGATGCCGCTGTACATCGAAGAAAACTTCACCCACGTGCTGCGCGACAAACTGCGCAACGGCGAGCTGGACGCGATCATCATCGCCCTGCCGTTCAATGAAGCCGATGTACTGACCCTGCCGCTCTACGACGAGCCGTTCTACGTGCTGATGCCGGCTTCCCACCCCTGGACGCAGAAGGCCACCATCGACGCCGGCCTGCTCAACGACAAGAGCCTGCTGCTGCTCGGCGAAGGCCACTGCTTCCGCGATCAGGTGCTCGAAGCCTGCCCGACCCTGACCAAGGGCAACGACGGCGCCAAGCACACCACGGTTGAATCCAGCTCCCTGGAGACCATTCGCCATATGGTTGCGTCCGGCCTGGGTATCTCGATTCTGCCGCTGTCGGCGGTGGACAGCCATCACTACGCCCCCGGCGTGATCGAAGTGCGTCCACTCACGCCGCCGGTGCCGTTCCGCACCGTGGCGATCGCCTGGCGTGCCAGCTTTCCACGGCCAAAAGCCATTGAGATCCTCGCCGACTCGATCCGCCTGTGTTCGGTGGCCAAGCCGCCCGCGGCGAGCTAAGCAGACGTATGACTGAGCTGTCGCAGGTGTCGGTGACGGCACTCAAGGGTGTCGGTGAGGCCATGGCCGAGAAACTGGCCAAGGTCGGCCTGGAAAACCTCCAGGATGTGCTGTTCCACCTGCCCCTGCGTTATCAGGACCGCACCCGCGTCGTGCCCATCGGCCACCTGCGCCCCGGGCAGGACGCGGTGGTCGAAGGCACCGTCAGCGGCGCCGATGTGGTGATGGGCAAGCGCCGCAGCCTGGTGGTGCGCCTGCAGGACGGCACTGGCGGCCTGAGCCTGCGCTTCTATCACTTCAGCAATGCACAAAAGGAAGGCCTCAAGCGCGGCACCCGCGTGCGCTGCTACGGCGAAGCGCGCCCTGGCGCCTCCGGGCTGGAAATCTATCACCCGGAATACCGCGCCATTACCGGCGACGAACCACCGCCGGTGGACACCACCCTCACGCCCATCTACCCGCTCACCGAAGGCCTCACCCAACAGCGCCTGCGCCAGTTGTGCATGCAGACGCTGACGATGCTAGGTCCCCAGAGCCTGCCCGACTGGCTGCCCCTGGAGCTGGCCCGCGACTATCAACTGGCGCCATTGGCCGATGCGATTCGCTACCTGCATCACCCACCGGCCGATGCCGATGTCGACGAACTCGCCCTCGGCCACCACTGGGCCCAGCATCGCCTGGCCTTTGAAGAACTGCTGACCCACCAACTGTCCCAGCAACGCCTGCGCGAAAGCATGCGCTCCCTGCGCGCGCCAGCGATGCCCAAGGCCACGCGTCTGCCTGCACAATACCTGGCCAACCTGGGCTTTGCGCCGACCGGTGCGCAACAGCGCGTGGGCAATGAAATCGCCTACGACCTCAGCCAGCACGAACCCATGCTGCGCCTGATCCAGGGTGACGTGGGCGCGGGCAAAACCGTGGTTGCCGCCCTCGCCGCCCTGCAGGCGCTGGAAGCCGGTTATCAGGTGGCGCTGATGGCGCCCACCGAGATCCTCGCCGAACAACACTTCATTACCTTCAAGCGCTGGCTCGAACCCCTGGGCCTGGAAGTTGCCTGGCTGGCCGGCAAGCTCAAGGGCAAGGTGCGCGCAGCCGCGCTGGAGCAGATTGCCAATGGCGCCCCGATGGTGGTCGGCACCCACGCGCTGTTCCAGGACGAAGTGCAGTTCAAGAACCTCGCCCTGGTAATCATCGACGAACAACACCGCTTCGGCGTGCAGCAACGCCTGGCACTGCGTCAGAAAGGCGTGGGCGGGCGCATGAACCCGCACCAGTTGATCATGACCGCCACGCCGATTCCACGCACGCTGGCCATGAGCGCCTACGCCGACCTCGACACCTCGATCCTCGACGAACTGCCGCCCGGCCGTACGCCGGTCAACACCGTGCTGGTCACCGACACGCGGCGCGTCGAAGTGATCGAACGCGTGCGCGGCGCCTGCGCTGAAGGGCGCCAGGCCTATTGGGTGTGCACGCTGATTGAAGAGTCCGAAGAGCTGACCTGCCAGGCCGCCGAAACCACCTTCGAGGACCTCACCAGCGCCCTCGGTGAGCTCAAGGTCGGGCTGATCCACGGGCGCATGAAGCCTGTGGAAAAGGCCGCGGTCATGGCCGAGTTCAAGGCCGGCAACCTGCAACTGCTGGTCGCCACCACCGTGATCGAGGTGGGTGTGGACGTGCCTAACGCCAGCCTGATGATCATCGAAAACCCCGAGCGCCTGGGCCTGGCGCAACTGCACCAGCTGCGCGGACGCGTGGGCCGGGGCAGCGCCGCCAGCCATTGCGTGCTGCTGTACCACCCGCCGCTGTCGCAGATCGGCCGCCAGCGCCTGGGGATCATGCGCGAGACCAACGACGGTTTTGTGATTGCCGAAAAAGACCTCGAACTGCGCGGTCCCGGCGAAATGCTCGGCACCCGCCAGACCGGCCTGCTGCAATTCAAGGTCGCCGACCTGATGCGCGACGCCGACTTGCTGCCCGCCGTGCGCGATGCGGCGCAAGCGCTGCTGGAGCGCTGGCCCGAGCACGTCAGCCCGCTGCTGGATCGCTGGTTGCGGCATGGGCAGCAATACGGCCAAGTGTGACGGCTGGCGCAGTTATCCAACCCTCACCCGTAACAAGCTGGTTATACTTCGGTGACTGTACGAATTTGGATCAGGCCATGTCAGAAGTCGCCCTCGCCTCCGCCCCACTGACCGCCCCGTCGGTTATTCAGGCGCTGCTCGCAAAACTCGCCATCCCCTACACGGAAGTCGCCGAACACGCGGGCCTGAACCCAGCGCGAAAGGTCCAGGCAGTCTTGTTGGAAGACGCGGTAGGCGCCCTGATGGTGCTGTTCCCCCAGAACCAGTTGCTCGACCTCAACCGCCTCGCCGAACTCACCGGCCGGCGCCTTACGGCCGTAGCGCCGGACCGCGTCAAACGCATGCTCAGCAAACACGACCTGAACCTGCTGCCGGGCCTGCCGCCACTGACCAGTTCGCCGTGCCTGTATGAAGGCAGCCTGCTGAATGAGCCCAGCCTGCTGGTGCATTCGGGCGAAGCCGGTCTGCTGCTGGACATCCCCACCGACGCCTTCAAGACCCTGCTGACCAAAGCCAGCGCCGCGCAGTTCGGCGAGCCGCTGCGCAATATCCGTCCCAACCTCGACCGCCCCAATGACGACCGCGAGGAAATCACCCAGGCGATGCAGGCGTTCACCGCCCGCCGTATCCAGCAACGCCTGGAAGCGACCATCGAAATCCCGCCGCTGGCCGACACCGCGCAGAAGATCATCAAGCTGCGTGTCGACCCCAATGCAACCATTGATGACATCACCGGCGTAGTCGAAACCGACCCGGCCCTCGCCGCCCAGGTCGTCAGCTGGGCCGCGTCGCCGTACTACGCCTCGCCGGGCAAGATTCGCTCGGTGGAAGACGCCATCGTGCGCGTGCTGGGCTTTGACCTGGTGATCAACCTGGCGCTGGGCCTGGCCCTGGGCAAGACCCTCAGCCTGCCCAAGGACAACCCACACCAGGCCACGCCGTACTGGCACCAGTCGATCTACACCGCCGCCGTCATCGAAGGCCTGACCCGCGCCATGCCGCGCGCCCAGCGACCGGAAGCCGGCCTGACGTATCTGGCCGGCCTGCTGCACAACTTCGGTTACCTGCTGCTGGCGCACGTGTTCCCGCCGCATTTCTCACTGATCTGCCGGCACCTGGAAGTCAACCCGCACCTATGCCACAGCTATGTGGAGCAACACTTGCTGGGCATCAGCCGCGAACAGATCGGCGCTTGGCTGATGCGCTTCTGGGACATGCCGGACGAACTGTCCACCGCGCTGCGCTTCCAGCACGATCCAGCCTATGACGGTCAGTACGCCGAATACCCGAACCTGGTGTGCCTGGCCGTGCGCCTGCTGCGCAGCCGGGGCGTAGGCTCCGGGCCGGATGAGGCGATTCCGGATGCGCTGCTGGCACGGCTCGGGCTGAGCCGCGAAAAGGCGGAAGAGGTGGTGGGCAAGGTGCTGGATGCCGAGGTGCTGCTGCGCGAACTGGCGTCCCAGTTCAGCCAGGGATAACTCTGACGACTGTCAGACAGCTATCGCAGGCAAGCCAGCTCCTACAGTCAACCGGGTTCCAACTTTGGAATGCGGTCCCCTGTGGGAGCTGGCTTGCCTGCGATGAACTCAACTCGGTCTATCCAAAGCCCTACTTCTTTTTCTTCGGCTTCAAATACTTGGTCAGCCCCTGAAACCAGATCACCAGCGCCGGGTTGCCCTTGATCTGGATCGACTTGTCCTGAATCCCCGTCATGAACGCCAGTTGCTTGTTCTTTGCCTGCATCGTGGCGAAGCCGTAGGCGGCATCCTTGAACGCAATCGCAAACGCCGGCGCGGGGTGCACGCCCGAGCGGCTGGTGATGCGCTGGTCTTTGACGATGAAGTGACGGGCAACCTTGCCGTCGAGGGTTTGCAACTGGAAGGCCAGGTCTTTATCGCCCAGCTGTTGCTGGAAGGCAGGATTGGTGCGGCTGGCTTTGCCCATCATCAGGCCCAGCACCCACAACAGAAGACGAAATTTCATGCACACGGCCTCGGTGTAATTATTGAGTGGCCGCAGCAGTTTAACGAATTGCCAAAAGAACGCCACCGATCTGCCGCAATAGCGGAAGATCGGCTGGCGTTTGACGCTTATAGCAGCATGTTGCTTAAACAGCCGGGCAAGGCACTGGTGCCCAATCGGCCAGGTTCGGATCGCGGCATGTGCCTTCAATCTGGGTTTTACCGGCGTTGGCCACCTGCTTGCTTTCAGCCTGCTTGGTCTGCACGGACTGGATGCTCTTCTCGGTGGTCACGGCTTCCTTCGGCACCACCGGCAGCGGAGGACGCTTGGTCACGGCTTTGCCGCCGGTTTTTTTCTTGCCTGAGGCCGCCGCAGGGGCCGTCGTATCGGCGGTCGCCACCGTCACCACGTCGTTACGCTGCACTCCCACTTGCTGCAGGTCTTTTTCGTAGGCCTGGGTGTAGTTGTTCAGGTCTTCACTGGCCTTGCCGTTGACCGCAACGATCAGGTCATTGGATTCCTTCAGGCCCGAGACGATTTCCGCCAGGCGCTTGCGGCCTTCGGTGTCGTTGACGGTCTTGGCCTTGC
Organism: Pseudomonas sp. Leaf59; assembly: GCF_920984685.1. Classification (NCBI taxonomy): domain Bacteria; kingdom Pseudomonadati; phylum Pseudomonadota; class Gammaproteobacteria; order Pseudomonadales; family Pseudomonadaceae; genus Pseudomonas; species Pseudomonas sp. Leaf59. Next base: position 281,639 of record NZ_CAKLBR010000005.1, on the reverse strand, counting down.
GGTCGGCCACCAGCTTGGTGAATGCGCTCTGGTAGCACTGTTGCGAAGCCTTGGCATAGGCGGTGCTGCGGTCGATGTCGGCGGCGCTTTTGTTGAAGTCGGTCGAGTACGACGCGATGCGCTGGTTGTCATCGCTGATCTGCTTCTGGCGCTCGGTGTAGTAACCCGCTGCGCCCCCGGCCAGGGCGCCACCCGCTGCGCCGATGGCGGCGTTACGACCACGCTTTTCCTTGTCGCCGGTCAGGGCGCCCAGCAGTGCACCGCCGGCGGCGCCGATGGCTGCACCGGTAACGACTGACCGCGTCATATTCGAGTCGGTGGCACGCAAGTGCTGCACCGGCTCGTAGCAGTTGGGGTAGTACTCGACCTTGGTGGTGGACGCGACTTTGCCGGCCGGCGACGTGGCGCAACCGGTGAGGACTGTGCTGAAACCGGCCGCGATCAGCAGCAGGTGACGCTTGGAGACCGCCTTACGGGAAAAAAGCATAGGTTGTGTTCTCTTTTAAGTTTGACATGCCCAGCACGGCCCAACGCCGTCTGAGTCCCTTCCAAGCTCGCGGCAACCAACGGTCAAGACCGCTGACCGCTCGCTGCGAGCAATTCCTTCAAGATCGTCGCCGGATCGGCCCGCTGTTGCTTGCGGTAGTTGCCGACATGGCGAACGAACAGTGTCGCGCGCGTCACCAGGCTCTTGCCGAGCACTGGCTTGCGATCCAACTCTTCCTTGATCCGTTGAAACTGCGCCTGGATCACCGCATCGGTGTAGCGCGTGCCGGTCGCCAGGTTATCGATGTAGATCGCCACCGCGCCGTCGAGGGCGCTGCGGCCGTTGGTGATCGCCATGGCCAACAGCTCGGCGCTGGCGGTGTCCTTGTTGTCCAGCGCCTGCTGACGGCTCTTCTGCAGGTTGGCCAGGCGGATGTTGTAGTTGCCGATGGTCTCGGCCACCAGCGCCGCCGACTGAATCAGGTTGCCCGCCGCTTCCTCGCGTTGCTGGGCGATCAGCGAGACGTTGCGCTTGAGCTCTTCATTGACCAGCCCCAGCTCGGCTTGCAGCTTGGGATCGACGCTGGTGGCGATGATGCTGTCCAGGCGCTTGGTCGGGTCCTGGGCGTCGTCGATGGCGTCGGTCAGCGAAGCCAGTCGGCCTTCTTTCTGCCACTGCGCAAACAGTTCCTTGTAGCGAGAACGCGGCGCCGACAGCGCGCCAATCGCCACGCGAAAACCCGTGGTCTCGTTGCTTTGCTCGGTGCCGTCGGCGGCAAACAGCGGGTATTCGCGGCGCATGCCGGTAAACAGCGTGCCCTCGCCTTCCAGGTAGTTGCCGCCCTTGACCACAAAGCCGCCATAGGTACCTTGGCGGCGGCCGGCGTGCACCAGTTGGAAGGATTCCTGGACCATTTCTGCCGCGTTGCCGATCACATCGAACAGACCGATGGGGTTGGGCAACTTTGTGCCGATGGGCATCAGCCGCGCAGCCTGGCCGGTGCCGCCGGCAACCTGATTGAACACCGCCCAATCGGCCAGCGGGCCATCGCTTTCGCTGCCTTCCAGGCGACGCGGAAACAGCCGCCCTTCCAGGTCCTGGCGACTCACCGCCTGGCCACCGCGTGCGGCGAACTCCCATTCCACTTCGGTCGGCAGCCGCACAAAGCCCAGGCCGCCGTCCTCGGCGGAGGTGCCGCGACCGCTCACCGGCAGCAGGTCTCGGTGGTATTTCATCAGCCAGGCGCTGTACACTGCCGAGAAGCGCTCGGCCTCAAAGCGCGACAGCTTCACCTTGGGCAAACGCCCGGCCATGCCGCTGGGCGCATCGCACGCAGGCGCCGGCTCGCCACTGGCCAGGGACTGCGCCTGGGCCATGACCTGGGCGTATTGGCGCGCGGTCACTTCGTACTTGCCGATGAAGTAGAGCATCGGCTTGAGCGGGGTCTTGGCGTCGGTCTTGGGCATCAAGGGCGCGATGACCTTGTTCCAACCCTGCGGCAAATCCTTGAGGGTGAACTGGCCGTTGATGAAGTCGCGGCGGTAGCCGGAGATAAACGACTGCTGGTAGCCGGCCTCGCCTTCGGCAAAGGGATAGCCGAGGCTGATCTCGCGGTCGTCCAGGGTGCCCTGGGCCAGCACGTAGGCGTAGCGGAACACCATGTTGCCGTCGCAGGGCAGCGGCAGGCTGACGTCGTCCGGCAACGGTTTTGGATTGTCGAGCTTGTCGCTTGCCTCATCGGCCCAGGCCAGCGAGGCCAGGCTCAGCGCCACGCAGGCGCCCAGTAACTTATACATCTCTGATTCCTTCAGAAGCCTGGATACGTGCCACTCGCCAACCGCCACAGGCCGCCGCCACGGCGCTTACGCCGAGCACGGCCACCAGTGCCAAGCCGTAATGCCGCGCCAGCAAGTAGCTGGCATGCTCGCCCGGCACCTGCACGAACAACCGATTCAAACCTGTCTCGGCCAGGCCATACAGCCCGGCACTGAGTACGGCGGCAATGCCTGCGCTGTACAGCGCCTGCACCATCACAAACAACAACAGCGCGGCGGTGGAAAACCCCAACAGGCGCAGTACCGACAGTTCGCGCCGCTTACGCGCCACCGCCGCCAACGCACCGGCAAGAATCGCCGCAAACGCACCCGCCAGGGCCAACCCGGCGATGATCCAGAATACGATCGACAGGTTGCGGCTTAACGACTGCACCTGGGCAATGGTGTTCGCCTGTGTCGATACCAACAGGTTCTGCCCGGCGAAATACACCCGCAGCGACTCCACATCGGCGAGGCTGCGCGCGTACAGGCGGAACGCCGGATACACCCGCTGCTCGACTGCACTCACCTCATCACCCGGCCAACCCAATGCCGGCACCGCGCGGCCATCGCGGTAATCTTCCGCCGCTTCGAGCAAGGTCAGGTCGGCGAACAGACCGTCACGGGTGAATGCCTCCAGCGGCAACACCGCCAGCACCTGCACCCGTGTGCGCTGTTCTTCCACACGCCCCGCTACCTGACGTGCGAAGCGAGTTTCCAACAGATCCCCCGGCCGCGCCGCGAGCCTTTCGGCAGCGGTATGGCTCAACACGATCTGGCCCACACCTTTCGGGATTGGCAAACCATCCAACAATGGATCACCCGCTGCGGTCGGCAGCATTTCCAGCACCAGCGCGCCCACCTGCGCCGTCGCCGCAATCTGCCGCGTACGCGGGATGGCAAATGAAACATCGGGGCGCTGGCCGAGTTGCTCGATCAATGCGCTGCTGAATCGACCGCCACCCAGCGGAATAATTTCACGGGTGGAGGGGTCCGTCTCCAGGCGTTCGGTCAAACTGCTGACCAGTCCAAATTTCAGGCCGAACAACACGAGCAACGGCGCGATCACCGCCACCAGCGCCAGCACTGAACAGGCCGACAGCCAGGCGTCCCTGCGGTAGTCCTGCCAGGCGAGCGAGGCCACCAGAGCGATGCGCATCAGCAGGCCTCCCCGAGGGTTGCGGTGACGCCGCCATCGGCATCGCGCCGGCAACTGATGCGCCGCACCGGCAAGCCGCTGGCGCGGGCCAGCGGTTCGTCATGGGTGGCGATCACGCAGGCGGCGCGCTGTTCACGGGCCCGGTCCAGCAGCGCCTGCATCACCCGCTCGGCGTTCAGCGGGTCGAGCGAAGCGGTCGGCTCGTCCGCCAGCACCAATTGCGGCGCATGGGCCAGGGCGCGGGCGCAGCTCACCCGTTGGCGCTGGCCCACCGACAGCGCGGCCGGCGGCTTGCCCATCTGGTCGCTGATGCCCAGTTGCTCGGCCAACCGCGCCACGCTGCCGTCGTCCTCGAGCCCCAGCAGTTGCCGGGGCAAGGCGATATTGCCGCGCACATCGAGAAACCCGAGCAGGCCGCCGGTTTGCAGCACATAGCCCAGGTGACGGCTGCGCAGCGCGGCCAGTGCCGATTGCCGATCGGCGCGCCACAACCCGCCGATGTCCTGTTGATAAAATTGAAACTGGCCCACCTGGTCCGGCGCCAGCACCAGCGCCAGCAGGTCCAGCAAGGTGCTTTTGCCACAGCCACTGGGGCCCACAATCGCCACCTGCTCACCGGCGCGCAACGCCAGCGCCGGAATCAACAGGCTGTAGCGCTGGCTGCCGACGCCCCGGCTCTTGTGCACCGCGCAAAGGTTCAACATCACGGCAGCGTCGACAAAGGCACGCGGTACAACGCGTCGCCCGGCTCGGCATCGCCGAATCGAACCCAGTTCGCCACGTCATTGTGGAAGGTTTCGTAGAGGCGGATTTTCGAATCCAGCTCGTCGATAAAGTCTTCCTGCTCGGCCACGCTCAACGACAACCACAGGTCCTGAGTCATGTTCAGCGACTTGCTGCGATACGGCAGGCCCTCAAGGTATTCACCCAGAATGCCGCCGTCGGCCAGGTTGCCGCCCTTGCGCAAGGCTTGCGGGTCGCGGCTCATGTAGGCCGAAGCACTGGCGATTTCCTGGAAGAAGTCCCTGGGCGAGGTTTGGGTCTTGCGTGCGGCATCGACGATCAGTTTCAGCGACTGCTGCAAGTCGTTGAGCTGCAACTTGGTCAGCATCACGCACACCTGGAACGCCGGCAGCGCCGGGTTGGTGAGGTCACGGTCGGCGGTCCAGGCGCTCACCAGTTGCGGTGCCTGGCTCGCGGCCTTGCGGCCAAGGAAATCCATGTGCATCGCATAACCGACCGCTGCCGACTTGTCCGCCAGACTCGGCGCAGCGCTCAACAACGGCACCGGCTGCGGCGTGTTGCTGCGCACTTGGTGCACCAGGTTGGCGAACACCGTGCCGATCTCATCGACCCGCTCGCCCAGTTTGCGCACATCACCACCGGGCACCGGCGTATACAGGTCGCCGATCTGCGGGTTGGCGTCGGCTGTAAGGATGCGGTACTGGCTCTCGGCACCGGCATGGGTTTTCTTGCCAACATCGGTGCGCAGGTGCAGGGCGTAGACCTTGATCTGCTTGCCCAACGCGGCCTGGCGCACTTCGGCTTCGTTCATCTGGGTGGCGGCGAACGGATCGTTCTTGCGCAGCGCGCCCGCATCGGTCACCAGCAGGATGATGCGCCCGCCGTAACCGGACCAGTCCATGCCTTCCACTGCCTGCATCACCCCGGCAAACGCGTCTTCGTTGAACGAATGGCTCGACACAGTGGAGGCCTTGACCTGGCGCGCCATGTCGAGAAACCGCTGCGGGTCGCGGCCCTGATCGAGGCTGATCAGGGTCTTGGCCACGTATTCCAGGCCAGGGGTTTTCTTGATGCTGTTGCGAAAGCCCACCAGGCCAAAGCTGACGCTGTCCAGCTCGCCGCGCTCGGCGATGCGGGTTTGCAACTCGTGCACCACGTCGCGAATCTGGTCGATGTAGGGCTGCATCGACACGGTCGTATCCACCACCATCACCACCGCGGTGCGGAAAGCATCGGCCTTGATTGCAGGCGCGGCGGGCCTCGCCACGGCGCTGCTGCCGGGGTCGATGGACGCCACGTTGAGCAACTGCACCGGCTGGCCGTTTTCGTCGAAGCTCTCTTTGGAATCGAAGATCGGTAACAGGTAGAACTGGTTCTGCGGCACGGCGCTGGCGGCCGGTTCAAGAGCCAGCACCTGTTGATTGTCGTCGCTGTTTTTCTGCGCCCTGGCCAGTGCATTTTTCGCGGCGGACGGGTCCGCCAGCAGCTTTTCCACCTCGCCGGGCTGGCGCAGGAACATCACCGGCGCACGGCCCGAACGTTCGGTGAACTTGAGCACCAGGCTCTGTTTCCAGTCGCTGACCTGGGAGGCCGGCAACCAACCGTCGCTGCGTCCATCGGTGGCGGCGCCAACGCGCACCCAGGGCTGGCCGCCGGCCGTCTTGCGCTGGTACACGTAGAGCACGGAGAATGCCGGGAGCGCCTTGCCGGACGCACCGCCGGCGTCGCTTGCAAGCGTTGCCCCGGGCTTGCTGAGCACGCGCTGGAACAGGGTTTTCTTGCCGGCCATCAACAGCGGGCGCTGGCCGCCATCCACCTCGGCCACCGCCGCAGGTGCCGTGACGGCCTCGGGCACTGCGGCCGCTGGCGGCGTAGCCGGCTCATCGTTGCCGCTCAACCACCAGAAGCTCGCGCCGCCAATGGCCAGCGCCACGGCAACCGCCACGGCGGCCAGGGCCAACACCGGCCCACGGCGCTGCTCGGACACCGCGCGATGCTGGGTCGGCGTCACCACCGGCTGACGCACCGCTTGCGGCTGCGGCTTGGCAGTCGGGATCTCGATGGATTCGGGCGTGATGCCCGCCAGGTCGAAACTCATCGGCATCGGCAACGGCCGCACCAGGGTGGCCTCCGGGGAATCCATCGGCAGTTGATCGAGCGCAACCAGCAACGCCGCCGCATCCGCGAACCGCTCGGCCGGGTCCTTGGCCAGCAGCTTGCGCAGCACACCCTGATAACGCCCGTGGTGCACCGGCAATTCCGGCAGCGGTTCGGTGAGGTGCGCCAGCGCCGTGGAGAGTGCGTCGGTGCCGTTGTAGGGCAGCTTGCCAACGAGGATTTCGTAGAGCACTACGCCCAGCGCGTACAGGTCGGCGCGGCCATCGATCTCCTGGCCCCGCGCCTGCTCCGGGCTCATGTAGCTCGGCGTGCCCACGGCAAACCCGGCCTGGGTGAACTGGGTGCGGTCGTCGAGGGACTTGGCGATGCCGAAGTCCGACAATACCGCTGTGCCATCGGCGCGAAACAGGATATTCGCCGGCTTGACGTCGCGGTGCACCAGACCCTGGGCATGGGCATACCCCAGCGCCGAGGCAATCTGGCGGATCAGCGTCACCCCCTGCTCCGGCGTCATGCCGGCGGCGATGCGCTCCTTGAGCGTGCCGTTGGGCAGGTATTCCATGGCCATGTAATACAGCTCACCGACATTGCCGATGTCATGGATGGTCACCGTGTGCGGGTGCGACAGCCGCGCCAGGGTCTTGCCCTCGCGCAGGAAGCGCTCGCAGAAACTCGGGTCGGCCGCCAGTGCCGCCGCCATCACTTTCAGGGCGACCTTGCGCTCCAGCGAACGCTGGGTCGCCAGGTACACGCTGGCCATGGCGCCTTCGCCGATCTCGCCGTCGATGTCGTAACCCGGGATCAGGATGTTCATGCCGATACCTTCACGACGATGGCGGTGATGTTGTCCGGCGCGCCCCGGTTGAGCCCCAGGTGCACCAGGCTGCGCACGATTTCATCGGGTGCGTTGTGGCCGAGTACTTCGCGGATTTCGTGGTCTTCGACGGTCTTGGTCAGGCCGTCGCTGCACAACAGGTAACTGTCGCCGGGAGCGATCAGCAGCTCCACCGCCGCCAGGTTCAACTGGGCCTCCACGCCCACGGCGCGGGTGACGATATTGGCGCGCGGGTGCGTGCGGGCATCGGCTTCGCTGAGCAGGCCGCTGTCCTGCAGGTCCTGCACGTAGCTGTGGTCGCGGGAGATGCTGTCGAGCACGCCGTCGCGCAGGCGATACAGGCGACTGTCGCCGGCCCACAGGCACACGCCGCGCAGGCCACGGGCGGCGAGCAGCACCACGGTGCTGCCCATCAGGCTGACGCCACGGTTGACGGTTTCTTCGCGCACGGCCGTGTTGATGCGGACCAAGTCGTTGCGCAGCGCCGCTGTGTATTCGTCGAGGGACCGGCCCATCGCCACACTGCGCAGGCTGTCGACGATCAGGCTGCTGACATAGTCCCCCGCCGCGTGCCCGCCCATGCCGTCGGCCACCACCCACAGGCGGTTTTCCGGCAGGTCCAGGCACGCGTCTTCATTGACCTGGCGCACCATGCCCACATGGCTTTTGCTCGCGGATTTGTACGTCGACCCCATCTACACCACACCTTATTGTCCGAGCAAAAACTGCGCAAAATCGTCGGTGGCAGGCAAGCCCTGGCACCGTAATAAACCGGGGGCGATCCGCTGCGAACCACGGCCCCACCACAGGCTGGCACCCTCGCAGGCCTGTTCGGCCAGCGCGGCCAGTCGCCCGTGGGGCGAGGCGGCGGCCACCCGTTGCAGGCCGGCGAAACGGCTGCCGACCGCACGCGGTTCGGTCGCCGGCACGCCAAGCCGGTCGAGCCCGGCATTGAAACCTTCGAAGGTGGCGCCGGCATCCAGGGTGCTCAGCAACAGTTCTTCGGCCTGTTCGAACCAGGCATCCGGCCCACCCACCAGCAAGGCCGGGTTGGTGTCGTGATCGAGCAAGGCCACCACCGCCAGCGGGAAATAGCGCCCCACCCGATCAATGCTGGGCATCACCACACCCGCCGCTGCATCCGGCCCGCACACGCCCGGCGCCAGCACAAAGCGCCACAGCGGGCTCACCAGGTAGACGTTGAGCCAGTCGCCGCCCAGGCTGTTCTGGCTCGCGAGCAGGCCCGCCGCCAGCCAGCTATCCCACGGGCCGACAAAACTCTGGGGCAAGGCGCGGCTGACAAAATCGCCACGGCTGGCCAACTTGCCGTAGAAGCCCAGGGTGGTCATAGCCGCTCCGGCAGGCTGAAGCCACTGAGTACGCGGCTTTTGAACGGGTTGAACGCACTGTTGGCACGCAGTTCGTAGGCGATGCTCGCACCGTCCACCCGCAGGCGCAGGTTGAAACGGTCCGGCGAGTTGCCGGCGGTAAGGTCCGATTGCTCCAGCAGGCGGAACCACGCCCACGGGCCGTCCAGCGTCACACCGGAGCGGCCACTGGCCGACGGCGGCATGATGGAAATGCGCACCACGCCAATGCTGCCGGGGTTCGGCCATTGCATCGCCACCGGGCGACTCGGACCGTGGTCGTAGCTCAATTGCTGGCCGTCGAGGTCGAGCAGGAATTGGGTGATCGTAGGGTCCATCGACACCGGCTTGAGTTCAAAGCGCACGATGGGCTGGGTGCCCCCCGCTCTAAAGAACGCGTCACGAATCGCCGCCGCACGCTGGAAGGTTTGCAGCACGCCCGGGGCAATCCCGAGTTTCTGCGCCGCGCCCGGCTGCCAGCGCCAGGTCTGGCTCGACGTGTCCACATAAGGCTGCAGGTACTTGCGAAAGTAGTTGTCCATCACCCCGCCCACGCCGAAGAACTGGCCGAAGTCATCCAGGGTCGCGTCGCGCGCGCTGCCCGGCGACATCGGATAGCGCCCGGCCAACGACTGGCGGTACACATTGACCACTTCGCTGGCCCAGGCCGCGTTCAGTTGATTACGCACCCCACCCATCATGCTGTTGGTAGTGGAGTTGACCACCGACTTGACCATGCCCTGCACCAGCGGCGGCTGGCGTTCGGCATTCAGGCTGACCCGCGTGGCCGCAGCAGCGGCCTGGTTTTTGGCCTCGCCGAGCAGCGCATCGCCGCTGGCGCCGACCATCGCACTGACCTGCACATACAGCGCGTTCATGTCCGCGAGCAGGCCGTCGATGGCAGCGGGTTCGCCTTCGTTCTTGCTGACGATGCTGTTGAGTTCAGCAAAATGCGCGGTTACCGGATCATCCACTGCCGCCGGGGTATTGGCGGTCGGTTGTTCCTGGCCGAGCAGGCTGCCCAGGCGCTCCTTGAGCTTGTCGACGCCGCCTTCCACCGGCACGCCCTTGGCCACCAGTTGACGCTCTTCGGCTTGCAGATCGGTTTCCCTGGCCACCGCCACCAGCAGTTTTTTCAGTGGCGATGTCGGCCCGGAGATCACCCGCAGCACATCGGCCGCCTGGGCCACGCTGGTGATCGGCACGAAGTCGATGTCCGCGAGCAACGCATCCCACTGGCGCTGGTAATCCTGGAAGTACAGACGGCGCACATCGGCGGCCAGGCTCACCACATTCTGTTGATCGGCCGGTTCATTGCCCAGTACCCATTGCTCTTCCGCCAGGGTGCCGGTCTGGTTGAGGCTGCTCAGCAGGAACGCCTGGCGATAACCCTTGGCGGTAAAAAAGCCGCTCAATGGCTCGCCCAACGGCTTGCCGCTCTTGCGGCTGAACACCAGCGCGGCATCCCGCCCGGCCGCCTCGTTGAGGCGAAAGTCAGGGATGCCGTCGGGCAGTTTCTGGCGCTTGACCCGGTCATACACGCGCTGGGCCACCGGCAGTTGCTGCAACTGGCGACGCAAGTCGTCGATCAGGCGCGGGTCCAGTCGCGCATTCGGCGGATGGCGGTCGAACAGCGCCTGCAAATGCCCGGCCAGCGCCTGGCGCTGATCGGCCGGCAGGTCCCGTGGCAGGTTGCGGTCCCAGTCCAGCGCGATCCAGGCCTTGATGAAGTCCGGATCGTAATGCTCGCTGTCAGCCAGCATCAGGTAGGCCTTGAGGCCTTCGTACAGGAAGTCCGAATTGCCGCCGCCGTGCAGTTGCTCTTCGATGCGCGTCACCAGACGGGGCGCAAACACGGCGATCAACAGCTTGCGGTAGACACTGGCGGATTCGGCTCCGAGCATGTCGCCCTGATACAGCCCCAAGCCTTCGGACCAACTGGGCGAGTCGCCCGCCAGGTTCTTCACCGCATTGAGCAGCGGCAGTACGGCGAGCACGTCACGCTGTGCCGGACTGAGGTTCTGCACGGTCTGGCCCAGGGGCTCGACCTTCTGGTCGACCTGGGCGATATAGGCCTGGTTGGCGCGATAACTCACCCACCACACAGCGCTGACCACAACGACCAGCGCCACGGTGGCCGCGAGAACGCCGCGCGCCAGCCATTTGCGCCGCCGCTCGACCTTCGGGTTCACGCCAACCAGTCCACGCTCGGCAAACGCCACGGCGGTAAAGAGTTTTTCGATGAAGTAGCTGCGCCCGGTGCCGCTCTGACGTGCCAGGTGCTGGCGGTCCAGGTTCATGCTCTGGGCCATCGCACCGATCAGGCGATCGATCGGGCTGCCTTCCTGAGTGCCGCTGGTGAAGTAAACGCCGCGCAACAGCACGCGCTCTTCGAACGCATTGGGCTTGAACACGCCTTCGAGGAAGCTTTGCAGGCAATCCTTCAGCGCACCGAACTGCTGTGGGAAGCCGTAGATCAGGTCGCGCCGCGCCGGGTCGCGCTCCTGTTGCAGGCGCTCCACCAGACGCTCGTTGAGACGCTGTTCCAGGCCGGCAAATTCGCTCTGCAGATGGGCCAGCGGGCTGTCGCTGTTTTTCCCCTCGTCCAGGGCAAAGGTCATGCCCCACACCTGGGCGCGTTCTTCCTTGCTCAGGTTGTCGAAGAACTCCATGAAGCCCGGCACCAGGTCGAGCTTGGTCAGCATCAGGTAGATCGGGAAGCGCACGCCCAACTGGGTGTACAGCTCCTGGATACGCAGACGGATTGCCGCGGCGTGGGCGGCGCGCTCGGCGTCGGTTCCGAGCAGCAAATCCGACAGACTGATGGCGATGAACGCACCGTCGATGGGGCGACGCGAGCGCTGTTTTTTCAGCAGGTCGAGAAAGCCCAGCCAGGCGGCCTTGTCCACCGTCGAGTTGCTGTCCTGGGTGGTGTAGCGGCCGGCGGTGTCGAGCAGTACCGCCTGATCGGTAAACCACCAGTCGCAATTGCGCGTGCCGCCGACCCCACGTACCGCACCGGCGCCGAGCTGGGCGGCCAGCGGAAAATGCAGGCCGGAATTGACCAGCGCGGTGGTCTTGCCCGACCCCGGCGGCCCGATGATCACGTACCACGGCAGCTCGTAGAGGTTGCGCCGCTCATCACCGCCCAGCTTGGCTTTTTTCAGCAACGCCAGGGCTTCGTCCATGCGCTGGCGCAGGGTCGACAATTCTTCGGCAGTGGCCACGCTGTTAGGGTCCGCCGGGGTGTCGGCAGCGAGGCTGCGCAGCACTTCGGCAGCCTGGCGGCGGGCCTGGATGATGCGCCACACGCGGTAGGCGACCCACACCGCAAACACCAGGATGATCAGCGCCCAGCGCCGGCCTTCGGGCACCAGCACGTCGAGCAACGGTCCGACGAACCAGATGATCAGGCTCAGGGCGATCAGGCCCAGCAGCGGGATCACCCAGCGAATCATGAAACTGAAAAACGCCTTCACTCGACGCCCTCCGCCAATACGGTGATTTCAACCCGGCGATTGCGGGCACGGCCTTCTGCGGTCGCGTTGGTCGCCAGCGGTTCGGTGTCACTGCGGCCTTCGGCACTGAAGCGCTCGGCCTGGCCGGTCTTGGCGGCGAGAATCTCCAGCACCGACTTGGCCCGTGCTTCGGACAAGGCCCAGTTGGACGGGAAGCGCAGCGTGGCAATCGGGCGGTTGTCGCTGTGGCCGGTAACACGCACCTGGCCCTTGACCTTGCGGATGGCGTCAGCGATGCGCAGCATCAACGGCTGGTAGTTGTCGACGATACTCGCGCTGGCCGAGGCGAACAGCTCGTCACCCTTGATCGTCACCACGGAGCGGTCGACCTTGTCCTCCACCGCAACGCGACCGGCCTTGATGTCTTCGGCCAGAAAGCCCGCCAGGCGCGGCCGTTCGATGACTTTGGGCTGCGCCACCGGACGGTCGATGGCCTGCACCGGGATCTCGCCCAGGGCGTGGATGTTCTTGAACACTGGCTCTGCGTCCGAGGCCAGCTTCAGGCGCAAGCCGAACAGCAAGGCCAGCAGCAGCGCCAGGCCAATGGCCACGGCGATCCACGGCGGCATGAACTGCGCCAGGCGATCGCGCGCCACGGTCACGCCGCGCCAGTGCGGCGACAGCTCGCGCTCATGCTCGCCACGGGCACTGCGAATCGCTGCGGCGGTGCGCTCACGTAGCGCTTCGAGCTGGCTGCGACCGTCGTTCATCACGCGGTAGCGACCTTCGAAACCCAGACACAGACACAAGTACAGCAGCTCCAGCAGGTACAGGCGTTCCCGTGGGCTTTGCAGGCAATGGTCGAGCAACTGGAAAACCTTTTCGCCGCCCCAGGCTTCGTTGTGCACGGTGATCAGCAAACTCTGTTTGCCCCAGTCGCTGGTGCTGCCCCACGGCGTGCTGAGCACGGCTTCATCGAGGGCGGTGCACAGCGCGTAACGCGCCAGCAGCACTTCGTTGCGCGGGGTGCCGGCGGCTTCAGCGCGCTCTTCGAACTGGCGCAGGTAGGCCAGCAACTGCGCGCGCAGACTGGCCGGCGCCGGGTGGGCGATCGTGTTGCGCAGGCGCGTCAGCAGCGCCAACAGCGGGCCGGCAGCACTTTCCAGTGGGTTGAGGCCCTGGCTTTTACCGGTGAGGATCGGCGCCGCCGGCATTGCCAACGGGGCAGGCTCGGCACGCGCAGGTTCCGGCGCGCGGCCTCCCGGGCGCGGCATGAACTGGGTGCGGTCATCGTCATTGGGATGCATCGCGGTTTATCCTCGAATCGCCCAGAAGGCCAGGTTCAAGCCCGGGAACTGCCCGGCGATATGAAAGGCGAACCCACCGGAATTACCCAGTTGCTGCCAGTGTTCGCTGCCACGGTCCAGCTCGTAGTAGGTGGAGCCTGCGTGGTACGGCAGTTGGCGCGGCGCCACCGGCAGGGGCAGCAGGCCGATGCCCGGCAGTTGCAGGTTGACCAGGTCGCGGATGTGCTCCACCGAACCGACCTTGCTCTGCTGGCCGAAGCGCGCGCGCAGGGTTTCGCCGGGCACATCGGCGCGCACCACGAGGATGAAGCTGGCGCTGTCGAGCAGGGTCTTGTCCGCCAGCATGGCAACATGCACGCCGTAGGCTTTCTCGACAATCGGGATCGGCGTGGCCTTGCTGTCGATCAGCATCGACAGCGCTTCACGCAGCGCCGCCATTACCGGGGCGAAGCTCAGAGCCAGGTCGTCGTGCTGGTAGTGCGGGTATTCCTGGGGACGTCGACCCGAGGTGGCAAAGGTGGAGAATTCACCGGCCAGACTCACCAGTTCGCTGAAGAACCGCTCCGGGTGCAGCGGGCTCAGTTGGGTCAGGTGCTGGATCAGCGGCTGCGCACGGTTGACCAGTTGCAGCAGCATGAAATCGGCAATCTCCGAGGCGCCGCCAGCGCCCGAAGCCACCACGCGTCCGGCCAGGGCTTCGCCGCGCTGGTGCAGCAGGCCGAGCAATTCACTGCGAAACGCGCTCAGCGGTTTGCTGGCGGCCACGTCCAGCACCGGCGGGATGTAGGTGTCGTCGAGCACCAAGGCGCGGTCGGCGCGTTTTTCCTTGATGCGCACCAGGCCCACGGCGGCGTAGTCGCTGATGCCATCTTCGGCGATGAGCAGGCGCAAGGCTCGCGCGCCCACCGCCACGGGTGTGCGGTTTTCGAACGGTGCGTTATCGTCGCGCACTTCGCGCACCTGGCTCACGTAACGCGCTGCTTCCAGCGCTTCGCCCGCCTCCACCGTGTCCCGCGCACCGGCACGCTTGAGCGGCAAGGCCAGGTACACCAGGCCGTCGCGCAGGTTGTCGTCGATGTTCAGCGGGCTTGGCGCCAGGTCATCCTGAGGAATATTGAACGGCGTGCCATCGGGCAACAGGCCCCGCGCCGAGACAATCGCCAGCTTGCCCTGGGCCAGCAGGCCCTGGTCGATCAGCAGCTCGGAAAAGCCCCAGGCGCCGGCAGACAGCGGGCGGCTGCGAGCATCGATCAGGTTCTCGAGGTAACGGTCATGCTGCTGGAAGTGCTGCGTTCCGATGAACATGCCTTCCGACCAGACCACGCGATTGTTCCAGGACATGGGAGCTCCGATGATTTCTTATTGGGCAGGGCTGGAGGGGGGAGCCACGACGTCGGCGCGCACGGCACGTACATCGAGGCTGATCTGGTATTCGGTATTCTGGCGCGGCGGCACGTTGATCACCGTGCGCCATTGCGCGCGGTCCAGTTCGCGATAGCCCACCAGCAGGCAGACCTGGCGCGTGGCGGGGTCGAGGTTGCGCCGGATGCTCAGTTGCTGGCCGGGCTGCACCATCACTTCGTCCTGGTCCAGCAGGTCGAGGCCGAGGGTGGACTGCGCGCGGTCGGCCAGGGCGAAGTAGTCGGAGCGGGCGAAGGTGGCGGCGTTTTTCAGTTCGAAAATGCGCACCCGTACCGGCGCGGCCTGGCCATTGGCGCCGGGGTTGAGCCCGGCAATGGCGTGAAAATGCAACGTGATGGCGGCGCTGTTCGCGTCGGCTTCAGCCGCGCTTTCGGGCCTGGCCGCATCCTTCGCACACGCCGTCAGCAGCAGCGCGGTGGCGGCTGCGAGTAAAAACCTGAAAATCATCCTGTGTCCTCAATGACGTACTTGGCTATCCGTTGAATCCTGGGTCGCGTCGGGGTCAGCGACGCTGTCGTGCGCTGTGCTCCTCGTAGGCCCGGCTGAACTCGCGGCCGAACAGGTCCTGGAAATCTTCCTGGGCCTCGCGGGAAATATTGCTGTAGAGCTCGGTGAACTGCTGCCAGTACTGGGCCTGACGCGAACCATTGAAAAGACTCGACAGCCCGCCGGGCTTGCCCATGCGCTCTTCCAACTGCGCCGGCTCAAAGCGCGCCAGCAAGTGCTTGATCGCCGCTTCCACGCCGGCCATCACCGCCAACTGGTGCGCGCGCAGGTCATCGAAACTCTCGCGCACGGCCACATCCGGCGCCATGAACGCCTGGTTGCCATGACGCAGCAACAGCAGTAACGCTTCGTCGGCATTCGGGGCAAATTTCAACGGATTGTTTTCGGCGGGCTGGATCATGGTCTGCTGCATGCGGAACTCGCCCTTGAGGCTCGCGCGGGCACGCAACACGTCTATCAGGCCTTCGACCATCAGCCGGTAGCTGCGGCCGATGCTCTCCATCTGGGCGCTGGCGGCGGCGTTGTCCAGGCGCAGCGCGTCAAGGCCGGCACCGCGCAGGAAGGCTTGCAGAAGGTCGGGCTGGGGCGGAGTTTCGGCCACGGGGAGCACAGGCTCGACCACAGGTGGCGCCGCGATAATGGGTGCGCGGGGCGGCACATCGCCGAGCAGGTCCCAGTCTTCGGGAATCACTGCAGCCGACGCCCCTGCCGGTTCGACAAGCGGCGCAACGACGGGCGCGGGTGGGCGGAAATCGTGTTGCTCGGACGGCACATGATCGGCCAGGGTCGGCGGTGGTACGGCGGCGGGGGAGAGAAAGTCGAACAGGTCCGGCAGGGTGTCCATCGACGAGGCGCCCTGAAACTGCGGTGCAATCGCAGGCGTGGCCTTGGGCGTGTTCGCGACGGCGCCCATCAGCGACTCGAAGCTGTTCGGCGAGTCACCGGCAAAGGCTTGGCTTTCAATGGCTTGCACATTGAAATCGATGCGCGCCTGGATTTCGTAATCACCAATGCGGATCAACTCGCCGTCCTGTAACGGCTCGCTGTTACCGCGCCGCATACGAATGCCGGCGTTAACCAACTCCACACCATTGGTGCTGTTATCGGTTAAATAATAACGGCCATCCTTGTATTGAATAACGCAATGTTGTGAAGAGACCAGGCGCTCTGGATCGGGCAATACCCAGTCATTTTCCGAACTGCGGCCGATCGCCATCGAGCCCTGATTAATGGACTTTTCGGGGCACTGCCCAGGGGTGATCTTGTGATAACTAGTGATAGTCAAACACAGCGACATCTTGCCTCCTTGCTGATACTTCGCCGCGCAGTCGATTCCCGGGGCAGCGTTTCCCGAGATTCACCTTCAGGTCGCGCAACCGACCTTCGGAACCTGCTTTTGTCAGCATGATCGCTGATCTTAACCGGGCTCTGTGACAAAAATCCTGCGGGGGTGCTTCACTCGACCCGCCAGTCGCGCAAGTTGTTAAACACCGCACATCTGTCACAGAGGGCGAATAGCTTACCTTGACAAGGCGTAACTACTACACCAAAAATGCACAACTTCTTGCATAGATGTGATGTCACATTAGTGGCATTCGATTTATATGACAAAGAAACCATGCAAAGTTCCTCGCGCAACTAATGCATGAATTGCTCGCCTTCCAGCGGGCTGATAGGGAGATCAATTTCAGTGGATGTGCCGTTGCTGCTCACCGCCGTTTCCGCGAACTCGCCGTGTGGCGAAGACATGGAATATGACGCGCAATTTCTCCAACTGGAACGTGATGCCAAGGGCCAGCCCGAGCGCAGCATGGGCGATTCCATCCTGCCCGCCGAACCCCCGGAATGGCGTAGCATCCAGCAGCAAAGTCTCGACTTGCTGCAGCGCAGCAAAGACCTGCGCATCACCCACTTTCTGCTGCAAAGCGCCCTCGCCCTCCAGGGTGTCTCGGGGCTGGCCGACGTCCTCACGCTGATCGATGCGCTGCTGCGCCAATACTGGGCCGAGCTGCATCCGCGCCTGGATGCCGACGACGACAACGACCCGACCGTGCGCATCAACGCGCTCTCCGGCCTGGCCAGCGACACCACCGTCCGCCTGCTGCGCGAAAGCATCCTCACGCGCTCGCGCACCTTCGGCCCGGTGACCCTGCGCGCCGCGCTCAATGCCAGCGGCCTGCTGAGCTTCCCCGATGAGCAACTCGGCGCGCAGCAACTCAACGCTGCGTTCCTCGACAGCGATCCCGACCAGCTGCAAGCCACCCGCGACGCCCTGAACGCGGCGCGTGCCGCCTGCGAAGCCATCGAACAACAGGTCAACGATCAGGTCGGTTCCGCCCAGGGCGTGGACCTCAGCGCCTTGAAGCAGCCGCTCAAACAGGCGTTACACCTGCTCAATCAAGCGGTGCCCGGCACCGACAGCAGCCGCGAACCCGAGGCCGTCAGTGACGACAATGCCCCCTCGGTCGACTTCGCCGCAGCCCCGGCCGCACCGCGTCCGGCTGGCGATATCGCCAGTCGCGATGACGTGCTGCGCAGCCTCGACAAGATCCTTGCGTATTACACCCGGCACGAGCCTTCGAGCCCGCTGCCGGTGCTGTTGAATCGCGCAAAGAATCTGGTGCACGCCGATTTCGCGGCCATCGTGCGCAATCTGATTCCCGACGGCATGTCCCAATTTGAAAACCTGCGCGGCCCGGACGGCGAGTAAGCCGCTTGACTGAGCAGTAACAACACCGTCGCTCAAGCGACCAGGAGCAGCAACGTGGCGAAGCAAAGTTCTCAGAAGTTCATCGCGCGCAACCGCGCGCCTCGGGTGCAGATCGAGTACGACGTCGAGCTTTACGGCGCCGAGAAAAAGGTCCAGCTGCCCTTCGTGATGGGCGTGATGGCCGACCTCGCCGGCAAGCCTGCCGAGCCTCTGGCGGCAGTCGCCGACCGCAAGTTCCTTGAAGTGGACGTCGACAACTTCGACTCGCGCCTCAAGGCCATGCAGCCGCGCGTAGCGTTCCATGTCCCCAACGAACTGACCGGCGAAGGCAACCTGAGCCTGGACATCACCTTCGAAAGCATGGACGACTTCAGCCCCGCCGCCGTGGCGCGCAAGGTCGACTCGCTGAACCAGCTGCTCGAAGCGCGCACCCAACTGGCCAACCTGCTGACCTACATGGACGGCAAGACCGGCGCTGAAGAAATCATCATGAAGGCGATCAAGGACCCGGCACTGCTCCAGGCACTTGCCAGCGCGCCGAAGCCTGCAGGGGATCAGTAATCATGACCGACACTACCGTTCGCGAAGGCGCGCTCAACCTGGGCGCCACCGAAGAAACCAGCGAGTTCGCATCCCTGCTGATGCAGGAATTCAAGCCCAAGACCGAGCGTGCCCGCGAAGCCGTGGAAACCGCCGTGCGCACCCTGGCCGAACAGGCCCTGGCGCAAACCGATCTGGTGTCCAACGACGCGATCAAGTCGATCGAATCGATCATCGCCGCCATCGACGCCAAGCTCACCGCCCAGGTCAACCAGATCATCCACCACCAGGACTTCCAACAACTGGAAAGCGCCTGGCGTGGTCTGCACTACCTGGTCAACAACACCGAGAGCGATGAGCAGCTGAAGATTCGCGTGCTCAACATCTCCAAGCCCGAACTGCACAAGACCTTGAAGAAATTCAAGGGCACCGCGTGGGACCAGAGCCCGATTTTCAAGAAGATGTACGAAGAGGAATACGGTCAGTTCGGCGGCGAACCTTATGGCTGCCTGGTAGGCGACTACTACTTCGACCAGTCGCCACCGGACGTGGAGCTGCTGGGCGAGCTGTCGAAAGTCTGCGCCGCCATGCACTCGCCATTCATCGCTGCGGCCTCGCCGACCGTGATGGGCATGGGCTCGTGGCAGGAGCTGTCGAACCCGCGCGACCTGACCAAGATCTTCACCACCCCGGAATACGCCGGCTGGCGCTCGCTGCGTGAATCGGAAGACTCGCGCTACATCGGCCTGACCATGCCGCGCTTCCTCGCGCGCCTGCCGTACGGCGCCAAGACCGACCCGGTGGAGGCCTTCGCCTTCGAAGAAAACACCGACGGCGCCGACAGCTCCAAGTACACCTGGGCCAACGCCGCGTACGCGATGGCGGTGAACATCAACCGTTCGTTCAAACACTACGGCTGGTGCTCGCGCATCCGTGGCATCGAGTCCGGCGGCGAAGTGGAAAACCTGCCGGCGCACACGTTCCCGACTGACGACGGTGGCGTGGACATGAAGTGCCCGACCGAAATCGCCATCAGCGACCGCCGTGAAGCGGAACTGGCCAAAAACGGTTTCATGCCGCTGCTGCACAAGAAAAATACCGACTTCGCCGCATTCATCGGCGCCCAGTCGCTGCAAAAACCGGCCGAATACGACGACCCGGACGCCACCGCCAACGCCAACCTCGCCGCGCGCCTGCCGTACCTGTTCGCCACCTGCCGTTTCGCGCACTACTTGAAGTGCATCGTGCGCGACAAGGTCGGCTCCTTCAAAGAGAAGGACGAGATGCAGCGCTGGTTGCAGGACTGGATTCTCAACTACGTCGACGGCGACCCTGCGCACTCCACCGAAACCACCAAGGCCCAGCACCCGTTGGCTGCCGCCGAAGTGATCGTGGAAGACGTCGAGGGCAACCCGGGTTACTACAACTCCAGGTTCTACCTGCGCCCGCACTACCAGCTTGAAGGGCTGACGGTGTCGTTGCGCCTGGTCTCGAAGCTGCCTTCGGCGAAAAGCGCTTGACCCAACGTTGAGCTAGCTCTTCTGTGGGAGGGGGCTTGCTCCCGATGGCATCACCTCGATCGGCCTGACAGACCGAGTTGCCTGCATCGGGGGCAAGCCACCTCCCACAGAGAAGCACTGCCCCTTTCGGGGCATAACAAATTCAGTGGCCTGGGCCACACAGGGAGAAAACATGGCTGTTGATATTTTCATCAAGATCGGCGACATCAAGGGCGAGTCCATGGACAAGGCCCACAAGGACGAAATCGACGTGCTGAACTGGAGCTGGGGCATGGCTCAGTCCGGCAACATGCACGTGGGCGGTGGCGGAGGCGCCGGCAAGGTGAATATCCAGGACCTGTCGCTGACCAAGTACGTCGACAAGGCGTCACCTAACCTGATGATGCACTGCGCCAGCGGCAAGCACATCGACAAGGTCAAGCTGACCGTGCGCAAGGCCGGTGGCGAGAGCCAGGTCGAGTACATGGTGATCAACCTGGAAGAAGTGCTGGTCACGTCCCTGAGCACCGGCGGTTCGGGCAGCGATGATCGCCTGACCGAGAACGTCACGCTGAACTTCGCCCAGGTGCTGGTCGACTACCAGCCACAGAAAGCCGACGGCACCAAAGACGGCGGCCCGATCAAGTTCGGCTGGAACATCCGGTCCAACACCAAGCGTTGATACAACACACCCCCGTCGTTACGCGCCGGGGGTGACCATATCGACCTGTGGAACCGAGGCCGAACCAAAGGCTTCTTCGATGGCGACTTTCTCTCCAAACAGGTCTGGTTCTGGGAATTGCAATGATCGCTAAAACGTTAAAATCAATGCTGTTCGCCAACCTGTTGATCAGCTTGAGCGCGTGCGCCGAGCCCGCTCCGAGCCCGCTCGACGCACCTGCTCGCACGCAGGGGGTATTCGCCGGTCAGGCCATCCAGCTCGTTGACGCCAAGGGGCAATGT
Source organism: Pseudomonas sp. Leaf59 (assembly GCF_920984685.1). Lineage (NCBI taxonomy): Bacteria > Pseudomonadati > Pseudomonadota > Gammaproteobacteria > Pseudomonadales > Pseudomonadaceae > Pseudomonas > Pseudomonas sp. Leaf59. The sequence goes on along the minus strand of NZ_CAKLBR010000005.1, from coordinate 260,709 downwards.
GCGGTGCTCAAGCCCGACCAGACTCATCTGGCACTGGGAATGGAATGGCCGTGCTACTTCAACCTGAATCCAAAAGGTGAATTACGGGTAGAGACGTTCAGGGGTGTGCCGATTTTTCTGGTCGAGCGTAGCGTGCCAGAGCCTCCACCGAGCCGAGACTGCCTGACCCAATCCCAGGCCGTACGCTTGATCAACGGTCGCCTGGAAGCATCAACGGTCAACCCAAGCGCCATGTGCGGCTATGGTCAGGAAGACCAGAAAATGTTTACGGCCCTCTTCCGGTGGTAGCCGAAATCGCTCCCCGCGACCGTCTGCAACCGTCCCTGCTGGACCGGCTGACCGACGACGACCCGACCAACCCCAAGGAGAGCGCCGACAAACGCGTGCTGTCCCTGACCCAATTGAAAGCCTCGGTGCTGCGCGACCTGGCGTGGCTGCTCAACACCACTTCGCTGCTCGATGCCGATGCCACCCTGCACACACCGGCCGGCACTTCCGTGGTCAATTACGGCCTGCCGGCGCTGGCGGGCAACAGCGTTTCCAGTGTGGACATCAAGGCGCTCGAAGCATTGATCTACCAGGCCATCGCCACCTTCGAACCGCGCATCCTGCGTCACACCCTGCGGGTCAAGGCCCGTGTCGGCCAGGACGAGATGAATCACAACGCCCTGAGTTTCGAGATCGAAGGCGACCTGTGGGCGCAGCCGGTGCCGTTGCGCCTGCTGCTGCAAACCGACCTCGATCTTGAATCCGGCCATGTGCGTGTGGTCAACGCCGACCAGCGGAGACGCCCATGAACCCGCGCCTGCTGGAGCTGTACAACCAGGAACTGCACCACGTGCGCGAAAGCGCCGCCGAGTTCGCCCGGGAATACCCGAAGATCGCCAGTCGGCTGACGTTGTCCGGTATGGACTGCGCCGACCCGTACGTCGAACGCCTGCTCGAAGGCTTTGCCTACCTCACGGCCCGCGTGCAGCTCAAGCTCGACGCCGAGTACCCGACCTTCACCCACAACCTGTTGGAAATCGCTTACCCCCACTATCTGGCACCAACGCCGTCGATGACCGTGGTGCAGCTGCAGACCGACCCCGACGAAGGCTCTCTGGCCAGCGGCTTTCCCCTGCCTCGCGACACCGTATTGCGCGCCGCACTGGGCCGCGAAACCCAGACCTGCTGCGAGTACCGCACTGCGCACCCGGTGACGTTGTGGCCGCTGCAGGTGAGTAACGCCGAGTACTTCGGCAACCCCGCCGCCGTACTCGGCCGCCTGGCTGCCAGCGAGCCGAAAGCCAAGGCCGGCCTGCGTCTGACCCTGCGCACCGGCGCCGAGCTGCCGTTCAACAGCCTCGACCTGGACAACCTGCCGCTGTACCTCAGCGGTGCCGACGAGCAACCGTTCCGCCTCTACGAACAATTGCTCGGCGATGCCTGCGCCGTGTTTGCGCGCAAGCCGGGTGGCGACTGGGTCGAGCGCCTGCCCAAAGACGCGCTGCGCTCGCGAGGCTTTGACGATGCCGACGCGGCGATGCCGGTGGTGGCGCGTGCGTTCCAGGGCTATCGCCTGCTGCAAGAGTATTTCGCCCTGCCCCATCGCTTTCTGTTCGTCGAGTTCGCCGAACTGAGCCGCGCGGTCAAACGCTGCGACGGCCAGGAGCTGGAGCTGATCGTGCTGTTCGACCGCCACGAGCCGGGCCTGGAAGGCAGTGTCGGTGCGGCGCAGTTCCTGCCGTTCTGCACGCCGGCGATCAACCTGTTCCCCAAGCGCGTGGACCGCATCCATTTGTCCGACCGCGTCAACGAACACCACGTGATCGCCGACCGCACGCGGCCGATGGACTTCGAGATTCACTCCTTGAGCGGCATCACCGGCCACGGTACCGGGCCGGAGCAACCGTTCCTGCCGTTTTACGCGGTGCGCGATCCGTCGCGCTACGGCCGTGATCAGGCGTACTACACGGTGCGCCGCGAGCCCCGTGTATTGTCCAGCGACCAGCGCCGCAACGGCCCGCGCTCCACCTACGTGGGCAGCGAAACCTTCGTCAGCCTGGTGGACAGCCTCCAGGCGCCTTATGGCCACGACTTGCGTCAACTGGGCGTGACCGCGCTGTGCACCAACCGCGACCTGCCGCTGTTCATGAGCGTGGGCAACGGCAAAACTGACTTCACCCTCGCCGACAGCGCGCCGGTGTTGGCCGTGCGTTGCGTGGCCGGGCCAAGCCGTCCGCGCGCCAGCCACGCCCACGACGCCAAGGCGTGGCGGCTGATCAGCCAGCTGTCGCTCAATTATCTGTCGCTGAGCGAGCAAGGCCAGGGCGCCGGCGCCCTGCGCGAACTCCTGCGCCTGTATGGCGACAGCAACGACGCCGCCCTGCCATTGCAGATCGAAGGCCTGCGCGAGGTCAGCAGCAAAGCCGTGACCCGGCGCCTGCCGATGCCCGGCCCGATTGTGTTCGGGCGCGGCCTGGAGATCACCCTGGAATTCGATGAAAACGCGTTTCGCGGCACCGGCGTGTTCCTGCTCGGTGCGGTGCTCGAACGCTTCCTGGCACGCTACGTGTCGATCAACAGTTTTACCGAGACGGTGATCCGTACCACCGAACGCGGCGAGATCATGCGATGGAAAGCCACGCCCGGACGGCGTCCGACCCTGTGAGTACCCTGGAGGCGATGCACCAGGCGCCCTGGGAATATGACTTCTTCCAGGCGCTGCGGCGTATCGAGTGCGAATCGCCGGACCTGCCGCGCCTGGGCCATTCCCTGCGCCTGGCGGACGACCCGCTGCGCCTCGGGCAACAGGCCGATTGCACCTTCGCCCCGGCCACTTTGGCCTCGGTCGACCCCGGCGGCGACGGCAAACCGGCACGGCTCGAACAGTTCTTCTTCGGCCTTGGCGGCCCCAACGGCCCGCTGCCGCTGCACATCACCGAGTACGTACGCGAGCGTCAGCGCAACAACGCCGACAGCACCAGCAAGCAGTTCCTGGATGTGTTCCATCATCGTCTGCTGAGCCTGTTTTACCGGGCCTGGGCCGAGGCGCGGCCGACGGTCAGCCACGACCGCCCGGACGATGACTACTGGTCCGCGCGCCTGGCGGCGTTAAGCGGACGAGGCATGCCGAGCCTGCTGAATCAGGGGCTGATCCCCGACACCGCCAAGCTGCATTACAGCGGCCACCTGTCAGCGCAAACCCGCTACCCGGACGGCTTGAAAGCCATCCTCAGCGAGTATTTCGGCCTGCCGGTGGAAATCGAGGAATACGTCGGCCAATGGCTGGAACTGCCCGAGCGCAGCCGCGTGGGTGTCAGCGCCAACCAGTTGGGCGTGGATTTCTGCCTGGGCAGTCATGTGTGGGACCGCCAGCATAAATTCCGCATCCGCCTGGGCCCGCTCACGCTCCAGGACTACATGGGCATGCTGCCAGGCGGTCAGCCGTTCAACCAACTGGTGGCGTGGGTGGCCGAGTACCTGGGCCATGAACTGGATTGGGACCTGAACCTGATTCTGCAACAACCCGAAGTCCCGGCGCTGCAACTCAACGGCCAGTTCCGCCTGGGCTTCAATACCTGGCTCGGCCAACCCGAGCGGGACGCCAACGACCTAATCCTGGCCCGGCATTACGCCGATCACGCCACCACCTCAAGGAATCCAGAGCATGGGTGAAATCAGTCGCGCCGCGCTGTTCGGCAAACTCAACAGCGTGGCCTACAAGGCCATCGAAGCCGCCACCGTGTTCTGCAAGCTGCGGGGCAACCCCTATGTGGAACTGGCCCACTGGTTCCACCAGTTGCTGCAACTGCAGGACTCGGACCTGCACCGCATCATCCGCCAGTTCAACGTGGAACCGGCGCGCCTGGCCCGTGACCTCACCGAAGCCCTGGACCGTCTGCCGCGCGGCTCGACGTCGATCACCGACCTGTCCTCCCACGTGGAAGAAGCCGTGGAACGCGGTTGGGTGTACGGCAGCCTGATGTTTGGCGAAAGCCAGGTGCGTACCGGGTATCTGTTGCTCGGCATCTTGAAGACACCGAGCCTGCGTCACGCACTGCTGGGCTTGTCCGCCGAGTTCGACAAGATCAAACCCGAAGCCCTGAGCGAGCGCTTTGACGACTACGTCGGCGACTCGCCGGAAAACACCTTGAGCGCCAGCGACGGTTTCAATCCCGGCGTGCCCGGCGAAGCCAGTGGTGCCATGGCGCCCAGCGCGATGGGCAAGCAGGAAGCGCTCAAGCGCTTCACCGTCGACCTCACCGACCAGGCGCGCAGCGGCAAGCTCGACCCGATTGTTGGCCGTGATGAAGAGATCCGCCAGTTGGTGGACATCCTCATGCGCCGGCGCCAGAACAACCCGATCCTCACCGGTGAAGCCGGCGTGGGCAAGACCGCCGTGGTCGAAGGGTTTGCCCTGCGTATCGTTGCCGGTGACGTGCCGCCGGCGCTCAAGGACGTGGAACTGCGCAGCCTCGATGTGGGCCTGCTGCAAGCCGGCGCCAGCATGAAAGGCGAGTTCGAACAGCGCCTGCGCCAGGTCATCGAAGACGTGCAGGCCTCGCCCAAACCGATCATTCTGTTCATCGACGAAGCCCACACCCTGGTGGGTGCCGGGGGTGCCGCCGGTACGGGCGATGCGGCCAATCTGCTCAAGCCTGCACTGGCCCGTGGCACCTTGCGTACCGTGGCCGCCACCACCTGGGCCGAGTACAAAAAGCACATCGAGAAAGACCCGGCCCTGACCCGCCGCTTCCAGGTGGTCCAGGTGGCCGAGCCGTCGGAAGACAAGGCGCTGCTGATGATGCGCGGCGTCGCATCGACCATGGAGAAACACCATCAGGTGCAGGTGCTCGACGAAGCCCTGGAAGCCTCGGTGAAGCTGTCGCATCGCTACATCCCTGCTCGCCAGTTGCCGGACAAGTCCGTGAGCCTGCTGGACACCGCCTGCGCCCGCGTCGCCATCAGCCTGCACGCGGTGCCGGCCGAAGTGGACGATAGCCGCCGCCGTATCGAAGCGCTGGAAACCGAGCTGCAGATCATCGCCCGCGAACATGCCATCGGCATCGACATTGGTGCGCGCCAGAGCAACAGCGAAACGTTGCTGACCGCAGAGCGTGATCGCCTGGCGACGCTGGAAAGCCGCTGGGCCGAAGAAAAAGCGCTGGTGGACGAGTTGCTCGCCACCCGCGCGACCTTGCGCGAAAAGGCCGGTGTGGTGGACAGCGGCAACGACCAATTGCGCGCGCAACTGGTCGACCTGCAACAGCGCCTGACCGCCCTGCAAGGCGAAACCCCGCTGATTCTGCCGACCGTGGATTACCAGGCCGTGGCCTCGGTGGTCGCCGACTGGACCGGCATCCCGGTGGGCCGCATGGCGCGCAACGAACTGGAGACGGTGCTCAACCTCGACCAGCACCTGAAGAAACGCATCATTGGCCAGGACCATGCGCTGCAGATGATCGCCAAACGCATCCAAACGTCTCGCGCCGGCCTCGACAACCCGAGCAAGCCGATTGGCGTGTTCATGCTCGCCGGCACCTCCGGCGTGGGCAAGACCGAAACCGCCCTGGCCCTGGCTGAAGCCATGTACGGCGGCGAGCAGAACGTGATCACCATCAACATGAGCGAGTTCCAGGAAGCCCACACGGTGTCGACGCTCAAGGGCGCGCCACCGGGTTATATCGGCTACGGCGAAGGCGGCGTGCTGACCGAAGCGGTGCGGCGCAAACCCTACAGCGTCGTGCTGTTGGACGAGGTCGAAAAAGCCCACCCGGACGTGCATGAAATCTTCTTCCAGGTGTTCGACAAGGGGGTGATGGAGGACGGCGAAGGCCGCGTGATCGACTTCAAGAACACCCTGATCCTGCTGACCACCAACGCCGGCACCGAGCTGATTTCCCGGGTGTGCAAGGACCCGGCGAACATCCCCGAGCCCGAGGAAATCGCCAAGGCCCTGCGCCAACCGCTGCTGGAGATTTTCCCGCCGGCGCTGCTGGGCCGGCTGGTGACCATTCCCTACTACCCGCTGAGCGACGAGATGCTCAAGGCGATCACCCGCCTGCAACTGAACCGCATCAAAAAGCGCGTGGAGAATACCCACAAGGTCGCCTTCGACTACGACGACGCGGTGGTCGACCTGATCGTGTCGCGCTGCACCGAAACCGAAAGCGGCGGGCGCATGATCGACACTATCCTCACCAATACGTTGCTGCCGGACATGAGCCGTGAGTTCCTCACGCGCATCCTTGAAGGCAAGGCGCTGGCGGGGGTGCGGATCAGCAGTCGGGATAACGAATTGCACTATCAGTTTGGCTGACAGAGTGCGGTTAAAACTGTGGGAGGGGGCTTGCTCCCGATAGCGGTGAATCAGTCACTCCATGTATCAACTGACGCACTGCAATCGGGAGCAAGCCCCCTCCCATACTTGATCCGGTTTCTTCAGTTATTCAGTTATTACAGGACAACCGATGCTATTCAACCAAGCCTCACGCCTGGCCAGGATCACCAGCCCCCTCGGGCCGGATGTGCTGCTGCTCAATGAAATGGGCGGCGGTGAAGAGCTGGGAAGGCTGTTCAACTATGAGCTGCAACTGACGTCACTGGACGCCAACATCGACCTCAACCAGTTGCTCGGCAAACCGATGAGCGTGGGCGTGCAACTGGCGGACGGCGGTGAGCGACACTTCCACGGCATCGTCGCGCGCTGCAGCCAGAACATCGACCAGGGCCAGTTCGCCAGTTACCAGGTGACGTTGCGCCCATGGCTCTGGTTGCTGAGCCGTACCTCGGACTGTCGGATTTTCCAGAACCTGAGCATCCCGCAGATCATCAAGCAGGTGTTTCGCGACCTGGGTTTTTCCGACTTCGAAGACGCCCTGAGCCGGCCGTACCGCGAGTGGGAATACTGCGTGCAGTACCGCGAGACCAGCTTTGATTTCGTCAGCCGCCTGATGGAACAGGAAGGGATCTACTACTTCTTCCGCCATGAACAGGACCGCCACGTGCTGGTGCTGGCCGACGCCTATGGCGCCCACACCACGGTGCCCGGCTACGCATCAATTCCGTACTACCCCAAAGACGAGCAGCAGCGCGAGCGCGACCACATGCACAACTGGCACCTCGCCCAGGAAGTGCAGCCGGGCTCGCTGGAGCTTAACGACTACGACTTCCAGCGCCCCAGCGCCAGCATCGACGTGCGTTCGGCGATGCCACGCCCGCACGCCGCCGGCGACTATCCGTTGTACGACTACCCCGGCACTTACGTGCAAAGCGCCGATGGCGAACACTACGCGCGCACCCGCATCGAGGCGCTGCAAACCCTGCACGAGCAGATCGAGTTCGCCGGCAATGCCCGGGGCCTGGGGTCAGGCCATCTGTTCAGCCTCACCGGCTTCAGCCGCCAGGACCAGAACCGCGAATACCTGATCGTCGGCTGCCGCTATTACATCACCCAGGAAAGCCTGGAAAGCGGCGGCGGCTCGGGTTCGGCGCAATTCGAAAGCAGCCTGACCTGCATCGCCGCCCAGCAAAGCTTCCGCCCGCTGGCCAACACCCATCGGCCCATCGTCAAAGGCCCGCAGACGGCGCTGGTGGTCGGCCCCAAGGGCGAGGAAATCTGGACCGACCAGTACGGCCGCGTGAAGGTGCATTTCTACTGGGACCGTCATGACCAGTCCAACGAGAACAGCTCGTGCTGGATTCGTGTGTCGCAGTCCTGGGCCGGCAAGAACTGGGGCTCGATGCAGGTTCCACGCATCGGCCAGGAAGTGATCGTGAGCTTTCTGGAAGGTGACCCGGACCGCCCGATCATCACCGGGCGGGTGTACAACGCCGAGCAGACGGTGCCTTACGACCTGCCGGAGAATGCCACCCAGAGCGGCATGAAAAGCCGTTCGAGCAAGGGCGGCACACCGGCCAACTTCAATGAAATCCGCATGGAGGACAAGAAGGGGCTGGAGCAGTTGTATATCCATGCCGAGCGCAATCAGGACATGGTGGTGGAGGTGGACGAGAGCCACTCGGTGGGGCATGACCGCAACAAGAGCATCGGCCACAACGAGACAGTGACCATCGGCAACAACCGACTGCGCATCGTCAAACAGGAAGACATTCTTTCGGTCGGCCAAAAGAAGACCGACAGCATTAGCCAGAGCTACGTGATCGAAGTGGGTGAAAACCTGCGTCTGGTCTGCGGCGAAAGCGTCCTGGAGCTGAACGCCAGCGGTCAGATCAACCTCACCGGCGTGCAAATCAGCTTCTACGCCAGCGGCGACGCAGAGTTCAACACCGGCGGCGTGCTGCACCTGAACAACGGCGGCGGCGCTGGCGCAACACCTGATGGCCAGGGCGTTAAAGCCGCTATCGATGCCAATATCAAAGCCGCCTTCCCCGCCCCCAAAAGCTCCTGACGAGACTGCTTGCCATGACGTACCGCATCAACGAATTCCAGTTTCAACTGCCGGCCGCCGAGTTGCAGGACGCGACGATCAACATCCTCAAGTTCCCCGAGCTGGGCACCTCCCTGATCGTCAGCCGCAGCTTGCTGGCCGATGGCGAAACCCTGCACAGCAACTTCAACGATCAACTCCAGCGCCTGGAAAAACAGGTGCAGGATTTGCGTTATCAGCCGGGCGTCGACGTGCGCCTGGGTGCGGCGCAGGAAGTCGAAGGCATCGAACTGCGCAGCCAGTTCAACAAGGGCAATGACAAGGTGTTCCAGTATCAACTGGCACTGGTGATTCCGGGCACGCGCAAGATGCTTGCCTTGAGTTATGTGAAGGCGGACGCGCTTGGGGATGCTGAGGCGGCGCATTGGGCATTGATCAAGAGTTCGCTGTCGTTCGACGTGCCACAGTGACGAAACCTCTGGATGTCTGACGCTCTGCTATGGGCCGCACGGTTGGGGGATGGCTTGTCCCATACCTCTGTGATGGCCGATATCCTTGGCGGCGTGCTCGAAGTCGCCGCTAACGTGGCGATCACGGCGTTGGCCACGGCTGCCGTAGTAGCGGCCACCGGGATCACCGTCGCGACAGGTGGGCTTGGCGCGTGCGTATTGGGCGCCGTCGTCGGCGTTATTGTCGGCGTCGCCATGAGCAAGACCGGAGCTGACAAAGGGCTGAGCGCCATGTGCGAGGGTATCGGCAACGCGCTGTTCCCTCCCGCAGTCATGGCAACGATCATCAGCGGGTCGACAAATACCCTGATCAACTCAATACCTGCGGCGCGAGCTGCCGGGGCCATACCCTCCCACGTCGCCCCGGCGGGCACCGAAAACCAAGCGCCTGACCCCGCGTCTGACGATGCAGAAGAACCAGGCTACCTGGATATGGCCAAAGGTTTTTTCTCCCAGATGTGGCGCCCCACTGTCGCCACACCCGCACCAGGTGCCGTTCCCAAACCCCTGGATCTGGTGACCTGCACCAAACATCCACCGATGCCACCGCAGTTTCTTGCAGAAGGATCTGAAAAGGTTACGGTCAACGGCCAGCCGGCTGTGCGCAGCGGCGACCGCAGCACGTGTGATGCCACGGTTGTGTCAGCGGGACCTATTTCGCCAAACGTGACCATCGGCGGTGGTTCAGTGGTGGTACGCGAGATTCGCAGCGGCAAGACGCCGGGAGTGGGCCTGGCAGTGACCGCACTGATGATGCTCAAGGGTGGCAAGGGCAAATTTCTAAGTAATCTGCCCTGCATGCTGCTGGCGGGCGTCAACTCATTTGTCGTCAGTCAGGCCATGGGCGCCTTGGCCAATGCGGCCATGGGCTCATCCAACCCGGTGCATGCCAGCACCGGGGCCAAGGTGCTGGGCGGCCCGCAAGAGCTGGACTTTGCCCTGCCCGGCATCATGCCGATCGATTGGCAGCGGTTCTACAACAGCCGGGACGAACGCCGCGATGGTCTGTTCGGGTCTGGCTGGAGCGTTTCCTACGAGGTCAGCGTCCAGCGTCTCCCCCACCCTGAGGGGGGTGAGCAACTGCTATACATCGACGAGCAGGGCCGGCGCATAAACATGGGGTTCATTCCCTTGGGCGGCGCGGTGTTCAGTGCTGACGAAGGGCTGAGCGTGCGACGCCACCTCAGTGGCCAACTGCTGATCGAAAGTGCTGATGGCTTGTATCGACTGTTTGAACCAGCGCCGCAGGATACTTCGCTGCTACGCCTGAGCCAGCTGGGCGATCGCAATGACAACCGTATTTACCTGGACTATGACGACAACGGACGGCTGCGGCAGCTGCGAGACACCTTCGATCTGGTTAAGGTCGAACTGAATTACGACGCCACCTGGCCAAGCCGTGTCAGTCATATCGAGCGGCTGTACCCTGATCAGCGCCGTGAAGTACTGATGCATTACGCCTACGACAGCTGCGGCGACCTGGCAGCCGTGCGACAGTCCGACGGGCAGGTGAAACGCCGGTTTGTCTATGACTCCGGCCGGCGCATGACCGAGCATCAATTACCTACCGGGCTGCGCTGTTTCTACCAGTGGGCGTGGGTGGATGAGCGCGAATGGCGCGTGGTTCGGCACTGGACGGATAGCGGCGACACCTACAGATTCGACTATGAGCTGGACAACGGTATCACCCGTATCATCGACGGGTTGGAGCGCGTCAGCACCCGCCACTGGGATGCACGGCACCAGATCATCAAGTCCATCGATGCTCTGGGAAGTACCTGGGCGTTCCAATGGAATGCTGAAAGCCAACTGCTGGGCGCGACCGACCCAAGCGGTGGGCAATACCAGTTCAGCTACGATGAAGCCGGTAATCTGAGCGAGACCACCGACCCACTGGGGCGCAGTGAGTCAACCCTTTGGCTGGAACATTGGGCGCTGCCGCTGGTGGAGACCGACGCCGCCGGCAACGCCTGGCAGTACCGGTATGACTCACGTGGCAATTGCATCGGCGAAACCGATCCGCTGGGCCACGTGACGACTTATCGTCACGACGCTCACGGACAAGTCCTGGAAATTATCGACGCGCGCGGTGCAAGCAAGAGCTTGCGCTGGACGCCTTTGGGTCAACTCAGCGAGCACACCGACTGTTCGGGCCTGACGACCCGCTTGAGTTACTGCAAGCGTGGGCTGCTGCTCAGCAGTACCGATGCCCTTGGCGAGCGCACGAGCTTCGCTTATGACGATCAGGGGCGACTGACCAGCAAACAGTTGCCAGATGGCCGCAGTGAGCACTATCAGCGTGACGCCAGTGGGCAATTGGTCGGCTACAGCGACCCCGCCGGGCACACCACGCACTTCCAACACTCGCCAAGCGGACGGTTGCGCCAGCGTACGGACGCCCACGGCCGCCGTGTGGAGCTGAGTCATGATGCCTACGGTCGCCTGCTGAACCTGACCAACGAGAACGGCGAGCGCTATCGCTTCGACTGGGACGCCGGTGATCGACTGACCCTGGAGCAGCGCCTGGACGGCACGCTCAAGCGCTATGCCTACGATCCGCTGGATAATGTCACTTGCGTGGAGACGGTTGCTTCAACTGGTGCCGAAGGCTCCATCACTCACGACCTGGAGCGAGACGCTGCCGGGCGACTGATCACGAAAACCACCGCAGACGGGCGCACAGAATATAGCTATGACGAACAGGATCAGGTCACAGCCATCCACTTCACCGGCCATGACGGCGGGCAACAAAGCCTGGAGTTCGGGTATGACGCCCTCGGCCAGCTGATTTTTGAACAGAGTACCGGCGGCCGCCTGGAACACCACTACGACGAGCTGGGCAACCTGATACAGACGCAGCTTCCCGATGGACGCTGGCTCAACCGATTGCGCTACGGAAGTGGGCACCTGCATCAGATAAACCTGGATGGCCAGGTGATCAGTGATTTCGAGCGCGACCGGCTGCACCGCGAAGTGCTGCGTACCCAGGGACGTGTCAGCACCCGCAGCGAGTACGATCGTTGCGGTCGGATTCGTGTTCGCCAGCGTCGGCAACAGGGGCAGTCGGTACTGCTGCCAGCGGTACAAACCCGATACGGCTATGACACCAGCGATCAATTGGTGGAACGCGTCGCCAGCCAGCCAGGCGCAACGCACCGCCAACTTCTGCATTACGACGCTACCGGACGCATTCTCGCCAGCCAGGACAACCTTCAGGGCCAGCGGGAAGTCTTCGCCTTTGATCCAGCCGCCAATTTATTGGACGGCACGGGACGCGTGGCCCACAACCAGTTACTGAGCTATCGCGACAAGCGCTACCGTTACGATGGTTTTGGCCGGGTAGTTGAAAAACGCAGCGCTCGGCGCGGCTCCCAGCGCTTGAGCTATGACGCAGAGCAACGCCTGGCCCAGGTACACAATGACGATGGTTCTGTGGTCAAGATGACTTACGACCCGCTGGGTCGACGCATCGCCAAGACCACCTTCGACCGCCAGGGTACGCAGCAGAGCCAGACCCGTTTCACTTGGGATGCGATGCAACTGCTGCAGGAGCACCAAGGCCCGCAGACCAGTCTCTATCTCTATGCCGATGAGGGTTATGAGCCCCTGGCCAGGATTGATGGTCTGGGTGACCAGCAAAAGGTGCGCTACTACCACAACGACCTCAACGGTCTGCCAGAGCAACTCTCGGAAAGCGACGGCCATGAGGTATGGAAGGCGAGTTACGAAGTCTGGGGCAATACCGTCGAGGAAGTACGCGAACTCTATTTCGTCGAAGAGCAGAACCTACGGTTCCAGGGCCAGTACCTGGACCGGGAGACTGGACTGCACTACAACACCCTGCGCTTTTATGACCCCGATATCGGGCGCTTCACTACACCCGATCCAATTGGTCTGGCAGGCGGACTTAATCTCTACCAATACGCGCCCAACCCGGTCAGCTGGATCGACCCCTTGGGCCTGATGAAATGCTCAAGCCCACCCAAAGGCCGCAAGGTCAATCGCACGGTGTATCGATTCGAGGAGCCTGGACGCATCGGTACGACCTGGCAGGCACATAAGTGGAATGTGGAGTCCCGACACCGATACACGGCCAAGGGACTGGGTGGCGTGTATGGCGCCAACTCGCGCAAGACCGCATTGGGCGAAGTCACCCATTGGGGTGTGGACCTGTCCTCACGAGTACTGGTCAGCAAAAAGGTGCAGTTAAACAACGTGCTGGACCTGACGCGCGCCGACGTGCGCAAACAATTAGGTGTATCACTCAAAAGCATTACGGGTGACAAATACACCGAAACTCACCAGATCGGCAGTTGGGCGAAAGCCAATGGCTATGATGGGATTCTTGCCCCATCCGCGCGAAACCCGACCGGCAGCAACTTAATATCATTTGCAGGGTTCTGATCATGCCACTTGAAGATGAATACCCCGGCGATGCCGATTGGCAAAGTACGGTAGAGCTGTACAAGGAAGACTATCTCGACGAAGACGCGCACACCCTTGCGCAAGCACTGGGCGGCGACCTGGACTTGGCCGTTGTGCTGCGTGGCAGGCGTGGGCTCAAGGAAGGGCTGTGGTGGATCGAGCGCAAAGTTCCTGCCCTCGACAACGTACGGCCTGTCGACTGCCTTGAGGATCCGCGGCTGATCAAGCGCCTGCGAACAGCTTTGATGAGCATGCCGTAACCACACGGGGGCAGCTGACTGACGATGGAAAGTCTCGATAGAATTGACACGTCCCTGGACACCGCGCATGTCTGACGCACTGTGGGCGGCCCGAATGGGCGATGCGCTGTCCCACACCTCGATGATGGCGGACATCCTCGGCGGGGTGCTGGAGGTGGCGGCCAATATCGCGATCACCGCCGTAGCGACCGCCGCCGTGGTTGCGGCCACTGGCATTACCGTGGCCACCGGCGGCCTCGGCTGCTTTTTGCTGGGCGCGGTGGTGGGCACGATTGTCGGGCTGGCCATGAGCAAGACCGGAGCCGACAAAGGCTTAACGAATTTATGCGATAGCTTCAGCAACGCCCTGTTTCCACCCACGGTGCAGGCCAACATTCTCACCGGCTCCACCGACACCCTGACCAACAACATTCCGGCCGCGCGAGCAGCAGGAGCAATCAGCTCCCATGTCGCGCCGGCCGGTACCGAGCTGGAAGAGCCCGAAACGGAGCCAGAAGCCAGCTACCTGGACATGGCCGAGGGTTTCTTCTCACAGATGTGGCGTCCGACTGTCGCTACACCGGCGCCCGGCGCTGTGCCCAAGCCACTGGACCTGGTGGTGTGCATGAAGCACCCGCCAATGCCGCCGCAGTTTCTGGCCGAGGGTTCGGACAAAGTCACGATCAATGGTCAGCCGGCGGTACGCAGCGGTGACCGCAGTACGTGCGATGCCACCGTGGTGTCCTCCGGGCTGATCTCGTCGAACGTGACCATTGGCGGCGGCTCGGTGGTGGTGCGCGAGATTCGCAGCGGCAAGACGCCGGGCGTGGGGCTGGCGGTGACGGCGCTGTTGATGCTCAAGGGCGGCAAGGGCAAGTTCTTCAGCAAGCTGCCGTGCATGCTGATCAGCGGTGCGACGTCGATGGCCGTCAGCAGCGCGATGGGTGCGATGGCGAATGCGGCGATGGGCTCGTCGAACCCCGTCCACGCCGCCACTGGCGCGAAAGTGCTGGGCGATGTCGAGGAACTGGACTTCGTGCTGCCCGGCATCCTGCCAATTACCTGGCAACGGGTCTACAACAGCCGCGATGAACGCGCGGGCAGCTTGTTGGGTGCTGGCTGGAGCGTGGCTTATGAAGTGTGCGTCGAAATTCTGCCCCATCCTGAGGGTGGTGAAACGCTGATCTACACCGACGAGCAGGGCCGAGCAATCGACATGGGCTCGATTCCTTTGGGCGGCGCGGTATTCAGCGCCGGTGAAGGGCTCGCGGTGCGCCGCCATCTCAATGGGCAGTTGCTGATCGAAAGCGACGATGGCCTGTACCGGTTGTTCGAGCCGTCTGCCAACCCCGCGCGGCTGCGTCTGAGCCAACTCGGCGACCGCAATGACAACCGTATTCATATCGACTACGACGAAGCTGGGCATCTGCTACGACTGCGCGATACGTTCGATCTGGTGCAGGTTGAGCTGGTTCGTGAACAGGGCCAATTGGCGCGCATCGAACGTTTGTATCCCGATCAGCGTCGTGAAGTGCTGGTCAGCTACGGCTATGACATGGCCGGGAGCCTGGCTGAAGTACGCGACGCGACCGGCCAGGTACAGCGGCGTTTTGCCTACGACAACGGCCTGCGGATGGTGGAGCATCAACTGCCCACCGGGTTGCGCTGTTTTTATGAGTGGGCCTGTGTTGAAAACCTGGAATGGCGTGTGGTCCGGCATTGGACCGATGAGGGCGACGCTTACCAGTTCGACTATGACTTGCAGGCTGGTCTCACGCGTATCACCGACGGTTTGCAGCGGGTCAGCACCCGTTTGTGGAACACGCAGCACCAGATCATTCAGTACAGCGACAACCTCGGCCAGACTTGGCTGTTTGAGTGGAACGACGAACGCCAATTGCTCAGCGCCACCGATCCGCAAGGCGGGCGCTATGAATACAGCTATGACGAGACCGGTAACCTGATCGGCGAGAGCGACCCGTTGGGGCGCAGTGATTCGACGTTGTGGCTGGAGCATTGGGCCTTGCCACTGGTGGAAACCGACGCGGCCGACAACAGCTGGCAGTATCGCTACGACGCGCGTGGCAACTGCGTCGCCGAAACCGATCCGCTGGGCCACGTCACCCGCTACCGCTATGACGACCACGGCCAGCCGGTGGAAATCATCGACGCCACCGGCAAGAGCAAAAAGCTGCGCTGGAACCCGTTCGGGCAGTTGGTGGAACACGTTGATTGCTCGGGCTATCCAACCCGCTTTGGCTACGACACGCGCGGCAACTTGCAGGTGATCACCGACGCCCTCGGCGAGCGCACCTTGTTCAGCTATGACGCCCAGGGCCGCCTGCTCAGCAGCCAACTGCCGGACGGACGCACCGAGCAATACCAGCGCGACGTCAGCGGGCAACTGCTGGGTTACACCGACCCGGCCGGGCACACCACGCTTTATCAGCACAACCGTCGCGGCCAGGTCCGCCAGCGTACCGACGCCCACGGCCGACAGGTGCAGTTCGGCTATGACAGCTATGGGCGGCTGCAAGCGCTGATCAACGAGAACGGTGAGCGCTACCGATTCGCCTGGGATGCCGGGGATCGGCTGACAGAACAGCAGGATCTCGACGGCAGCGCCAAGCGTTACAGCTACGACCCACTGAATAATGTGATTGCGGTGACCGCTGTTCCCGCCCCGCAGGGCAGTGGCCTGGCGGTAGTCCCGCAAACCCCGCCAGCTCCTATCGTGCATGAGCTGGAACGCGACTCGGTTGGCCGACTGATCGCCAAGACCACCGACGATGGCCGTACCGAGTACGCCTACGATGCGGTCGATCAGCTCACGGCGGTCACCTTCACGGATCTGCAAGGCAACGCCCAAACCCTGGGCTTCGCCTACGACGCCCTCGGCCAACTGCTGGTCGAACAGCGTTCAGCCGGCAACCTGCAACACCACTACGACGAACTCGGCAACCTGATCCAGAGCCAACTGCCCGACGGTCGCTGGCTCAATCGCCTGTACTACGGCAGCGGCCATCTGCACCAGATCAACCTTGACGGCCAGGTGATCAGCGACTTCGAGCGCGACCGCCTGCACCGCGAGGTACTGCGCACACAGGGCCAGCTCAGCACCCGCAGCGAATACGACCGCAGCGGCCGACTGCGCTCACGCCAGCGCCGTCACGCCAACCAGCCGTCCCTGCTGCCCGCTGCGGCGCAAAAACAGTTCGACTATGACCCTGCCGACAACCTGATCGGCAAACTCGACCAGCAACCCGCCGCACAACATCGCCAACTGCTGCATTACGACGCCACCGGCCGCATCATCGCCAGCCAGGACAGCCTGCACGGCCAGCGCGAAACCTTCGCCTACGACGCCGCCGCCAACCTGCTCGACGGCCCGCAGGCAGGTGCCGGACTGGTGGTGCATAACAAACTGCTGACCTATCAGGACAAGCGTTATCGCTACGATGCGTTTGGCCGGATGATCGAGAAACGCAGCGCCAAGCGCGGTGTGCAGCGGTTTGCATATGACGCTGAAAGCCGGCTGATAGAAGTGCGCAACGAAGATGGCCGCGTGGTCAGGATGACCTATGACCCGCTGGGGCGCAGGATTGAAAAAACCGAGCACGGCAGTGATGGGTATCCGTTGGGGGAGACGCGATTTACGTGGGATGGCCTGCGGTTGTTGCAGGAGCATAAACACAGCCAGACGAGTCTTTATGTTTATGAAGATGACGGCGGATATGAGCCTCTGGCTCGTGTCGATGGCGTTGGGTCGCTGCAAAAAATTCGCTATTACCACAACGACCTGAATGGGTTGCCGGAACAGCTGACCGAGGCGGAGGGCCATGAGGTCTGGTGCGCAACGTATCGGGTGTGGGGCAACACGCTGGAGGAAGTGCGCGAACCTTATTACATTGAGGAGCAGAACCTGCGGTTCCAGGGGCAGTACCTGGACCGGGAGACGGGGCTGCATTTCAATACGTTCAGGTTTTATGATCCGGATGTGGGAAGGTTTACTACGCCGGATCCGATTGGGTTGGCGGGGGGGATCAATACCTACCTCTATGCCGACAATCCCTTTGGCTGGATCGATCCATTAGGTCTCACGTGTGGAGACAGTGGAAAAGTCCACGGCAACAGCCATTCGAGCAAAAATCCTAATCACGTCTACGTTATCGTTGATACAAAAACAGGACGAATGATGAAGCCGGGGATCAGCGGGCGTCCGCTAAATAAAAATGGTACATCACCGCGTGCCAACCAACAGGTCAATGCGCTGAACAAGCCTCAAGCTGGGCGCTACAAGGCAGTGATCGTCGAAAAAAACAAGACACGACTTCAAGCCAAAGCTACTGAGCAAAAGATCACGGACAAACATGCGGCGAGAAATAACGGCGACATGCCTTCACCGATCCACAAAAACCCGTTACCACAGGTTGACACAAGAGATGGCTACCTTAAATTGTACGGCATGCCTGATAACCGTTAGTTTTTCGAAGTGAGCACCGCAATGAATTTGAACATGCTTACTCTGCAAGAAAGTGATGCGTCCGCTCTGACAGACGGTGTTCGCATACGCCAACTGAGTCATCATATTACTCAGATATTCATGACATTACTGCCCAAGGTCGAAATAAACGGCAGCAGTAAAATAGTTGTTTCACTTGGCCCACGCGGCGACGAAGATCTATTTGATAACGTCCTAGGCGTGACAAACATTTTTATAGAGGACTTTGATTTCAAAAAATTTCTCTCTCTGGACCGCCTCAACCAGGACAAAAAACTACTGGAAGAGTTACGACTGGCACTTGTTGCTATTGCAATACGGAAAGATAGTAACAGCGCATCTTTGGAGATCATAAACTCAACTGCTGAAGCGGTGTCAGAACTGCAGTTTGAGCTAGAAACTCCGATTAAAAAGCTGTCAAAAATCAGCAAAGACAAAAAACGCAAAATAAATATTTACAGACTGCTTAATGCGCAAGTGGGTGAAGGCTGGTATTACGAAGAAAACAGCCCGACAGCGAATAAAATCTGGATGCATGAACTTCCCGGCTTTATTGACCGAAGCGACCTCTTTAAAAGTTCGGAAATCAATGAAAACTCTTACCAAATCAAAAATCGCTTTGGCAAAGTAGTTTTTGAAATCGCGCTCTAATGAAGACCAAAGGTATTTCGACGAAAAATTGATTGACCCATATTTTGATGACAATAAAAAACCTTCCACACCATCACCCAAGTTTGTTGATTAGCAGTTAAGCGAGGTGGACATTTAGAATTTATAGTTAAATAAATTCATCCCCTTTAACCCTTAACCGACTTGCAAGGCAACGGCCAAGCCCTGGGTTTCGCCTACGACGCTGTCGGTCAGTTGCTTGGCGAACAGAGTGCCGGCGGCAACCTGCAACACCACTACGACGAACTCGGCAACCTGATCCAGAGCCAACTGCTGTTTTTACGCAGCAAAAATGGGCACCCGACCCAGTCGGCTTGCCCATTTTTTTCCGTACCACCCCGCCTCCCTTCGAGGCAGTACTGCCCCTTACGGATTAACGCTGTCCTTCAACGACTTGCCCGGCTTGAACGCAACGGTGTTGCTCGCCTTGATTTTCACCGGCTCGCCGGTCTGCGGGTTTTTGCCGGTGCGGGCGCCGCGGTGGCGTTGCAGGAAGGTGCCGAAACCAACGAGGGTGACGCTGTCCTTGCGGTGCAGGGCGCCGGTGATTTCTTCGAGGACGGCGTTGAGCACACGGTTGGCCTGTTCTTTGGTCAGGTCCGCTTTTTCAGCGATGGCGGCTGCGAGTTCTGGTTTACGCATAGATGAAGCCTCTTTGACGGTTTTTTGTTGTTATGTCCGTGCCACTCTCTGGCGGAACGGCGCCCAAAGCGCCGCAGGCTCTACTCTGCGGCAGACGGGAGTGAGGATGGCATGCCCACAGACGCCGCGCCAGCCTCGCGGCGACCTTTCTCTAGGCAAAAACGTGCTTATTCCGACAGAACGACAGGCATTTACGCCAGCAAAGGCGGGAGTTCCTTGTTGAGCGCCAGTTTTTCCATCACGGCGCTGCCGGTCAGCGCGTAACCCAGCAGGCGGCCGCTGGCGTCGCGGCACAGGGCCTTGATGTTGGCGCCCTCGCCTTCGACACTCCACACGCCTTCGGTACCCCGTGGCGGTGGCGACACCACCAGTGGGCAAACCGGGGTTTTCACCGTAACCGGCATCGGCCCATAACTGACCGCCGTGGCATTGCCGGCCAGGGTCTGGGCCAGGGCGCGGGCGCAGGTCATGAGGGGCATCACGTACAGCAGGTTCAGGCCATCGACCTCGGCGCAGTCGCCCAGGGCATAGATATTGCCATGGGAGGTCTTGAGGTGGCGGTCCACCATGATTCCACGGTTGATCTGCAGGCCGGCGGCGGCGGCGAGGTCGACGCGCGGGCGCAGGCCGATGGCCGATACCACCAGGTCGCACGGGATCACCTTGCCGTCCGACAAGTGGGCCTCAAGACCATCCGCCGTGCGTTGCAGGCGGTTGAGCACCGGGCCCAGGTGGAAACGCGCGCCCAGGCCTTCCAGGCCGGCCTGTACCGCAGCGGCCGCCGCAGGGTGCAGCAGAGTCGGCATGACTTGTTCGCACGGCGCCACCAGGTCGATTTCATAGCCGCCGAGGATCAGGTCGTTGGCGAATTCACAGCCAATCAGGCCGGCGCCGAGCACCAGCACTCGACGTTTGCCCGCAGCGGCGGCGCGAAAGCGGGCGTAGTCTTCGAGGTCGTTGATCGGAAAAATCAGCTCAGCCGCATCGCCTTCAACCGGCACGCGTACGGTTTCGGCGCCCCAGGCCAGGATCAGGTCGCGGTAGGTCACCGCTTCCTCGCCGATCCACAGGCGTTTGTGGCCGGGGTCAATGCCGCTGATGCGGGTGTGGGTGCGCACTTCGGCCTTGAGTTGCTCGGCCATGGCGCCCGGTTCAGCCATGCTCAGGCCATCGGCTTCCTTGTTCTTGCCAAAGCCGGTGGAGAGCATGGGCTTGGAGTAGGAGCGCCCGTCATCTGCGGTGATCAGCAGCAACGGGGTTTCGCTGTCGAGCTTGCGAAACTCCCGGGCCACGTTGTAACCGGCCAGTCCTGTGCCGATGATCACGACAGGTGCGTTCATTCCTTTCTCCTTGTAGTACGTTTCTGAAAACAGTAATTAACCGATTTCGATCATTTCGAAATCCATTTTGCCTACGCCGCAATCCGGGCACAGCCAGTCTTCCGGGACGTCTTCCCAGCGGGTGCCCGGCAGGATTCCATCATCCGGCCAGCCGTCGGCTTCGTTGTAGATCAGGCCACAGACAATACATTGCCACTTCTTCATCACTTGCTTCCTCAGGGTCCAGGCATCTTGGCCGGCGGTCGATAGACCAGCGTTGCCGCGCGGCTCAGGGCGTTTTGTACTGATCGGGACCGGCAGATGCAAGCACGATCGACGCATGGGGCCGGTTCAGCCCGGCAAAAGGTCAGGACGCCATGATAAGCTCGGCGCCTCTTTTACTGCCCATACTGACTCGCCGTGCCGCACTCAACCGCGCTTTCCGATGCTTGCCAATGGCTGCCCCAGAGCCTTCTGCGCCCGACACCCGCGCCCCTGATCCTCGATTGGCTGTTCGACGAAGGCTCGCTCACGCGGCGGCTGACAGGGTTGTCCAACGACACGTTCAGCGTGACGCCGCTGGTCGAAGGCTGGCAAGCGCTGCGGGACGACGAATGCGCGGCGCTGGGCCTGCCGCCAGCCACGCTCGGCTGGGTGCGGGAGGTGTACCTGCGCGGGCACGGCCAGCCGTGGGTATTTGCCCGCAGCGTAGCGTCGCGCAGTGCGTTGCAGGGTGACGGCTTGCACATGGACGCGCTGGGCAGCCGCTCGCTGGGTGAGTTGTTGTTCTGTGACCACGCGTTTACCCGCCAGGCCATTGAGGTCTGCCATTACCCACGCCAGTGGCTGCCCACGCCGGACCAGGCCGACAGGCTGTGGGCACGCCGCTCGCGCTTTGATCGCGGGGCATTGAGCGTGCTGGTGGCGGAAACCTTCCTGCCGGGCTTCTGGCAGGCGCTGCATGACCATCCGGAGAGTTGCTGATGTATCAACGTGTGCTCAAGTCCCTGAATCGCCTGAACCCCAGGGCCTGGGATTTCATTCAGTTGACGCGCATGGACAAGCCCATCGGCATCTACCTGCTGCTGTGGCCGACACTGTGGGCGCTGTGGATCGCCGGCAAGGGCGCGCCGTCGCTGCTCAATATCGTGATTTTCGTGCTTGGCGTGGTGCTCACCCGTGCGGGCGGCTGCGTGATCAACGACTGGGCCGACCGCAAGGTCGACGGCCACGTGAAACGCACCGAACAACGCCCGCTGGTCAGCGGCAGGATCAGCTCGAAAGAGGCACTGGTGTTTTTTGCGCTGCTGATGGGCATCAGTTTCCTGCTGGTGCTGCTGACCAATGCCAGCACCATCCTGCTGTCCCTCGGCGGCCTGGCGCTGGCGGCAAGCTATCCGTTCATGAAGCGCTACACCTATTACCCGCAGGTGGTGCTGGGCGCGGCGTTTTCCTGGGGCATGCCGATGGCGTTTACCGCCGAAACCGGCCACCTGCCGGCCACCGCCTGGCTGCTGTATATCGCCAACCTGCTGTGGACGGTGGGGTATGACACCTATTACGCAATGACCGACCGCGACGACGATGTGAGGATCGGGGTGAAATCCACGGCGATTCTGTTTGGCGATGCCGATCGGGTGATCATTCTCACCCTGCAGGGCCTGTCGCTGGTGTGCCTGTTGCTGGCCGGCGCGCGGTTCGAACTGGGCGGCTGGTTCCAGTTGGGGCTGCTGGCGGCGGCGGGCTGTTTTGTGTGGGAATTCTGGTACACGCGGGACAGGGACCGCATGAAATGCTTCAAGGCGTTTTTGCACAACCACTGGGCGGGGTTGGCGATTTTTGTGGGGATTGTGCTGGATTACGCGGTTCGCTGAGGTGTTTGCGGCGACGGTTCGGAGGCCATCGGGAGCAAGCCTCCTTCCACATTTGAATGCATTCACAGATCAAAATGTGGGAGGGGGCTTGCTCCCGATGCGCTCACCAGCGGCGCAGTCTCAAGGTTTGATGACGTGCCAGACGCCACCCTTGCCATCACCAGTCTTTTCCCCGGCCTTGGTGTCACCCTTGAACGTGTACACCGGCTTGCCCTTGTAGGCCCACTGGCTGGTCTGATCGTCACGGGTGATGACGGTCCAGTCGCCGGCCTTGGTGTCGGTGGATTCCGCCTTCAGCGGCGGCCAGTTGATTGCGCACTGGTCCTTGCACGCGGATTTGCCATCGGCATCCTTGTCGAAGGTGTAGAGGGTCAGGCCCTTGTGGTCCACCAGCAGACCGTCTTTGGTCATTGCAGGCTCTGCTGCGGATGCCAGGCCAGGCAGCGCCAGTGCAGCCGATACCAGCAGGGCTTTCCAGGAAACAGTGCGGTACGTCATCGGAACCTTCCTCTTGTGGTTGTCAGGATTCGGACCCAAAGGGTAGTCCAGAGTGCCGTGAATTGCCCAGGCGAAGAAATTACTGTCACACGACTGCAATAATTCCGTTATCTAATGCGGCGCAAGACAGTTAAATGACAAGAGGATTTTCGAGCATGGTTGGCAGGAGCATTCTGATCGTCGACGACGAAGCGCCCATCCGCGAGATGATCGCCGTTGCGTTGGAAATGGCCGGCTACGACTGCCTGGAGGCGGAAAACTCCCAGCAGGCCCATGCCATTATCGTCGACCGCAAGCCGGACCTGATCCTGCTGGACTGGATGCTGCCCGGTACCTCCGGCATCGAACTGGCCCGCCGCCTCAAGCGTGACGAGCTGACCGGTGACATCCCGATCATCATGCTCACCGCCAAGGGCGAAGAGGACAACAAGATCCAGGGCCTGGAAGTGGGCGCGGATGACTACATCACCAAGCCGTTTTCCCCACGCGAGCTGGTCGCGCGCCTGAAGGCCGTACTGCGTCGCGCCGGGCCGACCGATGGTGAAGCGCCAATCGAAGTCGGCGGCCTTATCCTGGACCCGATCAGCCACCGTGTGACCATCGACGGCACACCGGCGGAGATGGGGCCCACCGAATACCGCCTGCTGCAGTTCTTCATGACGCACCAGGAACGTGCCTACACCCGTGGCCAGTTGCTGGACCAGGTGTGGGGCGGCAATGTGTACGTGGAAGAGCGTACCGTGGACGTGCATATCCGCCGCCTGCGCAAAGCCTTGGGCGATGCCTACGAGAATCTGGTACAAACCGTGCGCGGTACCGGCTATCGGTTTTCCACCAAGGGCTGAGCCCCGCCTCTGACTTAAGCGCCTGACTTAAGCGCCTGACTTAACCGCTGACAAGGACGCATGTTCAAGTGAATCAAAACTGGCATGGCACCCTGATCCGCCACATGCTGCTGCTGATCACCGCCTGCCTGCTGGTGGGCCTGATCAGCGGTTATTACGGCTGGAGCCTGGCGGTGGGTATCGCCCTGTATCTGGGCTGGACCCTCAAGCAATTGCTGCGTCTGCACGAATGGCTGCGCCAGCACAAACCCGACGAAGCGCCCCCCGACGGCTACGGCCTGTGGGGTGAGGTGTTCGACAGCATCTACCACCTGCAACGCCGCGACCAACGGGTGCGCGGGCGCCTGCAGGCGGTGATCGACCGAGTGCAGGAGTCCACCGCCGCGCTCAAGGATGCGGTGATCATGCTCGACAGCGACGGCAACCTGGAATGGTGGAACCGCGCCGCCGAGACCCTGCTGGGCCTCAAGACGCCCCAGGACAGCGGTCAGCCGGTCACCAACCTGGTGCGCCACCCGCGCTTCAAGGAATATTTCGAGCAGGACAACTTCGAAGAAGCCTTGGAAATCCCCTCGCCCACCAACGACCGGGTGCGCATCCAGCTGTACCTGACGCGTTACGGCAACAATGAACACCTGATGCTGGTGCGCGATGTCACGCGCATCCACCAGATGGAACAGATGCGCAAGGACTTCGTTGCCAACGTTTCCCACGAACTGCGCACGCCGTTGACGGTGATCTGCGGCTACCTGGAGACGCTGCTGGACAACGTCGACGGGATCAACCCGCGCTGGACCCGCGCCTTGCAACAGATGCAGCAGCAGGGTTCGCGCATGCAGACCCTGCTCAACGATTTGCTGTTGCTGGCCAAGCTGGAAGCCACCGACTACCCCTCGGATAACCATCCGGTGGTGGTGAAAAGCCTGTTGCACACCATCAAGAACGACGCCCAGGCCCTCTCCGGCGAGCGCGGGCAGCAGATCAGCCTGGAAGCCGACCCGTCGATCCTGCTCAAGGGCAGCGAAGGCGAGTTGCGCAGTGCATTTTCCAACCTGGTGTTCAACGCCGTGAAGTACACCCAGGACAAGGGCAACATCCGCGTCCGCTGGTGGGCCGACGAACACGGCGCGCACCTGAGCGTGCAGGACTCCGGCATCGGCATCGACGCCAAGCACCTGCCGCGCCTGACCGAGCGTTTCTACCGCGTCGACTCCAGCCGCAACTCCAATACCGGCGGCACCGGCCTGGGCCTGGCCATCGTCAAGCATGTGCTGCTGCGCCATCGCGCACGCCTGGAAATCAGCAGCGTGCTGGGGCATGGCAGTACGTTCACCTGCCATTTTCCGCCAACGCAGGTGACGCGTTCGCCCCTGGTCGACGAAGACCTGTAACCCAAGAACACTGTAGATCCCCTGTGGGAGGGGGCTTGCTCCCGATAGCGGTGGATCAGCCAGCCTGTGTGGCTCTGACCCACCGCTATCGGGAGCAAGCCCCCTCCCACATTGGAATTGTGTTGACCTGGAAGCGGTATTCCAGAGCCCGCGCGCCAGCGGGTACTAGGCAAGCGCCCCGCCAGCCGCTACATTGGCCGCCTTGCGCCTGCCTTTCGGGGCCTGCCTGCCATCCCTAATTGAACACACGGAACCCGCAAAACCCCATCATGGACCCTTCCCCTGGTATCACCTTCGCCACACTCTTCGCCGATTTCGGCATGATTCTTTTTGCTCTGGTCCTGGTACTGCTCAACGGTTTCTTCGTTGCCGCGGAATTTGCCATGGTCAAGCTGCGCTCCACCCGGGTGGAGGCCATCGCCCACACCAACGGCTGGCGCGGGCAGATCCTGCGCACCGTGCACAGCCAGCTCGACGCCTACCTGTCGGCCTGCCAGTTGGGTATCACCCTCGCCTCCCTCGGCCTGGGCTGGGTCGGTGAGCCGGCGTTTGCGCATATCCTCGAGCCCTTGCTGGGTGCCGCAGGCGTCGAATCGCCGGAAGTGATCAAGGGTGTGTCGTTCTTTGCCGCCTTCTTTGTGATTTCCTACCTGCACATCGTGGTCGGCGAGCTGGCGCCCAAATCCTGGGCGATTCGCAAGCCCGAGCTGCTGTCGCTGTGGACGGCAGTGCCGCTCTACCTGTTCTACTGGGCGATGTACCCGGCGATCTACCTGCTCAACGCCAGCGCCAACGCTATCTTGCGTATCGCAGGCCAGGGCGAGCCTGGCCCGCACCATGAGCACCATTACAGCCGTGAAGAACTCAAGCTGATCCTGCACTCCAGCCGTGGCCAGGACCCAAGCGACCAAGGCATGCGCGTACTGGCCTCGGCCGTGGAGATGGGCGAGCTGGAAGTGGTCGACTGGGCCAACTCCCGGGAAGACCTGGTAACCCTGGACTTCAATGCCCCGCTCAAGGAAATCCTCGCGCTGTTTCGCCGCCACAAATTCAGCCGCTACCCGGTGTATGACGCCGAGCGCAATGAATTCGTCGGCCTGCT
The DNA here is from genome assembly GCF_920984685.1 of Pseudomonas sp. Leaf59. Classification (NCBI taxonomy): domain Bacteria; kingdom Pseudomonadati; phylum Pseudomonadota; class Gammaproteobacteria; order Pseudomonadales; family Pseudomonadaceae; genus Pseudomonas; species Pseudomonas sp. Leaf59. Next base: position 234,320 of record NZ_CAKLBR010000005.1, on the reverse strand, counting down.
GCACATCAAGGACCTGCTGCTGGAGCTGGCGGCGCTCGATCACATCCCCGAGTCATTCAACCTGGCCGAGCTGACGCGTCCGCTGGAGCGCGTGTCGCGACACATGCCGTTGTCGCAGTTGCTGGAGCAGTTCCGCAAGGGCGGCGCGCACTTTGCCCTGGTGGAAGAAGCCGACGGCAACATTATCGGCTACCTCACCATGGAGGATGTGCTGGAAGTGCTGGTGGGCGATATCCAGGATGAACACCGCAAGGCCGAGCGCGGCATCCTGGCCTACCAGCCGGGCAAACTGCTGGTGCGCGGCGACACCCCGCTGTTCAAGGTCGAACGCCTGCTGGGCGTGGACCTGGACCACATCGAAGCCGAAACCCTGGCCGGCCTGATCTACGACACCTTGAAACGGGTGCCGGAAGAAGAAGAAGTGCTGGAGGTGGAAGGCCTGCGGATCATCATCAAGAAGATGAAAGGGCCGAAGATCGTGCTGGCCAAGGTTGTGATGCTGGATTGAATCTTGTGTAGCGAGGGGCGAGCGGGCTTGCCCTAATGCCGTTCAGTTAAGCGCAGATTCCCTGTGGCGAGCAGGCTTGTCCTGCGTTGGGCTGCGCAGCAGCCCCAAGACCACACTGTGCAGTATCAGGTACACCGCGTTTTCCTTGATTGGGGGCGCTTCGCACCCCAACGCGGGGCAAGCCCGCTCGCCACAATAAGCCCACAAAATTTCCTTAACTGAACGGCATTAGGGCTTGCCACAGAGAGGTGGTCGGCTGGAAATACTCATGCGCGGCGCTTGATGATGAGAGAGACCAAGCCCCTCCCACATGGGAAGATCAGGCACCCGGCACAAAATGCTTCTGCGCCGTGCCGCGCGCGATCAGGCGGGAGATGTAGTCGAGCTTCTGCGCATCCTGGTCGATGAACCGGAAGGTCAGTTGCAGCCAGTCGCTGTCGGGCCTGGGCTCGAAGGCGGCGATGGCGTGCAGGTAGCCGTTGAGGCGCGCGACTTCGGCGTTGTCGCCCTGCTCAAGGTCGAGCACGGCGCTTTCCAGCACCTGGGGCAGTACTTCGCCGCGACGCACCACCAGCAGCGCCTCCTTGATGCTCAGGGCCTTGATCACGCACTGCTGGGTGCCGCTGGACAGACGCAACTGGCCCTGGCCACGACCGCTGGCAGGCGAAGCAGCCGGGGCGGACGGCGGTGGGATGTTGAGCAGGCCTTTGCTCGGCGCCGCCACCGGAGCCGCCCGGACGGCTTCGGGCTTGCCGCCGGTGAGGGCGCTCAGGGAATCGTTGCCGAAGGCCGAGCTCATCCTGGTCGGTGCGCTGGCGATCAGCGCGTCGAGGCGGCCTACCTTGTGCAGCGCCTGGCGCACCTTGCTCAGCAACTGCTCGTTGGTGAACGGCTTGCTGACGTAGCCGGAAACACCGGCCTGGATCGCCTGCACCACGTTTTCCTTGTCGCCACGGCTGGTCACCATCACGAAGGGCATGGCCTTCAGGTGTTCCTGTTCGCGGCACCAGGTCAGCAACTCCAGGCCGGACATCTCCGGCATTTCCCAGTCGCACAAAACCAGGTCGTAGGCTTCGCGCATCAGGATGGATTGCGCCTTTTTGCCGTTTACCGCGTCTTCAAGCTTGATCCCCGGGAAGTAATTGCGCAGGCACTTCTTCACCAGGTCGCGAATAAACGAGGCGTCATCCACCACCAATACACTGACTTTACTCATCGACCCTTCATCCTTTAAAAACCTTGGCTGGCAGCACGCCTGACTGATGGCATTTTGCCAAAACTCTGCAATTACGTTCGGACTTTATTTCGCCTTTGGCGCAATAACATTCAACTGGCCCCAAACGAAAACGCCCGGCCAATGGCCGGGCGTTAATTTCACGGGCAACCTTACTTATCGTCAGGTTCGCCCGGAACATTAGGCATTTGATCGGCAGTGCCCTCAACTTCGGCTTTCATGCGCTTGAGGCCCATGTGCCGTACGTCGGTGCCGCGCACCAGATAAATCACCAGTTCAGAGATATTGCGCGCGTGATCGCCGATGCGTTCCAGCGAGCGCAGCACCCAGATAATGTTCAGGACCCGCGAGATAGAGCGTGGGTCTTCCATCATGTAGGTGGCCAGCTCGCGCAGGGCCGTCTTGTATTCGCGGTCGATGATCTTGTCGTACTGCGCCACCGACAGCGCCAGATCGGCATCGAAGCGGGCAAATGCGTCGAGGGCATCGCGCACCATGTTGCGCACCTGATCGCCAATGTGGCGCACTTCCACGTAGCCGCGCGGCGCTTCGCCTTCTTCGCACAGCTGGATGGCCCGGCGCGCGATCTTGGTGGCTTCGTCGCCGATGCGCTCAAGGTCGATCACCGACTTGGAAATGCTGATGATCAGACGCAGGTCGGAGGCCGCCGGCTGGCGACGGGCGAGAATGCGCAGGCATTCCTCGTCGATATTGCGTTCCATCTGGTTGATCTGGTCGTCGATCTCGCGCACTTGCTGGGCCAGGCCCGAGTCGGCCTCGATCAGCGCGGTGACCGCATCGTTGACTTGCTTCTCTACCAGCCCGCCCATCGCCAGGAGGTGGCTGCGCACTTCCTCAAGCTCGGCGTTGAACTGCGCGGAGATGTGATGGGTGAGGCCTTCTTTGCTAATCATGGGTTTGCTCCGCAAACGCTGTAAGCCACAAGCTACAAGTTGATAGGTGTCGTTGCATTGAACTGCTCTTACTTGCCGCTTGAAGCTTGCGGCTCGCAGCTGCTCCAACTAGCCATACCGCCCCGTAATATAGTCCTCGGTCTGCTTCTTCGCCGGATTGGTGAACAGGGTGTCGGTGTCGCCGAATTCCACCAGCTTGCCCATGTACATGAACGCGGTGTAGTCGGAAACCCGTGCCGCCTGCTGCATGTTGTGGGTCACGATGACGATGGTGAATTTGGATTTGAGTTCGTAGATCAGCTCTTCGACTTTCAGCGTGGAGATCGGGTCGAGGGCCGAGCAGGGTTCGTCGAGCAGCAGCACTTCCGGCTCCACGGCGATGGTACGTGCGATCACCAGACGCTGCTGCTGGCCGCCGGACAAGCCGAGTGCCGATTCGTGCAGGCGGTCCTTGACCTCGTCCCACAGTGCCGCGCCCTTGAGCGCCCACTCCACCGCTTCGTCGAGGACGCGCTTCTTGTTGATGCCCTGGATGCGCAGGCCGTACACCACGTTTTCGTAGATGGTCTTGGGAAACGGGTTGGGCTTCTGGAACACCATGCCGACGCGACGACGCAGCTCGGCCACGTCTTCGCCCTTGCGATAGATGTTGGTGCCGTAGAGGTTGATCGCGCCTTCCACACGGCAGCCGTCCACCAGGTCGTTCATGCGGTTGAAGGTGCGCAGCAGCGTGGACTTGCCGCAGCCGGACGGGCCGATGAAGGCGGTCACGCGCTGCTTGGGGATGTTCATGCTGACGTCGAACAGCGCCTGCTTTTCACCGTAGTACAGGCTCAGGCCAGGCACTTCGATGGCCACGGTTTCCTGGGCCAGGCTCAGGCTCTGCTTGTCGCGACCCAGGGCGGACATGTTGATGCCGTGGGATTGGGTTTCATGTTGCATGGTCTCACTCCGTTCGTAGCTGCCAGCGTCTAGCTGCAAGCTGCAAGATTTGAGCAAAAGCGGCTTGTAGCTTGCCGCTTGTGGCTAATGGCTTTAGCTGTCCAACGCTTTGTACTTCTCGCGCAGGTGGTTACGGATCCACACCGCCGACAGGTTGAGCGTGGCGATCACCAGCACCAGCAACAGCGCAGTGGCGTACACCAGGGGGCGAGCCGCTTCGACGTTGGGGCTCTGGAAGCCAACGTCGTAGATATGAAAGCCCAGGTGCATGATCTTCTGGTCCAGGTGCAGGTACGGGTAGTTGCCGTCCACCGGCAGCGACGGCGCCAGTTTCACTACGCCCACCAGCATCAGCGGCGCCACTTCGCCAGCGGCGCGGGCCACGGCGAGGATCATGCCGGTCATCATGGCCGGGCTGGCCATTGGCAGCACGATCTTCCACAGCGTTTCCGCCTTGGTTGCACCCAGCGCCAGGGAGCCTTCACGCACGGTGCGCGGTATGCGCGCCAAGCCTTCTTCGGTGGCCACGATCACCACCGGCACTGCCAGCAGCGCCAGGGTCAGCGAGGCCCACAGCAGGCCCGGCGTGCCGAAGGTGGGTGCCGGCAGGGCTTCGGCGAAGAACAGGCGGTCCACCGAGCCACCCAGCACATACACGAAGAAGCCCAGGCCGAACACGCCATAGACGATGGCCGGGACGCCCGCCAGGTTGTTCACGGCGATGCGGATAACCCGCGTCAGGGTGTTCTGCTTGGCATATTCGCGCAGGTACACCGCCGCCAGTACGCCGAACGGCGTCACGATCATCGCCATGATCAGCGTCATCATCACGGTGCCGAAAATCGCCGGGAAGATCCCGCCTTCGGTGTTGGCTTCCCGTGGGTCATCGCTCAGAAATTCCCAGACCTTGCTGAAGTAGAAGCCGATCTTGGTCAGCGTGCCCATCGCGTTCGGCTGGTAGGCGTGCACCACCTTACCGATGCCGATTTCAATTTCCTTGCCATTGCCGTCGCGCGCCGTCAGCGCATCGCGGTTGAACTGGGCATGCAGGTCGGCCAGACGCGCCTCGATATCCTGATAACGCGCGTTCAGCTCAGCGCGGTCAGTCTCCATGTCGGCCTGGGCGGCGGCGTCGAGCTTGCCTTCCAGTTCCAGCTTGCGACCGTGCAGGCGGATGCGTTCGAGACCGGCGTTGATCGCACCAATGTCGGATTTCTCCAGCGTCTTGAGCTGGGCGGCCAGCGCGTTCACACGGTCGACGCGGGCTTGCAGCTCCGGCCACGCAGCCTCGCCCTCGGCGATCACCTTGCCGTCCTGTTTGACGTTGACCAGGGTGCCGTAGAAATTGCCCCACTCACGACGCTCGATGGTCATGAGGTTCTTCGGCGTGGTCTGGTCCTTCAACCATTCGCCGACAATCCAGGTGAAGTCATTGCCGTTGAGGTCACGGTTGCCGACCTTGATCAGCTCACGGGTCATGAACTCCGGGCCCGCATCGGGCACCGGCAGGCCCGCGCTTTTCAGGCGTTCACGCGGTACTTCTTCCTTCTGCACCACTTCGCCGATGACAATATGGTTTTCCTGGCCCGGCACGTTGTAGCTGGCCTGGATCAGGTCGGCCGGCCAGAAGTGGCCCAGGCCACGCACCGCAATCACGGCCAGCAAACCCAGGGTCATGATGACCGCGATGGACACCGCGCCACCGCTGATCCAGACGCCGGGGGCGCCGCTCTTGAACCATCCGTTCAGGGAGTTCTGTTTCACAGACTTCTACCTTTCTTAAAGCGACGAGTATTTCTTGCGCAGACGCTGACGGATCAGCTCGGCGAGGGTGTTCATGACGAAGGTGAACAGCAGCAGCACCAGCGCCGAGAGGAACAGCACGCGGTAGTGACTGCCGCCGACTTCCGACTCCGGCATTTCTACCGCGACGTTGGCCGCCAGCGTGCGCAGGCCTTCGAACAGGTTCATCTCCATCACCGGGGTGTTGCCGGTGGCCATCAGCACGATCATGGTCTCACCCACGGCGCGGCCCATGCCGATCATCAGCGCCGAGAAAATCCCCGGGCTGGCGGTCAGGATCACCACGCGGGTCATGGTCTGCCACGGCGTGGCGCCCAGCGCCAGCGAGCCCAGGGTCAGGCCGCGCGGCACGCTGAACACGGCGTCTTCGGCGATGGAGTAGATGTTCGGGATCACCGCAAAACCCATCGCCAGGCCCACCACCAGCGCGTTGCGCTGGTCGTAGGTAATGCCCAGGTCGTGGGAGATCCACATGCGCATGTCACCGCCGAAGAACCAGGTTTCCAGGTACGGGCTCATGTACAGCGACAGCCAGCCCACAAACAGGATCACCGGGATCAGGATCGCGCTTTCCCAGCCATCGGGAACCCGCAGGCGGATCGACTCAGGCAGGCGGCTGAACACGAAACCGGCCACCAGGATGCCAATCGGCAGCAGCATCAGCAGGCTGAAAATCCCCGGCAGATGCCCCTCCACATACGGCGCGAGAAACAGACCGGCGAAGAAGCCAAGGATCACCGTCGGCATGGCTTCCATCAACTCGATCACCGGCTTGACCTTGCGGCGCAGGCTCGGCGCCATGAAGTAGGCGGTGTAGATCGCTGCGGCCACCGCCAGCGGCGCGGCCAGCAGCATGGCGTAGAACGCTGCCTTCAGGGTGCCGAAGGTCAGCGGTGCGAGGCTCATCTTGGGTTCGAAATCGGTATTGGCGGCGGTCGATTGCCAGACGTATTTGGGCTCGTCGTAGTTCTCGTACCAGACCTTGCTCCACAGCGCGCTCCATGAAACCTCGGGGTGCGGGTTGTCGAGTAGCAACGGTTGCAGCTTGCCACCGGCCTCGACGATCACCCGGTTGGCCCGAGGCGACAGGCCGTACACGCCCTGGCCGTCGACCACCGGATCGACCAGCAGGGTGCGGTGCGCGGTGCTGTGGAATACGCCGAACTGGCCGGACGCATCCAGTGCGGTGAAGCCCTTGCGACGCTCTTCGGCGCTGATTTCCACAATGGGCGAGGTGCCCATCTGGAACGTGCGGATCTGCTTCAGGCGCCGCTCGCCATCCGGGTCGCGGGCCATGAACCACTGGGCCAGGCCACCCTTGGAGTTACCGACGATCAGCGAGATACCGCCTACCAGCTGAGTGCTGGCGGTGATTTCGGCGTTGCCGTCTTCGAGCAATTTGTAGCGACCGTTGAGGTTTTTGTCGCGCAGGCTGAACACATCGGCCAGGGCGCGGCCGTTGATCACGTACAGCCATTGCTGGCGCGGGTCGATGAAGATCGCCTTCACCGGCTCGGTCATCTGCGGCAGCTCGATGCGCTTCTGCTCGCTGGTGACTTCGCCGGTCATCATGTTTTCTTCGCGGCTCAGGGACAGCACGTTCAGGAACGAGCCGGCGGAGCCGGCCAGCACTAGCGTGGAGTCGGTGGCGTTGAGGGCCACGTGCTCCAGCGGGCGACCGGCGTCATCCAATACGATCGGCGTTTCGCCGTACGGGTATTCGATGGCAGGGCTGATGGTTTTCTTGCCGTCCGGGTAGGACACCTTATAGGTGTGGCGGAACACCAGAGACTGACCGTTGGACAGGCCGAGCACCACCAGCGGGCTGCCGGGCTGGTCTTCACCGATGGATGCCACGCTGGCACCGGCCGGCAGCGGCAGGTCGACACGCTTGAGTTCTGCGCCGGTGGTGATGTCAAAGAACAGCGCCTGGCCTTTGTCGGAAACCCGCATGGCCACCTGGTTCTGTTCCTCAAGGGAAATCATCAGCGGCTTGCCCGCGTCCTGGATCCAGGCCGGGGTGAGTGCGTCTTCTCTGGTCAGCGAGGCGCCCTGGAACAGCGGTGCCACTACATAGGCAAGAAAGAAGAAAATCAGCGTGATGGCGCCGAGGACGGCGAGACCGCCGACCAACACGTACCAGCGGGTCAGGCGGTCCTTGAGCGCGCGAATGCGGCGCTTGCGTTGCAGCTCAGGCGTATTGAAATCAATGCGCTTGGGGGGGGAAGTCGTCGTCATGGTGGAATTGGCCAGATCATTCATGCGCACACCCTAGCGGTCCTGTATGACAGAAAGATGACAATGCGGTGACGCAGGAAATCCGCCGCGCAGCGAGGCTGGCAGCGGATAAAAGAATTTTTGGTGCAGGCCGCTTGTGTGGGAGCCGGGCTTGCCCGCGATGGCATCAACACGGTTCAACGTTAAACCGCGTCGCCAGCATCGCGGGCAGCCCGCTCCCACAGAGAAGCGTGCATCTACACCCGGTATTACGGGCTTAGTTGCCTTCTTTCAGACCCAGGTCAGCCAGTGCCTTGGCGGCAACCTTGGCTGGCAGTGGGATGTAGCCGTCTTTCACGACAACTTCCTGGCCCTGCTTCGACAGTACCAGCTTCACGAACTCGGCTTCCAGCGGTGCCAGCGGCTTGTTCGGGGCTTTGTTGACGTAAACGTAGAGGAAACGCGACAGCGGGTACTTGCCGTTCAGGGCGTTTTCTTCGGTGTCTTCGATGAAGTCCGTGCTGCCTTTCTTGGCCAGGGCCACGGTTTTCACGCTGGCAGTCTTGTAGCCGATGCCCGAGTAACCGATGCCGTTGAGCGAAGAACTGATCGACTGCACAACCGAAGCCGAGCCAGGCTGTTCGTTCACGTTAGGCTTGTAGTCGCCTTTGCACAGGGCTTCTTCCTTGAAGTAGCCGTAGGTGCCGGAGACCGAGTTACGACCGAACAGTTGCACCGGCTTGTTGGCCAGGTCGCCGGTCACACCCAGGTCGCCCCAGGTTTTCACGTCGGCTTTGGCACCGCACAGGCGAGTCGACGAGAAGATAGCGTCGACCTGTTCCATGGTCAGGTGCTGGATCGGGTTGTCCTTGTGCACGAACACAGCCAGGGCATCCACGGCCACCGGAATAGCGGTGGGCTTGTAGCCGTACTTCTGCTCGAAGGCAGCCAGCTCGGTGTCCTTCATCTTGCGGCTCATCGGGCCCAGGTTGGAGGTGCCTTCAGTCAGCGCAGGGGGTGCAGTGGCGGAGCCGGCAGCTTGAATCTGGATGTTGACGTTCGGGTATTCCTTCTTATAACCCTCGGCCCACAGGGTCATCAGGTTAGCCAGGGTATCGGAACCGACGCTGGACAGGTTGCCCGACACACCAGTGGTCTTAACATAAGCCGGGATTGCCGGGTCAACACCAGCGGCCACCGCGTTGGCGGTCGCAACGCCAGCAGCGACAAAAGTCATTGCCGCCATCAAACGCTTCAGTTTCATGCCTTGCTCCTAGCAGATAGGGATAGTTGGATCGGGGCCAAGTATCGAGAGGCCGTGTGAACACTCTATGTCGAGAATATGACAGTTAGATGAAAGGCCACTATCGCAAGCAAGGGGGACTTGAGCGTCCCAAGGGGATTCCCACGCAAGCGTGGGACCCATCAATCAGCGTCCACGCTTCCAGAGGTACCCGCCCACCAGCGCGCCCATCACACACAGCGCGGCAACATAGTAGGCAGGACCCATCGGGCTTTCCTTCATCAGCAACGACACCGCCAGCGGCGTCAGCCCGCCGAAGATGGCGTAGGCCACGTTGTAGGAAAACGACAACCCGCTGAAACGCACCACCGGCGGGAAGGCTTTGACCATGACGTAAGGCACCACACCGATCACGCCGACAAACAGGCCGGTCAGGGTGTACAGCGGGAAGAGCCAGTTCGGGTGCTCGATGAGGCTGTGGTACAGCGTCCACGACGTCGCCAGCAGCAGCAGACAACCGCTGACCAGCACGCGCCCGGCACCGAAGCGGTCGGCCAGTGCGCCGGAAGCGATGCAACCCAGGCTCAGGGTCACGATGGCCAGGCTGTTGGCCTGCAGCGCTACTGTCGGGCTGAAGTGGTAGACGGTTTGCAGCACGGTCGGGGTCATCAGGATAACCACCACGACGCCGGCCGACAGCAACCAGGTCAGCAGCATCGACAGCACGATGGCGCCACGGTGGTCGCGCAGTACCGCACGCAACGGCAGCTCGGCGGCCAGGGCCTTGCGTTGCTGCATCTCGGCGAAGATCGGCGTTTCATGCAGCCAGCGCCGCAGGTACACCGACAGCAGGCCGAACACCCCACCAAGCAGGAACGGGATACGCCAGGCGTAATCCGAGACCTGCTCGGGGCTATAAAGCGTGTTGATGGCGGTGGCCACCAGCGATCCCAACAGGATGCCGGCGGTGAGGCCGCTGGTCAGGGTGCCGCAGGCGTAGCCAATGTGGCGCGGCGGAACGTGTTCGGAGACGAACACCCAGGCGCCGGGCACTTCGCCGCCAATGGCCGCGCCCTGGATGACGCGCATCAACAGCAATAACAGCGGCGCCCACAGGCCGATCTGTGCGTAGGTTGGCAGCAGGCCCATGATCAGCGTCGGCACGGCCATCATGAAGATGCTCAGGGTAAACATCTTCTTGCGGCCCAGCAGGTCGCCGAAGTGCGCCATGATGATGCCGCCCAGCGGGCGCGCCAGGTAGCCGGCCGCAAAGATGCCGAAGGTCTGCATCATGCGCAGCCATTCGGGCATGTCGACGGGAAAGAACAGTTTTCCGACCACGGTGGCGAAAAACACGAAGATGATGAAGTCGTAGAATTCCAGCGCCCCGCCCAAGGCAGACAGCGACAGGGTTTTATAGTCGTTGCGGGTCAGCGGGCGCGAAGGTGGCGCACTGCTTGCGGGCACGGAGGACATGGCAAGGCTTCTCTTATAGTAATCAGCGTAATGAAGGACACACGCCGTGACGGGCGGCGGCTTGGCAAGATAGCAAATCGCTTGTAAAAGCACAGCGCCAGGAGAACAGTTGCGCGCAAAAGCCCCCGTACAGCGCTTGATTAATGACCAAATGAGTCCCCGGAGGTCGTAGTGACGCCAACCTGTGGATATACTCGGCCCTTGCAAGTGCAAGACCCGCAGTCTTGACGGGCTGCTGTGCCAAAACGCCGTTGGGTGCCATCCAGCCGATTTGGCAGAGTTTCCCTTCAGTACGCCTTACGAGAAACGCATCGAGCGGTGTATGTTGGTGCTGAAACGTTTTTTCGCAAGACGGCTATCCATTTGAAATACCCATGAAGCGTCACGGGTCAGAGGCACCCTCGGCATGATCGAACTCGAACAAGAAGATCCAATCCCGCAAGGCGATCTCGCCCTGCAAATCACCGCGCTCCCCCGTGAAACCAACGGTTTTGGCGATATCTTCGGCGGCTGGCTGGTTGCGCAGATGGACCTGGCTGGCACGGCAATGGCCAGCAAGGTCGCCGGTGGTCGCGTGGCCACCGTGGCGATTGATCGCATGGCCTTCCTGGTACCGGTGGCGGTGGGCGCGCAGTTGTCCTTCTATACCCAGGCCCTGGAAATCGGCCGCAGCTCGATCCAGATGATGGTCGAAGTGTGGAGCGACGACCCGCTGTCCAGTGAATGGCGCAAGGTGACCGAGGCGGTCTTCGTGTTCGTCGCCATCGATGGCAGTGGTCGCACCCGCTCGGTGCCGTCACGCGCGCGTTAAACCTCGCGCGGTTTTGACGGTCCATTGCCCCATTGCCTGCCATTGAGAGAGCTGTGACATGCCGACGCCCCACGTTGAAACCGTAAAGATCGACGAGCTGGACTGCTGGCGTATTCGCCACAACGGCGCCGAACTGATGGTGGCCCAACAGGGCGCGCATATCTTCAGCTATCAGCGTCAAGGCGAGCAGCCGCTGATATGGCCGAACCCCGACGCGGTGTTCAAGCAAGGCAAAGGCATTCGTACCGGTGTGCCGGTGTGCTGGCCATGGTTTGGCGTGTTCGACCGCAACCCGCAGAGCGTGAAGGCGATGCGCCAGAGCGAACAGCCGGCCGGTGCCCATGGCTTTGTGCGAACTGCGATCTGGGAATTGGCTGCGACCGAACTCGAAGGTGAAGCACTGCGTGTGGACCTGGTCCTGCCAGCGCCTGTCGGCGGTTTTCCTGGCTGGCCCCATCAGGTCGACCTGAAGCTGAGCCTGCTGCTGGACGACCCACTGCACATCCGCCTGACCAGCCACAACCGTGACGACCACACCGTGACACTCAGCCAGGCGCTGCACACCTATTTCGCGGTCAGCGATGTGCGCAACGTGCAGGTTGAGGGTCTGGATGGCCTGACGTATATCGATACCGCCGATGGCTGGACCGAGAAACAGCAGTCCGGCCTACTACCGTTCGCCGCCGAGACCGACCGTATCTATCTCGACACTCCGACGCAGCTCAACATCGTCGACAAAGACTGGCAGCGCCGCATCCAGCTCACCAGCCAGGGCTCCCACTCCACCGTCATCTGGAACCCCTGGACCGAACGCGCCAAAGCCTTCGACGACATGGCCAACGATGGCTGGACGGGCATGTTGTGCATCGAGACGGCGAATGTGCTGGATGATGTGGTGGCATTGGCCCCGGGCGAAAGCCACACCCTGGCCGTGAGCATCACAACCCTCCCCCTGTAAACCCGATTCAACTGGGGGAGCTGGCTTGCCTGCGATAGCATCACCTCGATATTACTGACACACCGAGGCGTCTGCATCGCAGGCAAGCCAGCTCCCGCACGGGCAGGTTTCTTACAGGTCGGATTCCTTCACTACGCGGACCTTGCCCGCGTCCAGCGCATACGCCGCATCCGCCAGATCGTTATTCACCTTCTCCACCTTCAACGTTCCCGTGACCCACAGCGGCGTGTAGATATCATCCAGCTTCAGCCCCTTGGGATAGCGCACCAGCACCAGCTGGTTGGGCGGCGGTGGCGGCACGTGGATACAGGCGCCCGGGTATGGCACCAGGAAGAACAGCGTGCTGCGACCCTTTGCATCGGTTTCCAGCGGCACCGGGTAGCCGCCGATGCGGATGTTCTTGCCGTTCATGGCGGCCACCGTCTTGGTGGAATACATCACCGCCGGCAACCCCTTGCTTTGCTTGAGGCCACCCTTGTCGGTGAACGTGCCTTGGGCTTCGGGGGAGTTATGGTCGATCTCGGGCATGGCTTCGAGGGCTTTCTGGTCCGACAGGGGCATCAGGTCGAGCCAGTCGGTTTCCGGCAGTTCACCGGCGTGCGCCAGGCCTGAGCCCAGCAAGAGGAGTGTCAACAGTAGACGGCGCATGGAGAAGCTCGGCAAATTCAAGTGCCGAGTATTCTAGCCCTCTGCGCCTGCGCAGCGCAGAGGACTTTGTCGGCTGATTACTTCCTTTTGATCAGGCCGTAGATCACCAGCAGTACGATGGCACCGACCAGTGCGCCGATGAAGCCTGCGCCTTGACCGGCCTGGTAGATACCCAGCGCCTGACCACCGTAGGTCGCGGCCAGGGAGCCGGCGATACCCAGCAGGATGGTCATGATCCAGCCCATGCTGTCGTCGCCGGGCTTGAGGAAGCGCGCCAGCAGGCCGACGATCAAGCCGATAAAGATGGTTCCGATGATACCCATGGCATTTCCCTCTGATTGGTGTGAGTCATGCCAAAGCCTGGTCAGGCTTTGCCATCCTGCAATCAGAGGGACGGCGGCAACCAATGGTTCCCGTCATCGCCAGGCTTATTGTTCGGCGATCAGCGCTTCGACCTTGAGGATCTGCGCCTGCAGCGTCGCACGGTCCTTGCAACGCAGGTTGGCGTGGCCGACCTTGCGCCCGGCCTTGAAGGCCTTGCCGTAGTGATGCAGGTGGCAATCATCGATGGCGATCACACGCTCCACGGGCGGCACCGAACCGATGAAATTGAGCATGGCGCTCTCGCCGACTTTGGCCGTGGAGCCCAGCGGCAAGCCCGCCACCGCCCGCAGGTGGTTTTCGAACTGGCTGCACTCGGCGCCTTCGGTGGTCCAGTGCCCGGAGTTGTGCACCCGTGGCGCGATTTCGTTGGCCTTGAGGCCACCGTCCACTTCAAAGAACTCGAAGGCCATCACCCCGACGTAGTCCAGCTGCTTGAGCACGCGGCTGGAATAGTCTTCGGCCAGGGCCTGCAACGGGTGATCGGTACTGGCCACGGACAGCTTGAGGATGCCGCTGTCGTGGGTGTTGTGCACCAGCGGGTAGAAAAGGGTTTCGCCATCGCGGGCACGCACGGCGATCAGCGACACTTCGCCGGTGAACGGCACGAAGCCTTCCAGCAGGCAGGCGACGCTGCCCAGCTCGGCGAAGGTGCCCACCACGTCGGCCTCGGTGCGCAGCACTTTCTGGCCCTTGCCGTCGTAACCCAGGGTGCGGGTCTTGAGCACCGCCGGCAGGCCGATGCGGGCGACGGCGGCGTCCAGGTCCGCCTGGGACTGAATGTCGGCGAAGTCCGGGGTCGGAATACCCAGGTCCTTGAACATGCTCTTTTCGAACCAGCGGTCGCGCGCAATACGCAGTGCTTCGGCGCTCGGGTACACCGGCACGAATTGCGACAGGAACGCCACCGTTTCAGCCGGGACACTTTCGAACTCGAAGGTCACCAGATCGACTTCCTCGGCCAGTTGGCGCAGGTGATCCGGGTCACTGTAGTCAGCGCGCAGGTGTTCACCCAGGGCCGCCGCGCAGGCATCCGGCGCAGGGTCCAGGAAAGCGAAGTTCATCCCCAGCGGGGTGCCCGCCAGAGCCAGCATACGACCCAGTTGGCCGCCACCGATTACACCGATTTTCATCAATAACAACCTCAGGCGATGCGTGGGTCTGGATTGTCCAGCACGCTGTCTGTCTGCTCGGCACGGAATTTTTTCAGCACCGCGTGGAACTGCGGGTGCTTGGCGCCGAGGATGCTGGCCGCCAGCAAGGCGGCGTTGATCGCGCCGGCCTTGCCGATCGCCAGGGTCGCCACCGGGATGCCGGCGGGCATCTGCACGATGGACAACAGCGAGTCCACGCCCGAGAGCATCGACGACTGCACTGGCACCCCAAGCACAGGCAGGTGGGTCTTGGCCGCACACATGCCTGGCAAATGCGCCGCACCGCCGGCACCGGCGATGATCACCTCGATGCCACGGGATTCTGCCTCATCGGCATACTGGAACAGCAGGTCCGGAGTGCGGTGGGCGGAGACCACCTTCACTTCGTACGCAATGCCGAGTTTTTCCAGCATATCGGCGGTGTGGCTAAGGGTGGACCAATCGGACTTGGAGCCCATGATCACGCCAACCAATGCACTCATCGTCGTGCCTCTTCTCTCTGGGCGCCCGCAGGCGCGTCAAAAAACAACAAGCCACGCAGGAAATCCGGCGTGGCTTGGTGTACGAAATAAGGCCGGTTGGACCGGCCGAAGGCCGCGCAGTATACCGTAATAATCGGGATAAACAGCCCCTTGGATGACCATCTGTCCAGCGGTGCAAAGTAGCGGTTTTATTGACTTAAGAGTCAGTCCAAAGCACCGCGAAATAATGTGGGAGAGGGCTTGCCCCCTCCCACATTTTGCCCTGTGTTGGGCCCGAGGTTGAACTCAGGTGTTTTGCGCGGCGCCACCTTCGAGCTTGCGCCACAACAACCGCACATTCGCCTTGCGCACCAACGCGCAGCGATACAGGCGAATCTCCAGCGGCACATGCCATTGCGGCCCGCCACACACCACCAACTCGCCTCGGGCCAATTCTGCCCGTACGCTCAGTTGCGGCACCCAGGCAATGCCCAGGCCTTCCAGCGCCATACTCTTGAGGCTGTCGGCCATCGCGGTTTCGTACACGGTGGTAAAACGCAGCGCGCGCTGGCGCAGCAGCAGGTGCACCGAACGGCCGAGGAATGCGCCGGCGCTGTAGGCCAGCAGCGGCACGCTGCCCTCGCCTTCGAGGTCGAACAGCGGCTTGCCGTCGGCATCGGCGGCGCACACCGGGAGCATTTCGGTGTTGCCCAGGTGCAGCGACGGAAAGATTTCGGCGTCCATCTGCATCGCGGCATCCGGGTCGTAGAACGCCAGCATCAGGTCGCAACCGCCTTCGCGCAGGGCGTGCACCGCGTCGCCGACGTTGGTGGCGACCAGCCGCGTGGCGATGTTCAAACCTTCGTTGCGCAGTTGGGCGATCCAGCGCGGGAAGAACCCCAGCGCCAATGAGTGGGCGGCGGCCACTTGCATGACTTCGCCCTGCCCGCCTTCCAGATGATGCAAATGGCGCAGCACTTCGCCCAACTGTTCGACCACCGTACGCGCGGTGACCAGAAACAGTTGCCCCGCCGCCGTCAGTTCCACCGGTGTGCGCGAACGGTTGACCAGCGTCAGGCCCAGCGCGGCCTCCAGGCTGCGGATACGCCGACTGAACGCCGGCTGGGTGACGAACCGCCGCTCCGCCGCCTGGGAAAAGCTGCGCGTCGCCGCCAGGGCGCTGAAGTCTTCCAGCCATTTGCTCTCAAGGTTCATCACTGCCTCCCAAGGCCACGCACCCATTTGGCACACACGCCCGTCATGATAGCCGGGTCACGCCGACATTATGCCGTTTGTGCATAGCCCAGTGTTTAACAGCATTGGCCCAAAAACGTCCACACGCCTAGCATTCGCAGCGTTCCGGCCTGTTCCGGGTCCCTATCGAGATGATTTCCGTCATGTCCTCCGCTGCATCATTCCGCACAGAAAAAGACCTGCTTGGCGTACTCGACGTACCCGCTCAAGCGTACTACGGCATCCAGACCCTGCGAGCGGTGAACAACTTCCGCCTCTCGGGCGTTCCGATTTCGCATTACCCGAAATTGGTGGTCGGTCTGGCAATGGTCAAGCAAGCGGCAGCGGATGCCAACCGCGAGTTGGGTCAGCTCAGCGAAGCCAAGCACGCGGCCATCAGCGAAGCCTGTGCCCGCTTGATCCGCGGCGATTTCCACGAAGAGTTCGTGGTGGACATGATTCAAGGCGGCGCCGGCACTTCAACCAACATGAATGCCAACGAAGTCATCGCCAATATCGCGCTGGAGGCCATGGGTCACCAGAAGGGCGAATACCAGTACCTGCATCCCAACAACGACGTGAACATGGCGCAGTCGACCAACGACGCCTACCCGACCGCGATCCGCCTGGGTCTGCTGCTGGGCCATGACGCGCTGCTGGCCAGCCTTGACAGCCTGATCCAGGCCTTCGCCGCCAAGGGTGTGGAATTCGGGCATGTGCTGAAAATGGGCCGCACCCAGTTGCAGGACGCCGTGCCGATGACCCTTGGCCAGGAATTCCGCGCCTTCGCCACCACCCTCGGTGAAGACCTGGCCCGCCTGAAAACCCTGGCGCCAGAGCTGTTGACCGAAGTGAACCTGGGCGGCACCGCCATCGGTACTGGCATCAACGCCGACCCGCGTTACCAGGCCCTGGCCGTACAACGCCTGGCCGTTATCAGTGGCCAGCCAGTAGTCCCGGCCGCGGACCTGATCGAAGCCACTTCCGACATGGGCGCCTTCGTACTGTTCTCCGGCATGCTCAAGCGTACCGCCGTGAAGCTGTCGAAGATCTGCAACGACCTGCGCCTGCTGTCCAGCGGCCCACGCACCGGCATCAACGAGATCAACCTGCCGGCCCGCCAGCCAGGCAGCTCGATCATGCCCGGCAAGGTCAACCCGGTGATCCCGGAAGCGGTCAACCAGGTGGCATTCCAGGTCATCGGCAACGACCTGGCGCTGACCATGGCGGCCGAAGGCGGCCAACTGCAGCTGAACGTGATGGAGCCGCTGATCGCCTTCAAGATCTTCGACTCGATCCGCCTGCTGCAACGCGCCATGGACATGCTGCGCGAACACTGCATCGTCGGCATCACCGCCAACGAAGCGCGCTGCCGCGAACTGGTGGAACACTCCATCGGCCTGGTCACCGCGCTGAACCCCTACATCGGCTATGAAAACGCCACCCGCATTGCGCGCATCGCCCTTGAAAGCGGTCGCGGCGTGCTGGAACTGGTGCGCGAAGAAGGCTTGCTCGACGACGCCATGCTCGACGACATCCTGCGCCCCGAAAACATGATCGCTCCACGTCTGGTCCCGTTGAAGGCCTGATGTCCGTTGCACTGCTCACCAGGTTGAGGGACTAGACACCTCTCACCTTTTGAGGGCCTGAAGGCTCGTTCTTCAGGCCCTTTTTTTTGCCTTGAGGTTGCGAAATGACGCCTATAAAAAATCCAACATCGCCCTGCAAACCCGACCTGTCCGATTCAGTGCTGCTGAAACCTTTAATCGGCCCGTGCAGACGGATCACGCGCGCCTAGGTATAGTGCCGCCCCTCATCGCGTCTGCGGCCATCGGTAACGAGGCCCGCAACAACGCGAAAGCGCATGAATAACAACACCCGCAAAAGGATTGGGGTCGAAGCATCGTGCACTGCCTGGTGCCGAGCGATGCATCGAACCGTCCTGCGTTTGCCATTAAAAAATCAGCGAGGAACACTCCATGCTCGAAGTCATCAACGACTTCCTCTCAGGGAAAGTACTGATCGTGCTCATTGTCGGGCTCGGTGGTTATTTCACGATTCGCTCGCGTTTCGTGCAGTTGCGCCACTTTTTCCACATGTTCTCGGTATTCAAAGACAGCCTGAAGAGCAGCTCCGGCCAACTCAGCTCGTTCCAGGCGCTGATGCTCAGCCTGGCGGGCCGCGTCGGTGCCGGTAACATCGCCGGCGTCGGCATTGCCGTGACCCTGGGTGGCCCGGGCGCCGTGTTCTGGATGTGGGTTACCGCGCTGGTGGGCATGTCGTCGAGCTTTATCGAATGCTCCCTGGGCCAGTTGTACAAGCGCACCGACGCTGACGGCGCCTACCGTGGCGGCCCGGCTTATTACATCCAGCACGGTCTGCACAAACGCTGGCTGGGCATGGTCATGGCGTTCCTGCTGCTGGTGACCTTCGGCTTTGCCTTCAACGGCCTGCAAGCCCACGCCGTGACCCACTCGCTGAACAATGCCTTCGGCCTCGACACCACCTACACCGGCCTTGCGCTGGCGGTGTTGCTGGGCCTGGTGTTCATCGGCGGGATCAAGCGCATCGCCTCGATAGCCGACCTGCTGGTGCCGGTCAAGACCCTCGTGTACATCGCCGTAACCCTTTACGTGATCGTGCTGCAGTTCGACCACGTACCGGCCATGCTCGCGACCATCGTCAAGAGCGCGTTCGGCCTCGACCAGGCCTTCGGTGGCCTGGTGGGCAGTGCAATCATCATGGGCGTAAAACGCGGCGTGTTCGCCAACGAAGCAGGTCTGGGCAGTGCGCCCAACGTGGCCGCCGTCGCTTCGGTAGAGCACCCGATTGCCCAGGGCGTGGTGCAGGCGTTCAGCGTGTTCCTCGACACCTTCGTGATCTGCACCTGCACCGCGTTGCTGATCCTGCTCTCCGGCTTCTACACACCCGGCTTTGAAGGCGACGGCATTGCCCTGACCCAGAACTCCCTGGCCGCCGTGGTCGGTGACTGGGGCCGCATGTTCATCTCGGTGGCCCTGGCGTTGTTCGTGTTCACCTCGATCATGTACAACTACTACCTGGGCGAGAGCAACCTGCGCTTTCTGGTCGGCAATAACCGCAAGGTGTTGATGGGCTATCGCGCGCTGGTGCTGGTGCTGATCTTCTGGGGTTCGATCGAGAACCTGAGCACCGTATTCGCCTTCGCCGATATCACCATGACCCTGCTCGCGTTCGTCAACCTGTTCGCCCTGGCGTTCCTGTTCAAGATCGCCATGCGCATCCTGAACGACTACGACGACCAGCGCGCAGCGGGCATCAAGACGCCGGTGTTCGACTCCAGCCAGTTCCCGGACCTGGACCTGGACCGCAGCGCGTGGCCGGCCAATCCTGTGAAGCCGCAGCAGGCGCCAGCGGCTGAACTGAGCGCGCACCCACAGCGCTGAGCCTAGATAGATGACACGCCGCCCGGCCTTGGGCATGCTCGGGGCCCGGCGGCGTTTTTCGTTCAGGAGACTCTTTGATGCAATCAGCCAACAACGTGATGGTGCTCTACACCGGCGGCACCATCGGCATGCAGTCCAGCGCCAACGGCCTGGCACCTGCTTCGGGCTTTGAAGCGCGCATGCGTGAGCAGCTTGCCGAGGCGCAAGTACCCGCGTGGAGCTTTCAGGAGATGGCGCCGCTGATCGACAGCGCCAACATGACCCCAGCCTACTGGCAGCGCCTGCGCTGCGCAGTGATCGAAGCGACGGACGCCGGTTGCGACGCCGTGCTGATCCTGCACGGCACCGACACCCTGGCCTACAGCGCCGCCGCCATGAGCTTCCAATTGCTGGGCCTGCCGGTGCCGGTGGTGTTCACCGGCTCGATGCTGCCGGCGGGCGTGCCCGACAGCGATGCCTGGGAGAACGTCAGCGGCGCCCTGGCCGCCCTCGGTACAGGCCTGGCGCCGGGTGTGCACCTGCACTTTCACGGCGCGCTGCTGGCCCCCACCGCGTGCGCGAAAGTCCGCAGTTTCGGGCGCAATCCCTTTGCCGCCCTCAAGCGTCAGGGCGGCGTGGCACGCGCTACCGCTCTCCCGGCGGCGCTGGATTATCGCCAGCCGAAAACCCTGGCCAGCGTCGGCGTGCTGCCGCTGGTGCCGGGCATCGGCGCAGCGCAGTTGGACGGCCTGATCGACAGCGGCATTCACGGGCTGATTCTCGAATGCTTCGGCAGCGGTACCGGCCCCAGCGACAACCCCGACTTCCTCGCCAGCCTCCAGCGTGCGCAGGACAAGGGAATTGCCGTGGTCGCGATCACCCAATGCCATGAAGGCGGCGTGGAACTGGACATCTACGAAGCCGGCAGCCGCCTGCGCGGTGTGGGCGTGTTGTCCGGAGGCGGCATGACCCGCGAAGCGGCGTTCGGCAAGCTCAACGCGCTGCTCGGCGCCGGGCTGGATCACGCCGAAGTGCGGCGCCTGGTGGAAGCCAACCTGTGCGGCGAATTGGGCTGAGGCCCGCCCTTACATAATCACCGCCCTTTCTGACCGAGCGGTTCCTAGTATGGAAACCCCCCAGTTTCCATACTCAGGCTCGTCAGGAATTTTCCATGGCTTCAACGCTTCCCCCACACCCCAACCTCGCCGCCACGCTGCTGGCGCAACTGTCGGTCGGCCCCTCGTTTCGAGACGTCGCCGCCGTGTTGCTGCGCGAGCAACTGCGCGAGCGTTACCCGACACTGGACATCGACCCCGAAAACACACTGGTCGGCACCCCCGTGTGGGAAATCATCGAAGACCAAGTGGTGGCCCGCCCGCCACAGTTCCAGGCACTGACCAATGTACTGGCCAGGCAGGCGGTGCTGGCGGTACCGGCGCTCTACATCGAAGGCGAACACTTCCTCACCCGGCAACCCGTGGCCGACCCGCCCGTGCACGTGCCGGTGCGCATCGACGAAATCGCCGGCCTGATCAATGTGCTGGCGCCCGTGATGATCAGTGGCTACCAGGACCAGCAACTTGCGTACTGGAACGCCGACAACGGCAACAGCACGCCCCACTGGCAGCAACTGGCCAACACCCTGCGGCAAATGTGGAACGTGGATTGCGTCGTTGGCTGGGCTGAATCGGACTGCATCATGGCCCGCCAGCTGTTCCGCGCCCCGGACCTGACGACCAGGAGCGCCCAGGCCCCCTACGGCACCCGCGCCTACCTGATAGAAATGGAAGACATCGATGAGCAGGGCCAGGCTCGACACCTCTACCAACACCTGATCACGGTACTGGTCGGCACCCAGGACAGTAAAACGGTGATTCTCACCCACTCGCTGCTCGATGGCTTTGATCGGTTCACGTCCTTCGATCAACTGGGCGCCGCGCTGCCAACCACCCTGCATACGTCGACCGCCCACGACAAGATGCAGTGGCGACTGGTGGAACCGGCCGGCAATTATTTCGATTACCTGGCGTGCGCGTTGATTGCGGTGCAGATCGAAGCCATCGACGCGCTGGATTTTTCCGATGTACGCGGCGGCCACGCCAGCGCCGCGCCGCTCGCAGTGCCGCCCAGCGCTGCAGTGGCCGGTGCAGACGCCGACCTGCAGCATTACGAGCAAGCCCTGCCCGACTGGTTGAGGTCGGCCAGCATCTCGGACCTGAATGCCGGCTCGCGTCATCTCAAGGACCTGGCGACCCTGCATCGTCTCAATGAGGGCAGGACCCACCTGGACGGGATCGCGCCGATTCAGGCCTATGCCCTCAACCAACTGAACGCCGATATGCTCAGGGACCATCCCGACACCAGCCAACACCTGCTGGAAAAGGTCGAACTGGTGGTCAAGAGTCCGGTGGTGTGGGGCGCCTTTACCCTGCCAGGGCAGGTGGACACGACAGTGTTCAGCCTCACGGAGCTGGCCCTGCAAAACCTGATCGCCGTACCCCTGGGCAACAAGACCGTGCGGCGCACCAATGGCGGCGGGCTGCCGGCCTGGCTCACCGTCGACTATTTGGAAAGCCTGGTCAAACGCGCCGATATCGGCAGCACTTACCCGGCCCTGATCAACCGCCTGTTGTTGCAGGATGCCGATGAATCCAGGCGCCGCCGCATGCTCTACAACCAGCACCTGAAAGTGCAACTGCCGCTGCTGGCCCTGCAATGCAAAATACGCGGGGAACACGGCATCGATGAGCGCGGGTACCGCTATGTAGCCACGCTGATGCAAGCCCAGGCTACGGAGGGCCTGGTGGACGAGCAACCCATCGTGATCCGTGAATTGGCGTTTGCGCCGCAACGTCGCACCGACGCTGCGCCGGACAAGGTGACCAACATGTACATCATCGGGCCCAGGGATCCCGGCGCCGGCCCCTGCCTGCTCTACCGGCCGCTGCTTGACCCGCCGCTGATCCAGTATCCGTCAGCGGCCAACGCGCTGTATGCCATCCAGCAATCGTCGCAGTTGCGTGAATCGGTGCTGGCCTGGTTACCCGACGACGTGCGCGCGGACTACAGCCGCTACGTATTCCCCGGCGCGCTGCCATCGCCCTGGGCAGTAGCGGACTTCCTGGTCGAACCGCTCAAACTGTGGATCCTGAGTGGGCCCATGGCACTGGGAGGGCACGCCCTTGATGGCGATATCTTCGCCACCCTGTACACCGCCAACGCCACGGCACTGTTGACCCTGGCCGAACACCAGTCGGTGTCCAACGCTCAGGCACGCTGGGAAACCTTCAAGCGCGCCGGCTGGCTGATCTTCAACGCCGCCTTGCCGTTCATGGGCTCCACCGTTGGCGCCGCCGCGTGGATCTGGCAAATCATGGACCAACTGCAAGCGGTGGTTGACGCCCAGGCACACCGCCAGTCGCCCTGGGCCGCCTTCAGTGACTTGCTGCTCAACCTCGGCATGGCCATCTCATTGCTCGTCGTCACCCGCTCGACGCCACAGCGACGCGCAGCAACCAAACGCCCTGCGCCGCCATCCAGGCCCTCACCGCCCAGGCCTGTGCAGATCAAGCAACTGGCAAATATCTCTGCCGACAGCCCGAGCGCCGTTTCCATCCGACCGTTACTGGCCGCTGGCGCCATCAACTGCCGCTGCTGGCTCTGCAGTACAAGATTCGCAAGGCGTTCGAGCTCGACGAACTGGGTTATCGGTATGTGTGCGCCGTGATGCTCGACGACGCTGCGCAGCGCCAGGTGGACGGCTATGCAGTGGTCATCCGGCCCATGGCGTTGCGCCCCACAAGGCGGCTGGGCGCCGCCGCGGACCGCGTTGAAAATATGTTCATCATCGGCCCGCAGGACTCGAAGAACGGCCCTTGCCTGCTTTATCAGCCGCTATCCGGCGTCCCCCTGATGCAGTTTCCTTCACCGACCAACCTCCTGTATGCGATCAAACAGGACATTGCGCTGCGCCGGTCGGTCCTCGCCTGGCTGGCGGACGACGTGCGCAACGACTACGCGCAATTCGTCTTCCCTGGCAGCGTGCCCTCACCCTGGGTGCTGCCGGAACTGCTCAGCGCGCCCCTGAGTTCGTGGGTGATGAGCGGGCCTGTCGAGTTCGATACCCAGCCGCTGGACGGCGATGTGTTCACGGCACTTTACGAGGCCAACGCCCGCGCGCTGGTGACATTGGCGGATCGGCAATCGGTCTCGAATGCGGAGGCGCGCTGGGAGAGCTTCAAGCACGCCGGCTGGGTGCTGCTCAACGCGGCTTTGCCCTTCATGGGCCGCACGGCAGGCGCGGCGGCGTGGGTCTGGCAGCTTATGGACGATCTGCAGCAAGGTATCGATGCCAGGGAAAGTGGCGACACCTCCAGGGAGATCGGCGCCGCCGTGGATTTTTTCCTGACACTGGGCATGGCGCTGGCGCTGCACGTCAGCCAGCAGCACAGGCCCGCGGTTGCGCTTGAAAAAACTCCGGCGCCCAAGGCGCCGCTGCCGGCCAAACTGTCGATTATCCAGAAACCGACCCTCGATACCGCTGACCTGACCACCGCCCATGACATGAGCCTGCACACCAGCGGCGCGCTGACGCGCAGTCGGCTCAACCTGGCAGCGACGCTGGACAGTTTCGGCCTGCCCAAGCCGGATGGACTGGGCGACCCCAATGCCACACCGGGTGCCCATTTGCATCTTTATCAGAAGGGCCCGAAGTGGTACGCCCCGGTGGCACATCGCTGGTTTGAGGTGACCCTGGACGAAAACGATACGGTGCTGATCATCGATCCAAAAAACCCGGATCGCCTGGGCCCGCCGCTGGTCAACAACCGCCTCGGCCAATGGTTTATTGACACCCGCCTGCGCCTGCGTGGCGGCGGGCTGCGCAGCCGGCGGCAGAAGGGCCAGCGCCTGAGGCCGCCGAAAATCCATGACCTGCGCGAGAAACTGGATGCCTTCGATACCCGGCTGGAGCAGCGACGCCAGCAACTGGTGGACCTGCAGGAGGCGATCGAAAAGGCAGCCCCGGCCGATCGTGCACAGGTGCGCAGCACTTACCTCGCGAACGTGACCACTCGCCTTGAAGAATTGGACCTGCCGATCTCCCAGCTTAAATCGCTGAATATCCTCGATACCGTGCCGACTTTTCAGCAGGCCATGCTCGGCTACCTGGGCGACCAGATCATCCTGGCGCGCAGTGCCACCGCCGAACAAATGACCCATCTCGAAGAAGAGCTGCTGAGCGTCTATGACTACCTTGACCTTGAAGACTCGCCGTTGCCCCCCACGGCCCTTGAGAATTGTCGCCGCGTCGATGCGTCCATCCAGGCGGTAATAGAGCGCGCCAGCTACCTCGATGCACACCTCAAGGACGCACGCGCATTGGGCACCGACGGCGTGCTGTTTGCCGATCAACAGGCTTCGTACCTGCCCAGGTTGCCCGTGGATGACCTCAAGGCTTTTCGCATCACCCTGGCGCGTTTTCTGTGCTTGAACGAGGGCGCCGCGGCCAATGCACGTCCAACCCTGAACCAGATGGTCGACAGGGCAGACCTGGCGGTCCAGAGCCTGTGCGAGGTCCTGCAGCCGGACAACCCGGCTACGCTGGATGAGCAGATCCCGCTGCTCGACAGCCTGGTGGAGCAGTTTGCCGGACTGGATCAAAGCATGGCCGACTTGCCGGCCGACTTCCCGCAGGATGTGTACCGGCCAGCCCTTGAAACCCTGCAACAGCTCACTGAGCAATTCTTCCAACGGGCAACCCGACGGCTGACGAGCCTGTTGCGCGAACGCAAAGCGCTGGAATCGGCAATTGCCGGCCCGTCCAAACCTGCACCACACCCTCGGACAAGGGTGATCAAGACCCGTTTCAAGGGGGTGGTGGTGGGCGAGGAGCGCCCATCGCACAGCGGCGAGCCGGATACGCTGGTGGAGGTCAAGCAGCCCCTGACCGGCAAGGTGATAGCCCTGTTTCATGAGAAAGACGGCGTGTGGGTCGAACGCCGACGCGTGTCGCCACAGGCTGCGCGCGGGGTGGCGCGGGATGTGGCCGCCAGTATCGCTGGCGCTCAGGAGCTGCTTGATGATGTCGAACATTTCATCGAACGCACCAAAGGGCTGGCCGGCGACGCACGACGCCTGCCGGTCGAGGTCGAAGAACGCTTCCACCGCAAGGCCGATGAGTTGGAGCTGGCCAGCCGCGATATCGACTCGGCATTGACTGCCAGTAACCAGACCGAAAGCGGTTCGCCGTCGGCAGCACTGGCCAATCACAACCTCGACAGTGCCATCAAACGCCTCTACGCAGCGGGTCGCCGGGTCAAGCTGGACATGCTCAAGCAACGTCCCCCTACCGCCGCTCATGTCGAACTGCTGTACCGTGAAAAAGAGATCACCATCAAAGCGTTGCCGGGTGCGCGCAGCAAGCTCGCCGGGCGTCACAAAGACTACTTGAAGGAATACGAAATCCTCGACGCGCAAAACGCCAATGCGCTGTGGTATGCGCACTTTCATTACAAGGACCTGGTCAGTCCCGAGGAGAGCTACACCGCCGCGCACCTTAAAACCAAGGCGCAGCGGCGTCTGGGCGGCAAGTCTCAACCGCCCGGCCGCGGCGACGAGCGCGACAGCATTGCGGTGTACCGCAGTGAGATAAGCCCGCAACTGGCCCGATCACTGTTTTTTACCCCATCCGTTGCAGGAGCGGGGGCGCTCGCGAAAGCCTTCAAGGCAACGCATTGAATCGGGATGCACGCGTTATCGTTAACGTTCTTCGCGAGCAAGCTCGCTCCTACGGGGATTTAGCCACCCCATGCCTGGCGCAGACGCGCCAGGGCTAGCGCGATCTGCGCCGGGGGCACCGCGGCAAATCCAAGCACCAGCCCGGCGCGTTGGTCGGACGGGGTGCTGGAATCCGGTAACCAGTATTTGCTCAGGCCGGTGATCTCAACCCCAACCGCCTCGGCCTGCGTCAGCAATTGCTGTTCACGGGCGAGGCTGTCCACCCGCACGCTCAGGTGCAGGCCGGCGGCGACCGTGGGCAGGCAGCTCACGCCTGGCAATGGGCCCGGCCAGCCGCTGAGCAGCGCATCACGGCGGCTGAGTGCGGCGCGGCGCATGCGCCGGATGTGCCGCTGGAAATGCCCTGCCGCCATGAACTCGGCCATCACCACTTGGGTGCTGACCTCCGAGTGGCGCATGTCGACGGCACGGCGTCGGGAGAACGGTTGCACCAGACCCGGCGGCAGCACCAGGTAGCCCAGACGCAATGCCGGGAAGGCCATCTTGCCGAAGGTGCCGACATAGAGCACACGCCCGCTGCGGTCCAACGCCGCCAACGGCGCCAGGGGTGCGCCGCTGTAGCGGTATTCGCCATCGTAGTCGTCCTCGATCACCCAACCGCCGGTACGCTCGGCCCAGGCCAGCAGTTCCAGGCGTCGCGCCAGACTCATCACCACGCCCAGCGGATATTGATGGGCCGGGGTGACATAGACCAGGCGGCAATGCTCAAGGGCATTGAGCGCACCACAGTCGATACCTTCGCTGTCCACCGCCACGCCGTGCAATCGGCCACCGGCCACGGCAAATGCACGGGCGGCGGCCTGGTACCCCGGATTTTCGATGGCAACCGAGGCACCCGGCTCCACCAGCAGCTGTGCACAAAGGCTGATGGCCTGCTGCGCGCCATTGGTGATCACTATTTGCTCAGCCGTGCAGTGCAAGCCACGGGCGCTGCGCAGGTAGGCGGCGATCAAGCCGCGTAAACGCAAATCCCCTGCCGGATCGCCATAGCAGAGCTGTTGCAGGTCCGGCCTGCGCCAGAAAGCCGCGCTCAGCTTGGCCCACACTTCAAAAGGAAACAGATCGAATGCCGGCACACCCACACGAAACGCACGTGGCGCGCCACCAGGCGGGTGTGCCAGAGGGTGGTTTTGCACGCGTTCCAAGGCGCTGCTGTGGATAACTTGCGCGCAGGCAGCAGACGCTGAATCTGCACAATTTGTGGATAAAGCTGTGGGTAAGCCTGTTGATAAGCCTGTGGACAGTTTTGTGGATAGTTTTTTTGCCGGCGTGGCTGCACGCGGTAACCGGGCCACGTAGGTGCCGTCTCCGACCCGCGTTTCGATGAAGCCTTCGGCATACAACTGGTCGTAAGCGCGCACCACGCTGTTGCGGGAAATCCCGAACACTGCCGCCAGGTCGCGACTGGCCGGCAGCCGCGTGCCGCTGACCAGGCGTCCATCCAGCACTCGCTGGCGCAGGGCCTGATACAACTGGCGCGTCAGGCCCTGGCGACGGTCCAGTTCGATACCGATGGGGTTGAATGACAGGGGCGGCTCGATGGCGGGCATGGCATTGGACCTATCAAATGGGCCGGAGATGGCTCTTACAACGAACCATTAGCCTGCCTAGGATGCAGGCATTCGCCAAGGAAAACTTCCATGTACACACCCCGCGCCTTCGCCGTCGATGATCTGCCCGAACTCCAGCAATGGATCCGCCAAACCCGCCTGGCCCAGTTGGTGACGTTCGGTGAGCAAGGTCTGCTGGCCAGCCACCTGCCGCTGCTGCTCAACGCCGATGAGAGCCCCAATGGCACGCTCTACGGGCATTTGGCCAGGGCCAATCCACAGTGGCGCGACCTGCAAAATGGCGCCGAGGCTCTAGTGATTTTTGCCGGTGCCGAGGCCTATATCAGTCCGTCGTTCTATCCGGCCAAGGCCGAGCACGGCAAAGTAGTACCGACCTGGAACTACCTGGCGGTGCACGCTTACGGCAAAGCCGAGGTGTTCAGCGATGCGGCGCGCCTGCTCAATGTGGTCACGGCCTTGACTGATCGCCACGAGGCCCGGCGTGAGCAGCCATGGCAAGTCAGCGACGCGCCGGCCGACTATATTGACGGCATGCTCAAGGCCATCGTCGGCTTCGCGCTGCCCATCGAACGCCTGATCGGCAAACGCAAACTCAGCCAAAACCGCAGCCCGGCCGACATCGCTGGCGTACGCGAGGGCCTGGCGGCCAGCGACGAGGTGCGTGACCAAACTGTGTCCCGCCTTATTCCCCAGGGAGTCTCAGAATGAGCCCGATCAATATCCGCCTCGTCACTGCCGCCGACCACGACGCCTGGCTGCCGCTATGGCAGGCGTATCTGAAGTTCTACAACACCGAGCTGCCGCAGGCCGTCAGTCACAGCACCTGGCAACGCCTGATCGACCCCGGCGAACCGACTCATTCAGCGTTGGCCTGGCAGGATGACGAGGCCGTGGGCATGGTCAACTTCATCTACCATCGGTCCAACTGGAGCATCGAAAATGCCTGCTACCTGCAGGACCTGCTGGTGGCGCCGTCCCAACGCGGCACCGGCGTGGGTCGCAAGCTGATCGAGTTCGTGTATGCCACCGCCAGGGCCGACGGCTGTGCCAAGGTGCACTGGTTGACCCATGAGACCAATGCCACGGCGATCCAACTCTACGAACGTATCGCCGAACGCCCAGGCCTCATCCAATTTCGCCAAGCCCTTTAAGGAGCGCCGCATGTCCACTTCCCTCCCCGACTGGAAAGGCGTCCCGGCGCCTGCCGTGCAACGACTCGAAGGGCGTTTCATCCACCTGGAAAAACTCGACCCGGCGCAGCATGGCGACGACCTGTTCGACGCGCTGCAAGGCCCCGGCGCCGACCCCAGGCTGTGGGATTACTTGCCCTACGGCCCGTTCCCCGAGCGCGGCGCCTTCAACGCCTGGCTGGACAATCATGCCGCGCACAGCGACCCGTATTTTTTCACTGTGATCGACCGCGCGAGCGGCCGCGCCCAAGGCATCCTCAGCCTGATGTCCATCGTGCCCGAACACGGGCGCATCGAAATCGGCCACGTCACCTTTGGCGCACCGATGCAACGCTCGCCCAAAAGCACCGAGGCGGTGTACCTGCTCGCCAGGCACGCGTTCGACCTGGGCTATCGCCGGCTGGAATGGAAATGCAACAACGCCAACGACCGCTCCCGCTACGCAGCCGAACGGTTGGGATTCAGTTTTGAGGGGGTGTTCCGCCAGCACTCCGTGATCAAGGGCCACAACCGCGATACAGCGTGGTATTCGATCATCGACTCGGAGTGGCCGACGGTGGGTGCAGGATTTGAAGCGTGGTTGTCAGAGGCCAACCAGTCAGGCGCCAGCCAACTGAAAACCCTGGCAGAGTGCCGTGCCTGAACACAACACGGGAGGGGGCCTGCGCCCTCTTGTTAGACACAAAATAACGTGTCGATTTTAGCCTGGAGTTTCAGGCAGCCACACGCCTGTGGCGAGCGGGCTTGCCCCGCGTTGGGGTGCGAAGCGCCCCCAATCAAGCAAAACGCGGTGTACCTGATACGACTCAGCGTCTGGTTTTGGGGCTGCTGCGCAGCCCAACGCAGGACAAGCCTGCTCGCCACAGGGAATCTGCGCTTAACTGAACGGCATTAGGGCTTGCCCGCTCGCCACAAAAATTAGCCCGCTCGTCACGCAGCCTCCTGGATTTTCAGCCTGTGGTGAATCAGCGATTCAGTTGCTCGGCCAACACCGCAATATGCTCCGGCCCAATCCCGCAGCAGCCGCCCAGGTGGCTCGCGCCCCGCGCCTGCCAATCGGCGGCCCAGTGCAGGTAGCCCGGTGGGTCGAGGTCGTCGCGCAACGGGTCCAGGCCGTCGTTGGCCGTGGCCTCCTTGGGTTGCGGCGGGAAAGCATTGGCGTAGGCGCCGATCTGGATCGCCACCCCCAGGCGCTCGAAGGTGTGCCGGGCGGCATCAATCGCTGCGCCGATCACTTCCGGTTGGCTGCAGTTGAACAGCAGCACCTGCACGCCCAACTGCGCCGCCGCTTCGGCCGCCTCCGTCACCGGCTCGCCGGAGCGCAGGCGCGGGACGTCGTCGGTGTCTTCATCCTTCAAGGTAAACGACAGCCAGAACGGCTTGCCGTCCTGCGGCAAACCGGCATGAATCGCCCGCGCCTCGACGATTGAACTCTGAGTTTCCGCCAGCCAAAGATCCACATGGGGCGCCAGACCCCGCACCAACGGGCTCAGCAGTTCGTTCACACGCTCGGCCTGGAACAGATCCGGGCGGTAAGACCCGAACAGCGGCGGCAGCGAGCCCGCCACGCGCACAGCCTTGCCCGAAGCGTCCACCGCCCGCCGTGCCAGTTCTCCGGCGAGGGAAGCCAGTGCCTGGCCTTCTTCGGCAAACCGCGCTTCACCGATATGAAACGGCACCACGGCGTAGCTGTTGCTGGTAATCACGTTGGCGCCGCTGTCGATATACGCCGCGTGCACCGCCTCTACCGCTTGCGGCGCCTCGCTCAAGGCCAATGCCGACCACTCCGGCTGGCGAAAAGGCGCGCCACGGCGTTGCAGTTCGCGGCCCATGCCGCCGTCAAGAATTACTGTGCTTGCTGCGCCCATATGCTTTTTACTCATATGCTTATGAAAATAACTCACTATGAGAGTCGTTCTTATAACTATTTAATGCGTACCATCCGATTAATAACAACCTCTTTTTTATTCAGGTGTTCAATTTTGAAAATCAAACCGCTGCTGGCCCTGGGCCTGACACTGCTGGCTGCCTCCACCCAAGCCTTTGGCGGCGCCACACTGGACCGCATCGAGCAAAAGAAGGAACTGGTCGGCGTGCTGATGGAAAGCTACCCGCCGTTTTCGTTCCTCAATGACCAGAATCAGCTCGACGGTTTCGACGTGGACGTGGCCAAGGCCGTGGCGCAGAAATTGGGCGTGAAACTGCGTCTGGAAACCCCCTCGTGGGACGTGATCGCCGCCGGCCGCTGGAGCGGTCGCTATGACATTTGCATCTGCTCCATGACCCCGAGCAAGGCACGCGCCGAGGTGTTCGACTTCCCGGTGGAGTACTACGCATCGCCTGCGGTGATCGTGGTCAATGCCCAGGATGACCGCATCCACGAGGCCAAGGACCTGAGCGGCAAGAAAGTCGGCCTCACCAGCGCCTCCAGCTACGAAAGCTACCTGAACAAGAACCTGGTGATCGAAGGCGCCGAAGACACGCAGCTGCAATACCCGTTCGAAGACGTGCAGATCGCACCGTACGATACCGACAACGTAGCCTTCCAGGACCTGGGCCTGGGCGCCGGTGTGCGCCTGGATGCGATCCTCACCAACCTGGTCACTGCACAGCCGCGCCTGAGCCAGGACAAACGCTTCAAACTGGCCGGCGCGCCGTTGTATTCGGAGCCCAACTCGGTGGCCATCGAGAAAGGCGACCCGCAGTGGGACAGCAAGGTGCGTGAGGTCTTCGCCCAGCTCAAACAGGACGGCACCTTGAGCAAGCTGTCGCAAAAATGGATCGGCGCCGACATCAGCCAATGAGTTTTCGCACACGGCTTTACCTGACCTGGGCAGCGCTGTTCGTCCTGTTTGCGAGTTTTTTCCTGAGCTTCGACCTGAAGTTTTCGATCATCCTCGACAAGCTGCCCAACCTGATCGGCCTGCATCTGGCGCCCAACGGGTTCCTGCAAGGCGCCGCACTCACGCTTTTCCTGTGCCTGTGCTCAATGCTGGCATCGTCGGTGCTGGGTTTCGTCACGGCCCTGGGGCGCCTGTCGAAAAGCGCGGTGGCATTTGGCATCGCAAGTTTCTACGCGTCGTTCTTTCGCGGCACGCCGCTGCTGATCCAGATTTTGCTGATCTACCTGGGTCTGCCGCAACTGGGCCTGGTGCCGGGCGCCATCGTTGCCGGGATCATTGCGCTGTCGCTCAACTATGGCGCCTACCTGAGCGAGATTTTCCGCGCCGGCATCCTCGGCGTGCCCCACGGACAACGCGAGGCCGCACTGGCCCTGGGCATGCGCGACAGTGCGATTTTCTGGCACGTCACCCTGCCCCAGGCCATGCGCACCATCATCCCGCCGGCGACCAACCAGTTCATCTCGATGCTCAAGGACTCGTCGCTGATCTCGGTGATGGGGGTGTGGGAAGTGATGTTCCTCGCGCAGTCCTACGGCCGCTCCAGCTATCGCTACATCGAGATGCTCACCACTGCGGCGATCATCTACTGGGTGATGTCCCTGGCACTGGAGTTGATCCAGGCGCGCATGGAGCGGCACTTCGGCAAGGGGTATATGCGGCGCGGTTGAAGCGCTTCAGTAGTTGCGGCGTATCCTGACTACGCCCATCTGCATACCGAAGGGGCGAAACACCGCGTTCAGCGATTTGAGGGTCTGATTGCCCTCGCCATGCTCGATATGCACCAGGGTGCGCACCGAGATTTTGCACATCTTGGCAAACTGGTTCTGGTGCAGCCCGGTGACCTCAGTGCGCAGGCGGCGTACGGCTTCGCCTATCTGCAGTGAACCGTCGGCAAGGCCTTGTTCAATGCTTTGCAGCAACAAGGCACGGGCATCCATGCTGGTCGTCATCTGAGCCCCCACTGCTTGAGCCGCAGGTCCAGTTTGCCCAGTGGGATACTGGGGTGATTCAAGGTCACGGCAGGCAGTCCTCCAGCCGCGAGCATGTCCGGTAACGCACGCAACTGTTCGGCGTCCTGGCGCAGTCGTTCAAACGCCAGTTCGGGATCGAGAATGTCGCCCAGCGCATCGCAGACACCCCGCCAATTGATGTCGCCCGCCACTTCCAGGGGTTTGGGCCACTTGGTCGTTCGGGTGACGCCCTCGTCATCCATCACCATGGGCGCCAGGTCATAAATGGGTGCCAGGCGAAGGGCGTCGCGTTCACGGATAATTGAGGTATTTCGCCCGTGGTTATCCGAGTTACCCAGCACTTTATTGAGCAAGTCCCGACGTAGATACTCGGCAACCAGCTCAGCTATCTGAGAGTGCTGGCCCACAGCGCGCCATTGCTCAACCAGCAGATTGATGACTTCCAGGTGATCCATATAGCTGCCTGGCGTGGTCACGCCCGCCAGGGAGTAAATCGATTCGACAGCCAGGCGTTCCACGCCGTTTTTTCCGACTCTGCGGTCAAAACGATGCATCCACAGGCTGGGTTTGGTGGCCTCTTCCAGTGCCAGGCCATCGGCAGCGACGGTGTTTATGCCAAGTGCCTGAAGCGCTTTGTAGTAGTGATATTCGCTTCTAAGGATGACCTGGTCATGCTGTGTAGCCTGGTTGCGAGCGAACTTGATGAACCAGTGTTGAGTCACTTCATCGTCATTCAGCACAGCATCTGGATACAGCAAGCCGTCCCTGCCTTGGGTCATCAACAGTTTCGGCGCCTCGCCGCCTGCTCCGGTAGCACCGCCGATCGCTGCACCCTGCTCATAGGCATATTCTAAAAAGCTGTTATCGCGAGCGACCACCTCATGCCGGGGAAAACCAACTGGCACTTCGCCGTCCACCGCTTGCACCGATTCCTTGATACGCATGTTGCCGATGGGTGCCGGTGTGCTGCGCCACAGTAGAAACAGATCGGCATTCAAGTCCTGCGGTTTTTCGTGGCCTATGCGTTTCATCAAGGAACGTCTGGCCGCACCGGATGGGACGATATCGTGCAAAAAGGCGGGCGCTGATGAAAGCCCCGCAACATCCCAGGTCAGTGGAAACCGTGCGCTGACGGACCTGGAAAAAGGTTGTTGGATGGCCTCAATGTTGTCGACGAGATAATCCTGTCGGTAGTGAAACCTGCAGGCCCCCTCCAGCCCCTTTTGAGGCTCAGAGAACTCGAGGACCATAGCGTCACGCCAATGACCGTCGGTGAAAATCTGCAACATTAAAAGGTAAGTGTTTTCCATCTGCAATTTGGTGCACCTGCCTGGCAAATTACACAGCGTCACTGCAATATAGTGCATTTATAGAGTAGATAGCGGCCATATTTACGCATTAAAATGCACTTTTTTTGCAAAAGCTCGTAAAAAACGCAATTTAATGCAAACGAGCATCTAGGGCTTGAAGTGTTTTTAATCGCCGCCAAGTAGGGACAACTCCCGCAAAACAGCAGTCGCCAGCCTGACATTTATAACCAGCCCATCTCGCTAAATTCCCGGCCTCATTTATCAGAGGTTGGGATTACATGCTTCATACACCCCACAGATTTGCCCTGGTCATGGCCCTCGCGATGAGCACGGTCGGCCTTTCACCCGCCTATGCACAAGGTGAGTTCGACTACTTGCACCACCACTCGCAACCCGACGACACAGAGGATGCCGAGTGGTATGAAGTGCCTGAGGTCGACACGCCGCTGGTGGACGGTTATCTGATCCAGAAGGCCACCTCTTACAACGGTTTGCAGCTCGCTGCCGTGCTCGATCCCGCGCTCACCAAGCTGATGGACGCCGAACTGACATCGGAGGAGGAAGAAGAACTGGAAAAAATCGCTGACGCCCTCACCCGGGACCCCGGAGGAATGGGTGCCGCCCTTGAACAACTGGCCGGCAGTCAGAACGCCAACCTCGCCGCCGCCACTCAAAACACTACGCAGCAGCTTGGCACCCAGCTGCTTTCAACCCTGCAGGCATTGCCCGACACCGATGAGGGCCACTTCTGGACCAAAGGCGTGCGCAACGAAGGTCGCCTGGCCAGGCAAGGCGGCAGCGCCGGCGTAAGCACCGACACCCAAGGCTTGATGCTGGGCGCCGACTGGGCCCTGGACCAGGCCTGGCGCGTGGGTGTGATGGGCGCAAAGACCAGCAGCCGCTTCGATGCCCACCGCTTCGACGCCGACCTCGACAGTTGGCACCTGGGTGGCTACGCAGTCCGGCAGGACGGGCCCTTGGCGCTGCGCCTGGGAGGCATCTACAGCCGCCATGCCGGCACCAACAAGCGCCGCATTCAACTGCTCGACTATGAGGAACAACTCAAGGGGAGCTACGACGCCCAGAGCCAAACCCTCTTCTCTGAGCTGGGCTACCGGTTGGGCAGCGCGGATGTCAGCGCCGAGCCGTTCATCGGGCTGGGCTACCAGCGCTATCATCGCGACAGCTTCAAGGAGCGCGGCGGGCTGGCCGCGCTGAACGTCGGCTCGCAAACCCAGCAAAACCTGAACAGCACCGTTGGCCTGCGTCTGGCGACGGAGTATCGGTTCGATCACCAGGTCAGCCTCACTCCCCACCTCAGCACCCGCTGGAAACACCTCTACGGCGCGGTCGACAGCCAGGTGCGTCAGTCCTATCGCCACACCCCGGGGCTGATTGACGATTTCACCATCACCGGCACCTCACTCGACCGCGACAGCCTGGAATTGCAAGCCGGCCTCGACCTTGCGCTGTCCGCGCAACACACCGTCGGCCTCAGCTACAGCGGCCAGGCCGGTACCCACAGCCGCAACCAGGGCCTGATGGGGCAGTGGACGATGAGTTTTTAAGCGCCGCGGCCGCCAAATCACAGGCAAAAAAAAGGGGAGCATCTGCTCCCCCGAGGATTAAACGGTAGCGGTCGAAGGCTGTGTGTCAGCCTTCGATTTCAATCAGAATTTCGCCCGGATTGACCCGGTCGCCCTTGGCCACATGAACAGCGCTCACCTTGCCGGCAATCGATGCCTGCACTTCGGTTTCCATCTTCATCGCTTCGGTAATCAGCACCGCCTGGCCGGCCTTGACCACGTCGCCTTCCTTGACCAGCACATCGACGATATTGCCCGGCATTGCCGTGCTGACGTGCCCTGGCTCGGTGGCGTGCTTGCGCTTGCTGCCGCCGCTGCTGACAAAGTCGTTGAGCGGTTCGAACACCACTTCTTCGGGCATGCCGTCGATGGACAGGTAGAAGTGCCGCTTGCCCTCGGCCTTCACGCCCACACCGGTGATGTCCACGCGGTAGCTTTCGCCGTGCACGTCGATCACGAACTCGGTCGGCACGCCCTCACCGCCTGCGCGGGCCACGCCGCCGGCTTCAGGGATCGGCAGCAGCACTTCCGGCGCCAGGGTGCCGGCGTCGCGCTCTTCGAGGAACTTGCGACCGATATCCGGGAACATGGCGTAGGTGAGCACGTCTTCTTCGGACTTGGCCAACGCCCCGATTTCGCCGCGCAGCTTGGTCATTTCCGGTTTGAGCAAATCGGCCGGGCGCACATCGATCACGTCTTCGCTGCCGATGGCCTGGCGGCGCAGCTTCTCGTTCACGGTGCCGGGCGCCTTGCCGTAGCCGCCTTGCAGGTAGAGCTTCACTTCGTTGGTGATGGTCTTGTAGCGCTCGCCAGCCAGCACGTTGAAGAATGCCTGGGTGCCGACGATCTGCGAGGTCGGTGTGACCAGCGGCGGGAAGCCGAGGTCTTCACGCACACGCGGGATTTCGGCCAGCACTTCGCTCATACGGTTGAGGGCGCCCTGCTCTTTCAACTGGTTGGCCAGGTTGGAAATCATCCCGCCCGGCACCTGGTTGACCTGCACGCGGGTATCGACGGCGGTGAATTCGCTTTCGAACTGGTGGTACTTCTTGCGCACCGCATAGAAATACAGGCCGATTTCCTGCAGCAGCTCCAGGCTCAGGCCGGTGTCGAATTCGCTGCCTTTAAGCGCGGCGACCATCGACTCGGTGCCCGGATGGCTGGTGCCCCAGGCGAAGCTGGAGATCGCAGTGTCGATGTGGTCGGCACCGTTTTCGATGGCCTTGAGCTGGCACATCGCAGCCAGGCCGGCGGTGTCGTGGGAGTGGATGAAAATCGGCAGGTTCTGCTCGGCTTTCAGCGCCTTGACCAGTTCGCCGGTGGCGTAGGGGGTCAGCAGGCCGGCCATGTCCTTGATCGCAATCGAGTCGCAACCCATGGACTCCAGCTGCCGGGCCTGGGCCACGAACGCTTCGACGGTGTGCACCGGGCTGGTGGTGTAGGCGATGGTGCCCTGGGCGTGTTTGCCGGCGGCTTTGACTGCTTCGATGGCCACGCGCAGGTTACGCACGTCATTCATTGCGTCGAAGATGCGGAATACATCGATGCCGTTGACGGCAGCCTTGGCGACAAACGCCCTCACCACGTCGTCGCTGTAATGGCGATAGCCCAAGAGGTTTTGCCCGCGCAACAGCATCTGCAGGCGCGTATTGGGCAACGCGGCGCGCAGTTGGCGCAGGCGCTCCCACGGGTCTTCCTTCAAAAAGCGCACGCAGGCGTCGAAGGTCGCGCCGCCCCAGACTTCCAGGGACCAGTAGCCGACTTTATCGAGCTTGTCGCAGATCGGCAGCATGTCTTCGGTGCGCATGCGCGTAGCCAGCAACGATTGGTGGGCGTCGCGCAGGATGGTGTCGGTTACAAAGATTTTCTTGGACATTGTTGTATTCCTCACAGGCCTGCGTGGGCGGCGATGGCGGCGGCGATGGCCAGGGCCAGCTCTTCGGGTTTGCGCTTGATCGAGTAGTTGGTCAGCTCAGGGTGGCTTTCCACAAAGCTTGTATTGAACTGGCCGCTGCGGAATTCCGGATTACGCAGGATTTCCTGGTAATAGGCGGCGGTGGTCTTCACGCCCTGCAGGCGCATGTCGTCCAGGGCACGCAGGCCGCGGTCCATGGCTTCTTCCCAGGTGAGCGCCCACACCACCAGTTTCAGACACATGGAGTCGTAGAACGGCGGGATGGTGTAGCCGGTGTAGATCGCCGTGTCGGTGCGCACGCCAGGGCCGCCGGGTGCGTAATAACGAGTGATCTTGCCGAAGCTGGGCAGGAAGTTGTTCTTCGGGTCTTCGGCGTTGATGCGAAACTGCAACGCGAAACCACGGTGCTGGATATCTTCCTGCTTCACCGACAGCGGCAGGCCCGAGGCGATGCGGATCTGCTCGCGGACGATATCGATGCCGGTAATTTCTTCGGTGATGGTGTGTTCCACCTGCACCCGGGTGTTCATCTCCATGAAATACACTTCGCCCTCGGCGAGCAAAAACTCCACGGTGCCGGCGTTCTCGTAGCCCACGGCTTTGGCGGCGCGTACCGACAGGTCGCCGATGTAGGCGCGCTGTTCAGGGGTGAGTTGAGGGCTGGGGGCAATTTCGATGAGCTTTTGGTTGCGGCGCTGGATCGAGCAATCGCGCTCGAACAGGTGCACCACGTTGCCAAAGCTGTCACCGAGGATCTGCGCCTCAATGTGCTTGGGATTGACGATGCATTTTTCCAGAAACACGTGCGCCGAACCGAAAGCCTTGGTGGCCTCGGAGATCACGCGGGGGAAGGCTTGTTCGAGTTCTTCACGGCTGTTACACCGACGAATGCCGCGCCCGCCGCCGCCGGACGTGGCCTTGAGCATCACCGGGTAACCAATGCGGTCGCCTTCGATAAGGGCTTCATGGATATCGGCGACATTGCCTTCGGTGCCGGGGGTAACCGGCACGCCGGCCTTGATCATGCTGCGGCGCGCTTCGGTCTTGTCACCCATGCGGCGGATAACTTCAGCCGAAGGGCCAATGAACTTGATGCCACGTTCGGCGCAGATGTCGGCCAGTTCGGCATTTTCCGACAGGAAGCCGTAGCCGGGGTGCAGCGCGTCGCAACCGGTCTCCACGGCCAGGTTCACCAGCTTGCGCGGGTTGAGATAACCGGCCAGAGGGTCGGCACCAATGCTGTGGGCTTCGTCGGCACGTTTGACGTGCAGCGCATGACGGTCGGCATCGGAAAACACCGCGACCGAGCGAATACCCATCTCGGCACAGGCACGCACGATGCGGACGGCAATTTCCCCACGGTTGGCGATCAGGATCTTTTTTATCACTTGGAAATTCCCTTGAGCCGATTGCTGCGTCATCGACCCGATGAAGCGGGGTCGGCGCGTGACCAAATGTTTCATGACAGTCGCGAGACACACACTAAGCCGCTGGAGGGATTAACAAAAATCAATAATTATTGGGCTGTGTATAAGCAAAGACTTATAGTCACTGCATCAGGGTTGGCCGGGGTGCTTTAAAAATGCGTAAGTCATTGATGCGACTGACATTGCGTCAGCTGCAAATCTTCAATGAGGTGTGTGATCTGCGGTCCTACAGCCGCGCAGCCGAGGAAATGTCCCTCACACAACCGGCCGTCAGCCTGCAAATTCGCCAGATTGAGGAGCTGATCGGTCAGCCGCTGTTCGATTATGTCGGCAAAAAGCTCTACATGACCGAGGCCGCCGAAGCGCTGCAGCGGGCCAGCCGCGATATTTTCGGGCGCCTGGAAAACCTCGACATGCAGCTGTCGGACATGCAGGGGTCGCTGCAGGGCCAACTGAAACTGGCGGTGGAGTCCAGCGCCAAGTATTTCGTGCCGCACCTGTTTGCCGCCTTCAAGCGCCAGCATCCGGAAGTGCAACTGCACCTCACGGTGGTCAACCGCGCGCAGGTCATTCGCAGGCTGTCGGACAACCGCGACGACCTGGTGATCATGTCCATGGTGCCTCAGGACATGGGCCTGGAATTCCTGCCCTTCCTCAACAACCCGATTGTGGCGGTGGCGCCACCGGATCATCCGTTGAGCCTCAAGGGCCCGCTGCGCCTGCAGGACCTGGAACCTTACACGCTGCTACTGCGCGAACCGGGCTCCGGCACCCGGATGGCCTGTGAGGAATACTTCAAGGAAAAACGCGTGCACTTCACCCAGACGGTGGAAGTGGCTTCGGCCGAGGCGCAACGCGAATGCGTGTGCGCCGGGCTCGGCGTGGCGCTGCTGACGCGCCAT
Organism: Pseudomonas sp. Leaf59; assembly: GCF_920984685.1. NCBI lineage: Bacteria > Pseudomonadati > Pseudomonadota > Gammaproteobacteria > Pseudomonadales > Pseudomonadaceae > Pseudomonas > Pseudomonas sp. Leaf59. The sequence continues at coordinate 194,360 of NZ_CAKLBR010000005.1, read as the reverse complement.
GCGGTCAACATGGAACTGGCCACCGGCGGGCTCAGGGAGCTGCCGGTGGAGGAACTGCCGCTGTACCGCAGTTGGTGCCTGGTGCAGGCCAAGGCCAAGCGCCTGTCACCGGTAGCCCATGCCTTCTTGGGCTTTATCCGCAGCGAGCGGTTGCAGATCAGCGCGCTGGCTGAGCGTTTCGCTGGGCGGCCGCGGGTGCCTGCCAATGCAGTTCCGGGTAGTCACTGATGCTCTGCAACAGTTGACGCTGGTCACAACGGTCTTCGATCGCGCGACGGAACGCCATGCGGCGCTGGTCTTCCTGCTGACGACGGGTTTTGACGGAGCTGCTGCTTTCTTCGTAGTGCCGGGCCATTTCGAGTCTCCCAATGCGAGTACGGGAGCTCAGGATGGTCCTGGGGGATGACACGACTGTGACAGCTCGGTGAAGATTCTAAAAACACTGGAGATCAAAATGTGGGAGGGGGCTTGCCCCCTCCCACATTTGGAATGGGTTTGAACTGAGGTCAGTCGTCCAGGGCTTTGACCGACTTGGGCGATAACCGCAGGCTGCGCAAGCTGCGCTTCACGCTCTTGAGGTGGTTGACCAGGCTCGGTCCGCGCGCCATGGCAACGCCCATGGCCAGTACGTCGATCACCACCAGGTGGGCGATACGCGAGGTCAGCGGCGTGTAGATTTCGGTGTCTTCGTGCACATCGATCGCCAGGTTGACCGTGGACAGTTCCGCCAATGGCGTCTGGCTCGGGCACAGGGTGATCAGCGAGGCGCCGCTTTCGCGCACCAGGTTGGCGGTGATCAGCAGGTCTTTGGAGCGGCCGGACTGGGAAATGCAGATGGCCACGTCGGTAGGCTTCAAGGTCACCGCCGACATCGCCTGCATGTGCGGGTCGCTGTAGGCAGCTGCGGTGAGCAGCAAGCGGAAGAACTTGTGCTGGGCGTCGGCCGCCACCGCACCCGAGGCGCCAAAACCGTAGAACTCCACGCGCTGGGCCTGGGACATGGCGGTCACGGCCTTTTGCAGCTCCACCGGGTCAAGCTTCTCGCGCACTTCCATCAGGGTATGCAGAGTGGTGTCAAAAATCTTAAGGCTGTAGTCGGCGACCGAATCGTCTTCGTGGATCGCAAACTGACCAAAACTCGCACCGGCAGCCAGGCTCTGGGCCAGCTTGAGTTTCAGGTCCTGGAACCCCGAGCAACCGATGGCGCGGCAGAAGCGCACGATGGTCGGCTCGCTGATGCCCACGCTGTGGGCCAGGTCGGCCATGGAACTGTGCATCACGGCCGCGGGGTCAAGCAGCACGTGATCGGCAACCTTGAGTTCCGATTTGCGTAACAGGTGGCGCGACTGGGCGATATGTTGCAGCAGATTCACAGGGCAGGACTCTTGTTATTGGCAGGCGCCAGGGATGTAGCAAGCTTGTAGTTATACTACAGGAATTGTCGTTTTGCCCGTTTGATCCTTCACTAAATCGCCCCCTTCCCCTGTGAATCTGAGGCCACACATCATGTAGCACCAGGGGCGGACCCGACGTCGTTAAGGAAAATCTGCATTCTCGCGTAACAATTGCGCGAACTGTTCAGCCGGGATCGGCCGGCTGATCAGGTAGCCCTGCACCTCGTCGCACTGTTGCGCGCGCAGGAAATCCAGTTGCTGCTGATCTTCCACGCCTTCGGCCACCACCTTGAGCGCCAGGCCGTGGGCCATGGCGATGATTGCGCGGGTGATGGCCGCGTCTTCGCGCCCCTGCCCCAGCCCACGAATAAAGGTCTGGTCGATCTTCACGTAGTCCACGGGGATGCGTTTGAGGTAGCTCAGGGACGAATAGCCGGTGCCAAAATCGTCGATGGCCAGCTTCACCCCCAGGTCGCGCAGTTGCTGGAAGGTGGCGATGATGTGCTCGACGCTGTCGAGCAACTGGCTTTCCGTCAGCTCCAGCTCCAGGTATTGCGGGTCCAGGCCGGTTTCTTCGAGTACCTGGCGCACCAGACTGACCAGCTTGCCCTGGCGCAACTGATGCACCGACAGGTTCACCGACACCCGGATCGGCGCCAGCCCCTGGCGCTGCCACTCACAGGCTTGCCAGCAGGCCTGGCGCAGCACGAACTCGCCCAGCGGCACAATCAGGCCGGTCTCTTCGGCCAGGCCGATAAAATCCCCCGGCGGCACCATGCCCCACTGCGGATGCTCCCAGCGCACCAGCGCTTCGGCCGCATTGAGCGTGCCGCTGGCCAGGCACAGCTTGGGTTGGTAGAACACCGTGAGCTGACGCTCTTCGATGGCCTTGCGCAGGTGGTTTTCCAGCTGCAGACGCTCCAGGGTGCTGGCTTGCAGGCTGTCGGTGTAGAACTGGAAGTTATTGCCGCCCAGGTGCTTGGCGTGTTGCATGGCCATGTTCGATTGGCTGACCAGCTCGGAAATTTCCCGCGCGTTATCCGGCAACAGGCTGACCCCCATAGAGGCGCTGACCACCAATTCATGCCCCTCAACGGTCACCGGCACGCGCAGCTTGGCCAACAATCGCGTGGCCACCCGGGCCAGGCTGGAGAGGTTGCCGTAGGCGTCAAACAGCACGGCGAATTCGTCACCGGACAGGCGCGCGATGGTATCGGCCTCGGGCAAGGCATTGATCAGGCGCCGCGCCATCTTTTGCAACAACTGGTCGGCCACTTCATGGCCCAGGCTATCGTTGAGCAATTTGAAGCGGTCCAGGTTGATATGCAGCAACGCCAGGCTGCGGCCGCCCTGACGCACCCGCTGATGAGCCTCGCGCAGGCGCTCGCGAAACAGCGAGCGGTTGGCCAGCCCGGTCAATTCGTCGTAGTGAGTGAGGTAGCGCATGCGCTCCTCCGATTCACGCCTGGCGGAAAGATCGGCGAAGAAGCCCACTATATGGCTGACCTTGCCGCGAATATCGCGCACCACGTTCAGTTGCAGCCATTGCGGGTACAACTCTCCGTTCTTGCGCGTTTCCACCAGTTCACCTTGCCAGGTGCCATGGCTGAGCAGCGCCTGATGGATCAGCGGGAAGTGGCGTCGAGCGTCGCGGCTGCAGGGCAGCTCCACGACGTTGCGGCCGAGCATGTCGTCGATATCGAAGCCGGTGACCCGGCTGAAGGCCTGGTTGACAGCGATCAGCGCGTAATTCGGGTCAAGAATCACGATGCCTTCGCTGGCCGCCTCGAACACCGTCGAGGCCAGCCGCTGCTGCTCCTCCAGGACCTTGTCGGCGCTGATATCACGGCGCGTGCCGAGCATGCGGATCACGCGCCCGCTGGGTGAATGTTCCACCGCGCGGCCACGGTCTTCGATCCACACCCAGTGGCCATCGCCGTGGCGCACGCGGTATTGCACCTGATAGTCCTCGCTGCGGCCCTTGAGGTGATCCACCAGCGCACGCTTGAGCAGCGGCACATCCTCGGGGTGCAGGCGCGGCTTGAGATGGCTGAGCATGGCCGTGATGTACTCGGGTTCCAGGCCGAACAATTCCTTGAGGTGGGAGTGGTGGACTTCGTCGGTCTGCAGGTTCCAGTCCCACAGGCCCAGTTCGCTGGCTTGCAGGGCCATGGCCAGGCGCTCTTCGCTCTTATTCAGGGCGAGGCTGGCGGCATCCAGTTCCTGGCTGCGTTGCGCCACACGGTCCTGCAGGCCGATTTGCGCCTCGCGCAGGTCCTGTTCGACCTTGCGCCGCTGCTCGACTTCGCGCACCAGGTCCTGATTGAGCTGCTCACTGCGCTGCTGGGCCTGTTGCAGGTGTTCGATCAAGGCCTGGTTCTGGAAGCGCCGCACCAGCCCGCGCTGGATCAGGCGGTTGACCTGCCAGGCGACCAGGCTGAGCGATGCCAGCAGAATTAGCCCGAGCACGGCCCAGCCACGTTGCTGCGCTGCGCCGTCCCAGAACAGATAGGCAATGGCCGGTACCAGGCACGGCAAGGCAAACGACAGGAATGCCGACAGACTCACGGCGTAGGCCACGCTGGCCGACAAGGTGGCCGCCCCGAGCAGGCCGAACACCCAGGCCTGCTGCATGAAGCTGTTTTTGGGCACCAGGGCGATGGCGGCGATGGCCAGGGTCAGGCCGCTGACCGCCGAGCCGAGCATGAACATGCGCCGCCATACCGGTTGCGCCTGCCGACTGGGCATCGCCGAATCAAACGCCGCCACCTGAATCACGCGCATCGCCACCAGGGCAAGCAACCAGACCATCCAGAGGCTGTCGAGCAGGTATTGCCGGGGGTTCCACAGCAGCCAGGCACAGACCAGACCGTTCACCAACATCAATAGGGTCGGTAGCAGCGAGCCCTGATAAAGCAGGCGTGTGCGCTCGACCGCCATTTCGGTGGCGTAGTGCTTGCGGATAACCTGCGCGGGCGCGGCCGTGAGGCCAGACAGGTCAGTGCTGAGGGTCATAGGCGATGTTCTTATAATGGTGAGCCCGAACGTTCGCGGAGCATACACAAGCAAGTGCCCGGGCCAAACCGCCCTGTGCGATAAAAATCACCTGTCAAAGGCACGCAAAGCTGGGTCCAGAGGCCTTCAGCGAGACGCAGCGCGGGCTGTGGCCATGACTTACCGGTCATCCCATGCGAAAGAATGTTTACCGGACCACAGCGCGCCGCAGGTTTTCCGTCGACCGAGCGGCATTGGGATTTGCCCGACTCCCCCCGGCACCCTAGAATGCGTCGATGCGCGATGATCTCTCCCTTCTGCTGAACTCCCTCAACGATGCCCAACGCCAGGCCGTAGCCGCCCCCGTTGGCCGTCAGTTGGTCCTGGCCGGTGCTGGCTCCGGTAAAACCCGAGTGCTGGTGCACCGTATCGCCTGGTTGATCCAGGTCGAGAACGCGTCGCCGCACTCCATCCTGTCGGTGACTTTCACCAACAAGGCGGCTGCCGAGATGCGCCACCGCATCGAGCAGTTGATGGGCATCAGCCCGGCCGGCATGTGGGTGGGCACCTTCCACGGCCTGGCGCACCGCCTGTTGCGCGCGCACTGGCAGGAAGCGGGCCTGAGCCAGACCTTCCAGATTCTCGACAGCGACGACCAGCAACGCCTGGTCAAGCGGGTGATGCGCGAACTGGGCCTGGACGAACAGCGCTGGCCCGCGCGCCAGGCGCAGTGGTTTATCAACGGCCAGAAAGACGAAGGCCTGCGCCCGCAGCATATTCAAGCCAGCGGCGATCTGTTCCTGGCCACCATGCGCAGCGTTTATGAAGCCTACGAGGCCGCCTGCCTGCGTGCCGGCGTGATCGACTTCTCCGAATTGCTGTTGCGCGCCCTCGACCTGTGGCGCGACAACCCGGGCCTGCTGGCGCATTACCAGAAACGCTTTCGCCACATTTTGGTGGATGAGTTCCAGGACACCAACGCCGTGCAGTACGCCTGGTTGCGCCTGCTGGCCAAGGGCGGTGACAGCCTGATGGTAGTGGGCGACGACGATCAGTCGATCTATGGCTGGCGCGGCGCGAAAATCGAGAACATCTACCAGTATTCCGATGACTTCCCGGACGCGGCCACCATCCGCCTGGAGCAGAACTACCGCTCCACCGCCGGTATCCTCAAAGCCGCCAATGCCTTGATCGCCAACAACACCGGGCGCCTGGGCAAAGAGCTGTGGACAGACGGCGGCGAAGGCGAAGCGATCAACCTGTACGCCGCGTTCAACGAGCACGATGAAGCGCGCTACGTGGTGGAAACCATCGAAAGCGCGCTGAAAACCGGCCTGGCGCGCAGCGACATCGCCATTCTCTATCGCTCCAACGCCCAGTCGCGGGTGCTGGAAGAAGCCTTGCTGCGCGAACGTATCCCATACCGCATCTATGGCGGCCAGCGCTTCTTCGAGCGCGCGGAAATCAAGAACGCCATGGCCTACCTGCGTCTGCTGGAAGGCCGTGGCAACGATGCGGCGCTGGAGCGGGTGATCAATATCCCGACGCGTGGCATCGGTGAAAAAACCGTTGAAGCGATCCGCGACCATGCGCGCCACGCCGATGTATCGATGTGGGAAGCCATGCGCTTGCTGATCGCCAATAAAGGCCTGACCGGCCGTGCGGCCGGGGCATTGGGCGGGTTTGTCGAGCTGATCGAGACCCTCGCCGCCAAGTGCATGGAAATGCCCCTGCACCTGATGACCCAGACCGTGATCGAACAGTCCGGGCTGATCGCCTATCACGAAGCGGAAAAAGGCGAGAAAGGCCAGGCCCGGGTAGAAAACCTTGAGGAACTGGTCAGCGCCGCGCGGGCGTTCGAAAATGCCGAGACCGAAGAAGACCTTACACCGCTCGCCGCGTTCCTCGGTCATGCCTCATTGGAGGCCGGCGACACGCAGGCCGACGAGCATGAAGACAGCGTCCAGCTGATGACCTTGCACAGCGCCAAGGGTCTGGAGTTTCCGTATGTGTTCCTGGTGGGCATGGAAGAGGGTCTGTTCCCGCACAAGATGAGCCTGGAAGAGCCGGGCCGCCTTGAGGAGGAGCGCCGTCTGGCCTATGTGGGCATCACCCGGGCGATGCAGAACCTGGTGATGACCTACGCCGAGACCCGGCGCCTGTATGGCAGCGAGACCTACAACAAGGTGTCGCGCTTCGTACGTGAAGTGCCGAAGGGGCTGATTCAGGAAGTGCGCCTGTCCAACAGCGTCAGCCGCCCGTTCGGCGGTGGCCAGCAACAGAACAGCAGCACCCTGTTTGCAGGGTCCGAGATTCCCGAAACCCAGTTCAGTCTGGGCCAGCAGGTGCGGCATTCGATTTTCGGCGAAGGGGTGATCCTCAACTTCGAAGGCGCCGGCGCCCAGGCTCGGGTGCAGGTGAACTTCGCCGAAGGCAGCAAGTGGCTGATGATGGGTTATGCCAAGCTCGAGGCGGTCTGACACATTTGCCTACATGAAGGCTGTTGGTCCGCCCTTGTTTTTAACGAGCGCGGGCCAATATCTGTAATTAGTCCTACAGACCCTTCGGAATAGGTCCTACGCAAAAGCCCGAAACACTCTGCCGCTAGCCACTGCCACAACACCTGTGCAACATGGCGCGCGTGCAATCCACAAATGGGAATTCCCTTTATGAAACGTTTTCTTAGCATCGCCATGGCGTTGTGCATCGGTTTGACGATGAGCATCGACGCCAACGCCAAACGCTTCGGTGGCGGCAAAAGCATGGGCTCGGCACCGACTCACCAAACCAGCCAAATGGCTCCTTCCGCGGGTGCCGGCGGTGCTGCAGCTACCGCAGGTGCAGCCGGTGCTGCTGGCGCTGCTGCCAAAGCCGGCGGTGCGTCGCGCTGGCTCGGCCCTCTGGCCGGCATCGCAGCCGGTGGCCTACTGGCCTCCATGTTCATGGGCGGCGGCTTCCAGGGCATGCAGATTTTCGACATCCTGATCCTGGCGGTCATCGCCTTTGTGATCTTCCGCTTCATCGCTGCCCGTCGCCGCAAGCAGCAGGAGCATATGGCCCCGGCCGGCGCGCCGATGCAGCGTGAAGTCTTCGAGCAGAAGCCTGCGGCAATGGGTTCGATCTTCGGTGGTTCGGCAGCACAGGCTCCCGCTCGTCCGGTGATCAATGCACCGGCCTGGTTCAACGAGGAGCGTTTCGTCGAAGCGGCCCGCAGCCACTTCCAGTCCCTGCAGCAGCACTGGGACGCCAACGAAATGGACAAGATCGCCGAGTTCGTGACCCCGCAACTGCTGGAGTTCCTCAAGCGCGAACGTGCCGAGATTGGCGATGCGTTCCAGTCGACCTACATCGACGACCTGCGCGTCCAGCTGGACGGTGTGGATGATCGCGCCGACAAGACCATCGCCACCCTGACCTTCAGCGGTGTGTCGAAGACCTCGCGCTTCGACCAGGGCGAAGCGTTCAGCGAAAGCTGGAACATGGAACGTCCGCAGGGCGAGAACCAGCCATGGCTGGTCGCCGGTATCCGCCAGAACAGCTGATACCCGCACGCTTGAGCATGCGGTAATAAAAAACCCCGGACTTGTCCGGGGTTTTCTATTTCACGGTTGCACTTATAGCGAGCTACTGTATAAAACGCCCCTATTAACCGCGCCATCTAGCAAGAGGATCCCGGCCGTGGAAGAAATCATCGAACAATTGCGTGAAGCCAACGAGCCCGTACCGGTTCCTCTGGAACTGCCTGACGAAGACCAACTGGTGGAAATCGAGGAACAGCTGTTCATCGATATCCCGTTCGTCTTCCGCGAATTCCTGCTCACCGTCAGCGACGTGGTGTACGGCAGCCTGGAGCCGGTGACCGTCACCGACCCCCAATCGCACACCTACCTGCCGGAAGTGGCGGCCAACGCCTGGGATGCCGGCGTGGACCGCAGCCTGATCCCGATCTGTCAGGACGGCGACGACTATTACTGCGTCGAGGAAGACGGCACTGTGGTGCTGTGGTCCGCTGAAGAAGAACTGGTCCAGGAAGAAACCTGGGAATCGGTGTGGCACTGGGCGCGGGACGTCTGGCTGGAAAGCTGATCGCGACTGCATGGGCACCGCCAAGCCGATTCAAATGTGGGAGGGGGCCTGCTCCCGATAGCGGTGGATCAGTCAACACCCTCAGTGACTGACACACTGACATCGGGAGCAAGCCCCCTCCCACATTGGATACTCAGCGCATCCTCAGTGCTCCGACGTATCCTTATGGTTATCCAGCGTCTCCAGCAACGCCACCTGCATCCGCGTATGCACGCGGATGAACCAGCGCCAGAGCACCGCTGCCACCGCCGCCGTCACCACGGCAATCAACACCAGCAACTTATTGGTCGGCAAAATGCTGGCTGACAAAGCTGCCAGCAGCACGAAAATCACCAACAGCGACAGAATCGGAATCAGCTCCGCGATCACCCGTCGCACACGTTGGGTATGCCGCCCGGCCATCTCCGGCTTCACGCTCATCTCGGCCAGCAACATCGACAGTGCCTTGAGCTTGCGGTACGCCGCAATCAGAAACGGCAGCGACAGCAGCAACGCCCCACCCCAGATCAGAGCCTTCTGCCAACTTGGATCGCTGATCCAGCCTTCCAGATAACCTCCGATGCGCGCCGCAAAAAAACTGCCGGTGAAGAAAATCGCAATCACCAGCGCCAGGTTCACCCCCACCTGCAGGATGATCTTGCGGATCATCGACGCCAGCATCGCGCCCTCGCCTTGCGGCTGGATACTGCGCAACCACTCGCCGTACAGGCCAAACACCCGACTCAAGCGCGTGGGCATTACGGCGGCAATCTTCAGTGACAGCGGGTCGGCACTGCGAATCAGGTAGGGCGTGAGCAAGGTGGTGATCACCGAGACGGCCACCGCCACCGGGTAAAGAAAGTCGCTGGTTACCTGCAACGTCATCCCCAGCGCGGCGATGATGAAGGAAAACTCACCAATCTGTGACAGCCCCATGCCCACGCGCAGTGAGGTGCGGCCGTCATTGCCGGCAATAAACGCCCCGAGGCCGCAGGACAACATCTTCCCCAGCACCACCGCCACGGTGATCACCGCGATCGGCCAGGCGTATTGGAGCAGGATCTGCGGGTCGATCATCAAGCCGATCGCTACGAAGAAGATAGCGCTGAACATGTCGCGAACCGGCTCGATCAGGCGCTCGATCTTAATCAACTGGCGGGACTCGGCCATGATCGCGCCAATCAGGAACGCCCCCAGCACCATGCTGTATTCCAGCTTGACCACCAGCAGGCAGAAGCCGAAACACAGGCCCAACACGGTGATCAGCAGCATTTCGTTACTTTCGAACCTCGCCACATAGGCCAGCAAGCGCGGCACCAGCAGAATGCCGATCACCAGCGCCACAATCATGAACAGCGAGAGCTTGCCGACCGTGGAAAACACCTCGCCGGAGCTGACCATGCCACTGACGGCGATGCTCGACAGCAAGGCGATGATGCCGATACCCAAGATGTCCTCGACGATCAACACGCCGAAAATCAGCTGGGCAAAGCGCTGGTTCTTCATCTTCAGGTCATTGAGCGCCTTGACGATGATGGTGGTCGAGGAAATGGCCAGGATTGCCCCGAGGAACAGTGAGTCCATGGTGTTCCAGTCGAACCACTGGCCGATCTCGTAGCCGATCCAGATCATCAGGATGATTTCGAGGAACGCCGCGATAAACGCCGTGGCGCCCACCTTGAACAACTTGCGCAGGCTGAATTCCAGGCCCAGGCAGAACATCAGGAAGATCACCCCCAGCTCGGCGAGGGTCTTGATGGTGTCTTCGTCATGGATCAGACCGAACGGCGGGGTGTGCGGGCCGATGATGAAGCCGGCGACGATGTAACCGAGTACCACCGGCTGCTTGAGTCGGTGAAACAGGATGGTGACCACCCCTGCCACCAGCATGATCACGGCCAGGTCCTGAATAAAGCTGATGGCGTGCATGGCGAGGGGCTCCTTGAGGGTACTGGCGCTTTTCCCACTTCCGCTCGCGCCGCTGAGCAGTCGCCAAGAGCGGAAGGAAAAGTCTACCTTGAACGTAAGAAATGCCCTGAGATGGGCGTTTGAAGGTTAACACCGCGACTTCCAGTGAAAAGCCGGTGCAATATATGGAAACAATCGCTGCGGGGCGTGACGGCAAGCCGCCCGTCGGCGTCCCGTTACCGATAGCGCTGCAAATGATTCCAGCACCCGCAGAGGTGCCTCCCCAACCAATGCCTACAACCGTGAGTGTGCTATGGAACCCGGAAACGCCCAACTGTCGATGACGGTATTGATGACCCCAGACATGGCCAACTTCTCAGGCAATGTCCACGGCGGCACATTGCTCAAGTACCTCGACGAAGTGGCCTACGCTTGTGCCAGCCGTTATGCCGGCCGTTATGTAGTCACCTTGTCGGTCGACCAGGTGATTTTTCGCGAACCGATTCATGTCGGCGAACTGGTGACCTTCCTCGCGTCAGTCAACTACACCGGCAATACCTCGATGGAAGTGGGCATCAAGGTGGTGACCGAGAACATCCGCGAACGCTCGGTGCGCCACACCAACAGTTGCTTCTTCACCATGGTGGCAGTGGACGACCAGCGCAAACCCGCCCCGGTACCACCGCTGCAACCGCAGAACAGCGAAGACAAGCGCCGCTTCGTGCAGGCCCAGCAGCGCCGGCAGATTCGCCAGGAGTTGGAAAAGCGCTATCAGGAAATCAAAGGCTGACAGGCTCACCGAATCAAAATATGGAAGGGGACTTGCCCCCTCCCACATTTTTCTGCGTGCTTACAGACCGATCGGCGTGGCCTCAAACCGCACGCGCGGGTGGGCGATTCGATCCTGGGCCCGCACCAGCTCCAACTCGTAACTGGCGCAGGCCTGGGTTTCCAGCAGCACTTCATGCACTGCCGCAGCGGTGAATTCGAACGCCGTCAGCAAGCTGTCGCCCAGCAGCACCCGCGCCAGGAACAGCCCCGAGGTCAGGTCGCCCACACCCACCGGTTGGCGCGGGAATGCCAGCAGCGGCCGACGCAAGTGCCAGCTGCCGTCGGCGGTCACCAGCAGCATCTCGAAGCCGTCCGGCAACTTGCCCGGGTAGTCGAGGTGCTTGACCAACACCGCCTTTGGCCCGCGCGCCAGCAAGGCCTTGGCCATCGCCAGGCAATCGAACAATGACTGCGGCTTGCGCCCGGCAAAGCTGTCCAGCTCGAGCTGGTTGGGGCAGAGAAAATCGGCCATGGCGGCAGCTTCATCCAGCAAGAAATCACTGACCTCCTGAGGCACGACGCAGCCTTTCTCCGCATGGCCCATCACCGGGTCGCACAGGTACAGGGCTTTGGGGTTGATCGCCTTGATGCGCGCCACGCCGGTGAGAATCGCGCGGCCCTGAGCGGCGCTGCCCAGGTAGCCAGAAAGAATGGCGTCGCAGTTGCCCAGTTCGCCAATCGCCGCAATGCCTTCCACCAGCGCCGGAATCTGCTGCGGCGCCAGCACCTCGCCGGCCCACTGACCATACTGGGTGTGGTTGGAGAACTGCACCGTGTTGAGCGGCCAGACATTCACCCCGACCCGCTGCATGGGGAATACGGCGGCGCTGTTTCCGGCGTGGCCAAAGACCACATGAGACTGGATCGCAAGCAGATGGGGTGTACGTTTCATGCAGGAAATGTCCATAAAGCCGTTGAAATTCCGGCCGCGCAGTATGCGACTAAACGCAGCCTGTACGACAGACCGGCGACACAGTTAAGCTGCTCTCACTTTGTTGGAGTTCATCGCATGCTGACCCTGGGAAACATCTTCGTGTTGATGCTGCTGGCGACCGGCGCCGCCTGGGTCTGGCACAACCACGGCTTGCGCGAGCGTGCGCTGGCGCGGGTCAAGCAGCATTGCGCCCGGCTCGACATCGAACTGCTCGATGGCGCGGTGGCGCTCAAGCGCATCGGTTTTGTGAAGGACGCCAACGGTCGACGGCGCCTGGCGCGGATCTACAATTTTGAATTCACCGTGACCGGCGAAACCCGCCACGCCGGTGTCATCACGCAGTTCGGCGCTCACAGCGCGCAAATCGAGCTGGCGCCCTACCCGTTCGAAGCCAAAGAGCCATTGCCCAGTGCCGAGGTGATCGAGCTGAGCCAATGGCGCCAGGATCACCCGGCCAAGAACCGTCAATAACGGCAGGCGGCAAGTGCAGTCTGCAACGCGGCGACTGCCTGAGGTTCGCTGAAGATCAATTCGATACGCGAGTCCCGCCGCCATTCGCTGGACTGCCAGACGAGCATGCTGTTATCCACAGCGTTGGCCGAGACCCAGCCTTGGGTGCTGTGGATAACCAGCTTGGCGCGGCGCCAATCCAAACCTGACAGCCAGTGCTGCAGGCGCTCAACGTCAAAGCGCTGGCTCGGATGCCAGCGCCAACCGATGCTCCAGCCGCCCTCCTGGCCCTGGCTCAAGCAGATGGGCAGTGCGGGATCGCTCCAGATCGCCGGCAGTTGCGCCAACCCCTTGGGCACTTCGACGTTATCCACAGCCGCTTCGGCCTGCGTGTTCAAACCGGGCAGATACTCAATCGGCAGTTGCGCCTGGCGCGTCCAATACACTTCACAATCGGGTAATTGCCGTTCGATGGCCTGGCGCTGTTCGGTTTCCAGCCCCTCATCCTTGTTCAACACCAACAGACCCGCGCTGGCCAATGCCTCCTGCTGCGCAGGCGGCAGGGGTTTGCCCGACGCCAGCGCCTGGGCATCCAGCACCAGCACACAAGGCTGAACCGCCAGCACGTCCTGCCACGGCGTCTCGCGCAGTTGTTTGAGCAACTGCGCCGGGTGGCCCAAGCCTGAGGGCTCGATAAACAACCGGTCCGGCCTGGCCTTGCGCAACAGGCGGCCAAGGCCTACCTGAAACGGCGCACCATTGACGCAACACAGGCAGCCGCCCGCCACTTCGCCCAAGGCAATACCGTCGTCGTCCTGGGTGAGCAAGGCAGCGTCCAGGCCGATCTGCCCGAACTCGTTGATCAGCACCGCCCAGCGCTCATTGGCCGGGCGCTGGGCAAGCAGGTGCTTGATCAGGCTGGTCTTGCCGGCGCCCAGGGGCCCGGCGATCACATGGGTGGGAATGTTCTGCAGCATCGTGGGCATCGTTCAGGCCGTGTAGAGCGCTTGATCCTACGCGGTTATGCCAGCCAATCCAGCGTCAGGATCAATCGGCGCTCGCCGGCTTTGAGGGCAGGCGAGCGATGAATCAGACCGTGCGCTTCGTTGCCATGCCATTGGGTGCCTTTGAGCAGGGCCACTTCGCCGCACTGGACCTGTTCGATGCGCTCGCTGGGTTCGGCCTCCGGCTGGCCGAGTGCGCGCCGGTCCATCACGCCCTCGCGCACCCATTGGCTGCCGATACCGGCGTAGGTGGTGATCAGCCGCACCGGCACATGGTCCACGTGAAAGCGCGGGCACATGGCTTTGTCCAGCAGCCGCAGGCGCACGCCGATACGTTTGGCCCCGAGCAGGCAGGCAAACGCGCTGACCAGCCATGACACATCGGCGATGAAGCCCTCATAGCCTTCAAGATCGCTGCAACTTGACGCCAGGCCCTGCAAGTTCGGCATCGCGTCTTCGCCACTGAGTTCGATGACCATGGAATCGGCCAGCGGCTCATCGAGCGCCACCAGCAACTGGCCGAATTCAGCAATATGCAGCGGCAGCTGACGCTGCCACAGCGCCAGGTTCACGCCGTCTTCGAGGATGTCGGACAGCGCCAGCGGGGTTTCTCCGCGCGTCTGGCGCACTACGGGACGCAGTTGGATGATCGGCGCAAGCATCAGGCGGCCTCTTCATACCAGGGGCCAAATGGATCGGCCAACACGCGCCATCCTTCGACGCCCAAGGCCATTTCTTCGTCGGTGAGCAAACAGGCATCCAGCTCGGCACGCATCAGTGCGAAATCGATGTTCTGCCCAATGAACACCAGTTCCTGACGGCAGTCGCCGGTGCTCAGCTGCCAGTTGCCCATGATCGCTGCGACGCTTTCCTTGTCCTCGGGCCACTGGCTTTTCGGCACGAAGCGCCACCAGCGTCCGGCAAAACCGTGACGCATCAAGCCACCGGCCTGGGACCAACTGCCCGCATCCTGATGCTTGCTGGCCAACCAGAAAAAACCCTTGGAGCGCAGCAGCTTGCCGTTGACCCAGGGACGGTCGATAAAGTCGAAAAAGCGCTGCGGGTGAAACGGGCGACGCGCGCGGTAAGCGGTGGACGCGATGCCGTACTCTTCGGTTTCCGGCACATGCTCGCCGCGCAACTCCTGCAGCCAGCCTGGGGCCTGGGCTGCGCGTTCGAAGTCAAAGCGGCCGGTGTTGAGGATCTTGTTCAGCGGCACGTCGCCCATGACCATCGGGATGATTTCGGCCTGGGCGTTCAGGCGTTCGAGGATGGCCATCAGCTCTTCGCGTTCGTGGCTGCTGATCAGGTCGATCTTGCTGATCAGGATGACGTCGGCGAATTCGATCTGTTCGATCAACAGGTCGGTGATGGAGCGCTCGTCGTCTTCGCCCAGGGTTTCGCCGCGTGAGGCCAGGCTTTCAGCCGCCTGGTAATCGAGCAGGAAGTTCATGCCATCAACCACGGTGACCATGGTGTCCAGCCGCGCGATATCCGCCAGGCTTTGGTCGTTTTCATCGCGAAAAGTGAAGGTTTCAGCCACCGGCAGCGGTTCGGAAATGCCGGTGGACTCGATCAGCAGGTAATCGAACCGGCCCTCTTTGGCGAGCTTGCTGACTTCTTCGAGCAGGTCTTCACGCAAGGTGCAGCAGATGCAGCCATTGCTCATCTCCACCAGCTTTTCTTCGGAACGGTTGAGGGTGACGTCGCGCTGAACTTCGCTGCCGTCGATGTTGATTTCGCTCATGTCGTTGACGATCACCGCCACCCGCAGGTTTTCGCGGTTGCGCAGGACATGGTTGAGCAGCGTGCTTTTACCGGCGCCGAGAAAGCCGGACAACACGGTCACGGGGAGACGATTGTGCATCAGGTTTTCCTCATCAGGGTTGGCCGGTCAAACAGCCCGTTTATGGCGTTCGCGCAGCTCTTCACGTTCTTTGGCTTCGATACACAGGGTGGCGGTGGGGCGCAGCAGCAAGCGTTGCAGGCCGATCGGTTCACCGGTTTCCCGGCACCAGCCGTATTCGCCACGCGCCAGCAACTCGAGGGCGTCGTCGATCTTGTCCAGCAGCTTCTTTTCCCGCTCCAGCAGGCGCAGTTGCCATTGGCGCTGTTCTTCGGCACTGCCCACATCGGCGGGGTCGCTGTTGGTTTCCTGCTCGCGCAGCACCAAAAATTCGGCTTCGATGCGCACTTGCAACGCCTTGCGTTGGGCCATCAACAACGCACGGAAGAAGCTTTGCTGGGCTTCATTCATGTAATCGTCAGGCGATTGGGCCAGGAGTTCTTGTTCAGTCATGGGCAGCGGTTCACGCGTGGGGCTGGCTTTTAATGTTATAGCATAACAACTCAAATAAGCCAATCCCCTTGTCTGCGGCGACGAAGGGCGCAATGCTTGCCCACTGTTCACTCCCGAGAAACCTTATGAAATACCTGGTGTGCGCCCTGTTATTGGCAACGGCAGGACCGGCCTGTGCCGAGGTTCCGAACCTGCTGGCCAACTGCACGCGCAGCGCCACCCTGCTGGCCTGCGTCGATCCGCTGGGCAATGCCTACAGCGTGGCCACGGTGGGCAGCACCACGTATCTGCGCGGGTTCGAGGTGATCGGCAAACGTTACTGGGCACAGACCAACAGCCGTTACGGGCAACTGACGTTCTTTACCGGGCTGGCCTCCGATGGCGAGGCGTGGGTGGGCTACACGCGGCGCGTGGGCTGGACGACGATCAACCGGTTTTCCAGTTCAGGTGGGGCCAGCGCTAAATTCACCTGCAGCCGGATAACCGGCTGCTAGACCTGGCCGTTCTTCTGTTCCTGGACCCACGCCATGTAGCTGTTCATGGGCGGGTTCTTCTGGAAATATTTTTTCAGGCCCTCGAACAACCCATCCGCCACCGCCTGTTGATGACGCGCAGTGACCAGCCGCGCACTGTCCCGTGCGTTGGAGATGAACCCGGTTTCCACCAGGATCGATGGCACGTCAGGTGACTTGAGCACCGCAAATCCTGCCTGTTCCACGCGCTTTTGATGCAGGCTGGTAATACCCTCCAGGCTGCCCAGGATCGAGTGGCCCAGTTGCAGGCTGGACGCGATGGTGGCGTTCATCGACATGTCGAGAATCACCCCGGCCAGCATCGGGTCCTTGTCCTTGAGGTTCAGCAGGCTGGTGGCGCCCAGCAGGTCGGCACCGTTTTCCCGCTGCGCCATGAACCGCGCGGTGGCGGACGTGGCGCCGCCTTCGGACAACGCATACACCGAGGCGCCCGACGCGGTGATACGCGGCGCCGCATCCGCATGCACCGAGATGAACATGTCGGCATTGTGTTTGTGCGCAATCTCCACGCGCTTGCGCAGGGGCACGAAGAAGTCGTCGTTGCGCACCAGCTTCACGTCAAAGCCCTTCTCGCGCTTCAAGCGTTTGGCCAGCAGTTGGGCAATCGACAACACCACGTCTTTTTCGCGCTGGCCCTTGGAGCCCACGGCGCCCGGGTCCTTGCCGCCGTGGCCGGGGTCGACCACCACAATGATGTCGCGCCGGGGGTGGGTTTTATCCACAGGCGCCACCCACGGCGCGGGTTCGGCGGCGATCTGCCGCGGTGCATGGGTAATGCCGCTGAGGTCCAGCACCAGGCGATGGCCCTGGCCGTCCTGAGGCGGTAACAGGAAGCTGTTGAGCTGCATCGGTGAGGCCAGGTCCAACACGATCCGTGTGTCGTTGGTGCCGAAGTGCCCCGAGCGAATCGAGGTAATCCCGCTGTTCTTCAGCATCAGCTGAGAGAAATCACCCGTCAGACCGGCGCCGCTCAAGTCGATGATCACGCGCTCCGGGGCAGTCAGGGAAAAGGTCTTGTATTGCACCGGCCCGCTGAGATCGAACACCAGCCGCAGCTTGTCTGCCGAGCGCCACAAGCGGGCGTTGCGAATCTGCGTAGCGTGGGCCGCGAACGGCAGGGTAAATAACGGGCTGACCAGGAGCAGGTTGAGGAGCTGACGTCTGTGCATGACCTATACCGCAAATAAAGGAGCGTCCCTGCTCGACATGACTGAGCAAAACCTGGAGCAGAAAATTAATCGTCGACCTTGTCGTTATACTATAACATGTCTAAATATTTCCAACGACGGACCTGCTCATGAATGCGCTGACTCTGCCGGATATCGCCGCGCAGGCTTCACGCCAGGCCATGCCACTGGACTGGGTGGGCATGTGCGGCATCGCCCTGCCCATCCTGTTCGACGGCCAACGTCTGCCTGCCACCGCCGACGCCGGCGTGAGCCTGGATGACGGCACCGCCCGTGGCATTCACATGTCACGCCTGTACCTGGCGCTGGAGCTGCTCGACCAGCAAACCCTCACGCCTGCACTTCTGCGCAATGTACTGCAGCGCTTTCTCGACAGTCATGAAGATTTATCTAAGAACGCCTACCTGCGCATCCACACCGATTTGCTGCTCAAACGCCCGGCCTTGGTCAGCCCTCTGGCAGGCTGGAAACGCTATCCGGTGAGCATCGAAGCGCGTCTGGAAAATCAGATGTTCCACGTGGAACTAAAAATTGACGTGAGTTACTCCTCAACCTGCCCTTGCTCCGCTGCCCTCGCCAGGCAGTTGATTCAACGGCAGTTTCTCGATGACTTCGGTGACAAGCCGCTGCAGCACGAAGCCGTAATGACCTGGCTCGGCAGCGCCAATGGCATCGTTGCCACGCCCCACAGCCAACGCAGCAGTGCGCAACTGCATGTCGAACTGCAAGGCGAGCACCTGCCATTGGTCGACCTGATCAACGGCGCCGAAGCCGCCCTTGGCACCGCCGTACAAACCGCCGTAAAGCGTGCAGACGAACAAGCCTTCGCCCTGGCCAATGGGCAGAACCTGATGTTCTGCGAAGACGCCGCCCGCCGCCTGAACCTCGCCTTGAAACGCTCGGACGCCGTCAAAGCCTTCCACCTCAAAGTGATCCACGCCGAAAGCCTGCACGCGCACGATGCCGTGGCCGAAAGCCGCTGGACGAGAAACCCTGCATGATCACCTGCACTGCCCTGCGCTGGGGCGCCCCCGGCCAACCGCTCACACCCGCCATCGATTTCACCCTGGAAAAAGGCAGCCTCACCGGCGTCGTAGGCCCCAATGGCTGCGGCAAGAGCAGCCTGCTCAAAGTCATCGCCGGCTTGCAGAAACCGCTGGCCGGGAAAGTCGTCGTGGAAGTGCCACGCCGTGGCGGCCTGGCGTTCCTGCCCCAGCAGCAACAGCTCGACCGCCAGTTCCCGATCAACCTGCAGGAACTGGTCGCCGCCGGTTTCTGGGGCGCGCGGCTTTCTGCTGCGCAGCGCAGCGAACGCCTGCAAGCGGTGCTCGAAGACTGGTGCCTCAGCGGCCTGGAGCTGCGCCCGTTGATGGCGTTGTCCGGCGGCCAATTGCAACGTGCCCTGCTTGCCCGCATGAGCCTGGCCGACTCGCCCGTGCTGCTGCTCGACGAGCCCCACGCCGCCCTCGACGAAGAAGGCCAGGCGCTGTGCTGGAATCACATTCACGCCTGGCATGCCGAAGGTCGCACGGTGGTGGTCGTTTGCCACGACCTGGCCTCGGTGCGTCATCACACCCAGAAGGTGCTGCAGATCAAAAGCAACGGCTGCGTGTTCGGCTCGAGCAAAGAGCTGATTCGCGCGCAACCTCAGATGCAGGTGGCCTGATGCATTTTGCCGCTCACCTGTGGATGCCGTTTCTCGATTTTGTGTTCATGCGTCGCGCCCTCATCGGCGGCCTGGTACTGGCCTGCAGCACTGCGCCGCTGGGGGTGTTCCTGATCCTGCGGCGTATGAGCCTGATCGGTGACGCCGTCGCCCACGGCATCCTGCCCGGCGCGGCACTGGGCTTCTGGTTCGCCGGGCTGAGCCTGCCCGCGCTGACCATCGGCGGTCTCGGCGCCGGCCTGAGCATGGCCGGCCTGTCGGCGTGGATCACCCGTCGCACCGGCCTGCGCGAAGACGCCAGCCTGGCCGCCATCTACCCCATCTCCCTCGCCGCCGGCGTGCTGATCCTCGGCATCGCCGGCAAACGCCTGGACCTGCTGCACCTGTTGTTCGGCTCCGCCCTGGCGGTGGACGAAACCACCCTCACCGGCATGCTCTGGGTCTCCAGCTTCAGCCTGCTCGCCATGGCACTGATCTACAAACCGCTGCTGCTGGACACGCTGGATCCGCTGTTCCTGCAAACCGTCAGCCGCCTGGGGCCACTGGCCCACGGCTTATTCCTGACCCTGGTGGTGCTGAACCTGGTGATCGGCTTCCAGGCCATCGGCGCATTGATGGTGGTGGGCCTGATGATGCTGCCGGCCATCGCCTCACGTTTCTGGAGCCGGCGCCTGCCGGTGTTGATCGCAATATCGGCGGTGCTGGGATGCCTGTCGGTATGGCTTGGCTTGTTGCTGTCGTTTTACTACTCGCTGCCCAGCGGCCCGGCCATCGTGCTGGTGGCTGGCGGCGCGTATCTGCTGTCCGTGGTCTTTGGTCCGGTGCACGGCCTGCTGCGCCGCCCGCCCTTGCTTACATCCCAATGAGGTGTTTCCCGATGCGCGCTCTACTCGTGCTGTTCAGCCTGCTGCTGCCGCTGTCGATGGCCCATGCCGCCGACAAACTCCAGGTGGTCACCAGCTTCAGTATTCTCGATGACATCACCCACCAGATCGGTGGCGATCACATCCAGATCAGCAACATGGTCGGCCCCGACGCCGACGCCCACACCTACGAACCCACGCCGGATGATGCCAAGGCGCTGCTCAAGGCCAAACTGATCATCAAGAACGGCCTGGGCTTCGAGCCGTGGCTGGACCGCCTGATCACCAGCACCGAAACCAAGGCCACGGTGGTCACCGCCAGCAAAGGCGTGATTTCCCACACCATGGACGAAGACGGCGAAACCATTCCCGACCCGCACGCCTGGCACAACCTGGCCAATGCCGAAATCTACGTGAACAACATCACCAAGGCCCTGATCGCTGCCGACCCGGCCAACCAGGCCGACTACCAGCGCAACAGCCAGGCCTACCTGAAAGAAATCTACCGCCTGCTGGCTGAAGCCAAGGCCAAGTTCGGCGCACTGCCTGCGGGTAACCGCCGCATCGTCACCTCCCATGACGCCTTTGGTTACCTGGGCCAGGCCTACGGTATTCAGTTCCTCGCGCCCCAGGGCTTGTCCACCGAGCGTGAACCGTCCGCCGCCGAAGTGGCTGCGCTGATCACGCAGATCCGCAAAGACAAGGTCAAGGCCGTGTTCATGGAAAACATCAAGGACTCGCGCCTGCTCAAGCAGATCGCTGACGAAAGCGGTGCGCAGATCGGCGGCACGCTTTACTCAGACGCCTTGGCCGCCGAAGGCCCTGCCAGCACCTTCACCGGGTTGTTCGAATACAACCTCAACACGCTTTGTGCAGCGTTGAGCAAACCATGATCCGTAAAAATCCCTCGGGCGACCTGCCGGTCATTGCCGAATCGGCCTACGTCGATAAGACCGCAATCATCTGCGGCAAAGTCATCATCGGCGAGAACGTGTTCGTCGGCCCCTACGCCGTGATCCGCGCCGACGAAGTCGACGCCAGCGGCGCCATGGACCCCATCACCATTGGCGCCAACTCCAACATCCAGGACGGCGTGGTCATCCACTCCAAATCCGGTGCGGCGGTGACCATCGGCGAGTTCACGTCCATCGCGCACCGCTCCATCGTCCACGGCCCCTGCACGGTGGGTGACCGCGTGTTTATCGGCTTCAACAGCGTGCTGTTCAATTGCGTCGTCGGCGACGGCTGCGTGGTGCGCCACAACTCGGTGGTCGACGGTCGCGATTTGCCCGACGCGTTCTACGTGCCCTCCACTACCCGCATCGGGCCGAATACCGACCTGTCGCAATTCCCGCCGGTGAGTGTCAGCGCCTCGGAGTTTTCCGAAGACGTGGCCCGTACCAACGTCGACCTGGTGCGAGGTTATAAAGCCCTGCAAAACGAGTTCTGAACCATGACCCGCCTGTTGATCCGCAACGCCCGCCTGGTGAACGAAGGCCAGGCATTCGACGCCGATGTATGGGTCGCCAATGGCCGCATCGAGAAAATCGCCAGCAGCATCGAGGATTGTAAGGCGCCCCTGGCGATTGACGCTCAGGGTCAATGGCTGCTGCCGGGCATGATTGACGATCAGGTGCACTTTCGTGAACCTGGCGCGCCGGAAAAAGGCAGCTTCTACAGCGAATCAAGGGCAGCGGTGGCCGGTGGCATCACCAGCTTCATGGACATGCCCAATACCCGTCCGGCCACGCTGACCCTCGAAGCACTGGCCGACAAGAAACGCCGCGCCGGCCTGCATTCGGTGGCCAACTATGGTTTTCACTTTGGCGTCAGCAACGACAACCTCGACACCGTGGCGGCTCTGGACCCGCGCGAAGTGGCCGGGGTCAAGGTGTTCATGGGCGCGTCCACCGGCAATATGCTGGTGGACGACCCACGGATACTGGAGCGCCTGTTCGCCGAAGTGCCGACTATTCTGCTGGCCCACTGCGAACACACCCCCAGCATCCTGATCAACGAGCAGCGCCTGCACGAGCGCTTCGGTGACCACATCCCGGCCGTCGCCCACCCGCTGATTCGCGACGCCGAGGCCTGTTATCGCTCATCGTCCCTGGCGGTGGAGCTGGCCCGGCGGCATGGCACGCGCCTGCACGTATTGCACCTCACCAGCGCCCGCGAGCTGGCGCTGTTTGAAGACAAACCCCTGGCCGATAAACGCATCACCGCCGAAGTGTGCGTGCATCACCTGCTGTTCGATGACCGCGACTATGCGCGGCTGGGCCATCAAATCAAATGCAACCCGGCGATCAAGAACCGTGTCGACCGCGACGCGCTGCGCCAGGCCTTGCTGAGTGATCGTCTGGATGTGATCGGCACCGACCACGCGCCCCATACCTGGGCGCAAAAACAGTTGGGCTATCGCGAAGCGCCGTCGGGCTTGCCGCTGGTGCAGCATGCGCTGCCGGCGTTGATGGAGTTGGTGGCCGACGGCCTGCTGCCCATCACCACGCTGGTCGCCAAGACCAGCCACCGGGTAGCCGACCTGTTCGCTATCCCGGATCGCGGCTATCTGCGCGAGGGTTACTGGGCCGACCTGGTGCTGATCAAACCAGAGCCAGAGGGCAAGCCGGTGAGTGACGAGCCGATTCTGGCACGCTGCGGCTGGACGCCATTCGCCGAGCGCCGCTTTCGCCACAGCGTCAGCACCACCCTGGTCTCCGGTCACCTGGCGTGGCACAACGGCCAGGTGGTCGAGAGCTGCCAGGGTTTACCGCTGCACTTCCTGAGGTAGGCTGAGGTAGGCGCAGCCGGTTATGCGCGAGGCTTGACGGTGCCGCAGTCATTGCCCAGCCATTGGGCGTGGCTGTCCAGGCTGCCTTTTTGCTGGATGCCGGTGGCATTGAAGGTGCCGTTGACCGTGGTGGTGAAGGCCTTCTGGCTCTGGAAGGTCGCCACGCCAGTGCCTTGGGCTTTCGGGCAACTGAAGCGGAATTTCCACTGGTTGCCGGTCTTCTCGGTGATTTGCTGCTTGCAACCCGATTGCGGGTCGGTCAGCGGGATGGAGTCGGTCGCCACCTGGGCGGGCGTGAGACACACCTGCACGCCTTTACCGGCCATGGTAATGCCCTGCTTTTCGAGCATGGCGCGCTGTTCGGGGGTCATCTGTTGCTTGAGCTGACCGAGGATCAGCGACAGGTCCGGCAGGTCCTGGTTATCGACCTTCATATTGCTGGTGGTCAATTCCCACAAGCCCGGCGCCAGCATCTGCGCCTGTGCCGCCACCGGCAGCGCTAAACCAACAACCATGGACAAACACAGCAGACGAGCCTTCATCGGGTAACTCCTGGGTAATTGTGGGCGTTAGACGCCGCGGACGTGACAGTGTTGCACGGCAAATAAAATAGCGACATTCGTGGCCGAACATGGTCTGTTACGCACTGCACTGGATTGTCTGGAGTATCGCCGTTCATGGATTTTTTTGGCCCGCACCTGCTCGCCTACTTCATCGCCACGCTGCATTTTTTCGGGACACTCGCCGCGATCCACGCGGTGCTGACGGTGCGCACCGCTCAAGGCTCGATCGCCTGGGCGCTGTCGCTGATGTTCATGCCGTACCTCACGCTTGTCCCCTACCTGATCTTTGGCCGCAGCACGTTCGATGCGTACATCCAGGCGCGTCGCCAGGCCAACCAGGAAATGCACACCGCCATCAATGAGCTGAACTGGCGCCCGTGGGTCGAGGAAGCCCTGGCCGCGCGCAATTCCGCCGCCTACACCTCCCTGCGTGCCATGCCCAAACTGGGACGCATGCCGTGCCTGGCCAATAACCAGGTGCGCCTGCTGATCAACGGCGAGGCTACCTTCAGCGCGATTTTCGACGCCATTCGCGGCGCAAAATCCGCCGTGCTGTTCCAGTTCTTCATCATTCACGACGATGCGCTGGGCCGCCAACTGCACGCCCTGCTCAAGGCGAAGGCCGCCGAAGGGGTCGACATCCATGTGCTCTATGACCGCATCGGCAGCCACGCCCTGCCCCATCGCTACGTGCAGTCGCTGCGTGACGCCGGAGTGAAGGTCAAGGCGTTCGCCACCCGCAGCGGCTGGCTCAATCGCTTCCAGGTCAACTTCCGTAACCACCGCAAAATCGTGGTAGTGGATGGCGTTACCGGGTTTGTGGGCGGGCATAACGTGGGTGATGAATACCTCGGCAAAAAGCCGCCGCTGGCGCCCTGGCGCGATACTCACGTGCAGGTTGTCGGCCCGGTGGTAGCGTGCCTGCAGGAGTCATTCGCCGAAGACTGGTTCTGGGCCGCGCGGGAGTTGCCACCCCTGATCCTGCCGGACACCTACCCCGAAGACGGCGTGCTCTGCCAACTGCTCGCCAGTGGCCCGGCAGACCCGTATGAAACCTGCTCGCTGTTCTTCGTCGAAGCCATCCATGCCGCCACCGAACGGGTCTGGATTACCACCCCGTATTTCATCCCCGACGAAGCCGTGTTCGCTGCGCTGCGCCTGGCGGTACTGCGCGGCGTCGATGTGCGCATCCTGCTGCCATCGCGCCCCGACCATCGCATCGTGTATGCCGCGTCCAGCCTGTACGCCATCGAAGCGGTGCGCGCCGGCGTGCGGGTGTTTCGCTACACGCCCGGTTTTCTGCACCAGAAAGTGGTGCTGGTGGACGGCGAAATCAGCGCCATCGGCAGCGCGAACATGGACAACCGTTCTTTCCGGCTGAATTTCGAGGTGATGTTGCTCACGGTTGACGAGGCCTTCGCCAAACAGGTGGAGCAGATGCTGCTGGAAGATTTCGCCCAGGCCCATGAGATGAGCCTGGCGGAAAGCCGCGAGACCCGGCGCCTGCAGCAACTGGGCATGCGGATCGCGCGGCTTATTTCACCGATTCTCTAACCGCCAACCCAACGTCCTGTGGGAGGGGGCCTGAAATGTCAGGCAACCACACCCTGTGGCAAGCGGGCTGTCGTGGCGAGCGGGCTTGTTGTGGCGAGCGGGCTTGCCCCGCGTTGGGGTGCGAAGCGCCCCCCAATCAAGCAAAACGCGGTGTACCTGATACGGCTCAGCGCCTGGCTTTGGGGCTGCTGCGCAGCCCAACGCAGGACAAGCCTGCTCGCCACAGGGAATCTGCGCTTAACTGAACGGCATTAGGGCAAGCCCGCTCGCCACAATAGGCACGCTCACCACAGAGGCGGTTTAGAATCAGGCCGTCTCCCTCGATAAGGAACGCAGACCATGCAAGACAACGCTGTCACGATCCCTGTGGAACTGGGTGCGCCCACTTACAAAATCGATTTGCTCTACGCCGTGCTCTACGAAGCCAAACCGTTCACGGACGCAGTGCTGCTTCTCTACGATAACGGCGTGTACAAAATACTCTCGCCTGGCGAAAACCATTACGGCGTCTACGTCACAAAGGGGCACGTGGACGGCGGCACCTGGGAGATGACCTTCATCTCGCTGCCCCATGCCGACTGGTACGACAACGTCGCGCTGCACACGCTCACCTTCGACAAACCCGCGATGACGTTCGGGCAGCAAGCCTACCTGCCTTCAGACCCGAACATTCCCAAGCAGCACGGCACCTTCCAGATACACCCGAATGACATCGTCGACCCACGCGATATCTCGTGGGACGACCTGCCTCATCCTCGATAAATATCGTCACGCGTCCACGGCAGTTCATGGCTGCCGTCCGCATGGGGCTTGAGCGCAAGAATCTGATGCAGATTGATCCAACCCCGTGCAAACGCGTATGCGCATCCGGCCAGGTACAAGCGCCAGATGCGCAGCGCCTGCTCCGGCACCATCCGCGCCGCCGCTTCCAGGTTGTCTTCCAGGCGTTCGCTCCAGTGGTCCAGGGTGCGCGCGTAGTGCAGACGCAGGCTTTCGACGTCGACCACTTCCAGCCCAGCGTCACTGATCTCGGCGGTCATCATCGCCAAATGCGGCAGCTCACCGTTGGGGAACACATAACGCCCGATAAACTCACCGGCGCCACGCCCCACCGGGCGACCGTCGGTGTGCCTGGCGGTGATGCCATGGTTCATCACCAGGCCACCTTCGCGCACCGCGCCAAACAGCGTCTTGCAGTATTGCGTGAGGTTGGCATGGCCGACGTGTTCGAACATGCCCACGCTCACCACCTTGTCAAAACGCCCGTCCTGGGGCAGGTCGCGGTAATCGAGCAGTTGCAGGTCGACCTGGTCTTCCAGTCCTTCGGCTTTCACCCGCTCACGCGCCAGGGCCAATTGCGCCTTGCTCAGGGTGATGCCCAACACGTTCACCCCGAACTCACGCGCGGCATACCGTGCCAGTCCGCCCCAGCCGCACCCTACGTCCAGCAGGTATTCGCCGGGCTGCAAGCGCAACTTGCGGCACAGGTGGCGAAATTTGTCCTGCTGGGCCTGGTCGATGGATTCGCTGCCGGTTTCGAAATAGCCGCAGGAGTACGCCATGTCCTGATCCAGCCACAGCTGGTAGAACTCATTGGAGAGGTCGTAATGGTAGGAAATGGCCGCCGCATCGGTGGCCTTGTCGTGAATCGAGCGCACCGGACGAGTGTCCTCGTCATCGTCGATCAGGGCGTGACTCAGCTCGTCACACACCCGGATGACGTCGGTGATGGAGCCTTCCAGCTCGAGCTTGCCCTCGACGAACGCCTCGCCCAGCGAGTCGAGCGTGGGGTGGGTCAGCTGTGTGACGACAGTGGGGTCCTTCACCACAATGGTCACACTGGGCTCGGGGCCCAGGTTGAATTCATGGCCATCCCAGAGTCGCAGACGCAGCGGGAGCTGAAGATTCTGTAAGGCCGGTGGAAGTTGCGCGAGCATGAGTAGTCCCCCCTTGTTCAGAAGTCCGAATTGAGGGTAGACCATCCGCAGACAAAGTAGGAGGCTATCTATCTACCAGCGGACTGCCGGCATCCTCTTCAAGCTTCAACAGTGGCTCCTGGAAACGCAGCAACCGCCCCGCGTTGCCCAGCACCAGCAAGGTGCTGAGGTTATGCAGCACCGCCGCAATCATGGCGCCTGCAGCGCCCAGCCAGCCAAACGCGGCGAACACCACAATGGCAAGCGTCCAGCCCAGACCGATGATCACGTTGACCTGCAACGTGCGCCGGCATTGGCGACTCAGCCGCACGCAGGTGCCGAGGCGACGCAGGTCGCTGCCGATCAGCACCACGTCCGCCGAGGCCAGGGCGATATCCGCGCCCCCCGCGCCCATCGCCACGCCGACCACACCCGCCTTGAGCGCCAGCGAGTCGTTGATGCCGTCGCCCACCACCATCGGCCGAAAGCCGCTGCCGATTTCGCCCAGCACACGGTTGAGCTTGTCTTCCGGCAGGGCCTGGGCTTGCACGTCGCTGATGCCCACCTGCGCCGCCAGGCTGTCGGCCACGCTCTGGCGGTCGCCGGTGAGCAGCAATTGCCGGCCCAGGCCCAGTTCGCGCAGTTCCTGCAGGGCCTGGCGCGCTTCCGGCTTGACGCTGTCGGCCAGCAGCAGCCAGGCCAGGAACCGCCCGTTCAGTGCCAGCCCGGCAATCGGGCCATCGTGACGGGGAACCGGCGTGGTCACGATGCCCAACTGCTCCAACAATTCCGGCCGCCCCAGCGCGGCTTCGCCCTCCCCGGTCTGTGCAACCACACCGAGGCCCTGACGCTCGCGAATATCGGTCAGCGCCGGCAACTGCGTGCCCAGCCCCGCCAACGCACGGCTGACCGGGTGACTGCTGGCCGAACCGAGGCTGGCCGCCAGGTTGAGCACCGCCGCGCGGTCCGTAGATGCGCCCTCAATGGACTGCAACCGCAGGGTGCCAAAGGTCAGCGTGCCGGTCTTGTCGACCACCAATGAGGTGAGATCGGCCAATTCCTCCAGAAACGCCGAGCTGCGAATCAGAATGCCATGGCGCGCCGCCACCGCAATGCCGGCAATCGCCGTGGCCGGCGCCGACAGCACCAGGGCGCAGGGGCACGCCGCCACCAGCACCGCGAGCATCGCCTGGGCGTCGTTGGTCACAAACCAGGTCACGGCCGCCAGCAACAGCACCAGCACCATATAGCTGCCGGCGTAACGCTCCAGCAACCGAGTGATCGGCGGCTTGGCGCGCTCGGCGTTCTGCATCAGGGCGATGACTTTGCCCAGGGTCGACTCATCGCCGGTGCGCGTTACTTCCAGGCGCAGCAGGCCGTCGAGGTTGATCGCACCGCCAAACACCTGTACCCCGGCCGAAGCCTCCAGGGGCACCGACTCGCCGGTAATCGGCGCCGTGTCCAGGCTCGCCTGGCCCGACAGCACCACGCCATCGGCAGGCACGCGGTCGCCGGCGCGCACTTCAACGATATCGCCGGTATTGAGCGTACCGTTATCCACTTCCACGATGCTGCCATCGGCCTGCACCCGGCGCGCCTGGCTGCGGGTGAGCTTGCCCAGGGCATGAATCGCCTCCTGGGAGCCGATGACGCTGCGCTCTTCCAGCACATGCCCGAAAATCATGATGATCGGCAGCAGCGCGGCGGTCAGCAGATCGCCCGTGGCCCAGGCGCCGAGCATGGCCAGGGCGATCAATTGGTCAGTGATGCCGTGCAGGCTGGGGAAGCGCAGGCTGTACCAGGCCGAACGCATCACCGGCACAGCCACCAGCAGCGAGGCCACGCCCAGCAGCAGTTGGCTGACACCGCTCTGGTCGGGGGCCAGCCAGCGCCAGACCAGACCCAATATCAGCAAGCCCAAAGCCAGCATCGCCAGGGTCAATTGCCGTGCGGCGCTGCGCTGCTCGGCGGACGTCAGCATGGAATCGCTCATTTCTCGGCGCCCTGAATGATCAAGCGGGAGTCGTCCCTGGGATCGACCGTGGTCACGGAACCGGCCTGGCCGAGGATCTTCGGCAAGCGTTCGCGGTACAGGCGCAGCATCAACCCAGGGTCTTTGACCTGGGCCAGGCTGGCGACGGTGGCGGTTTGCGCCTGGGCGCTGGCCAGACGTTCGCTGGCCTGGGCGTGGGCGACCTGCACCACGCGGTCGGCCTGCTGGTTGGCGGCCTGGGTCAGTTTTTCCGCGTCGGTGCGCGCATTGGCCACGGCCTTGTCGGCTTGCTGGCTGGCGGTAAGTACCGCGTTGAAGGCGTTTACCGCCGGGCCCGGCAGGCTGGACTGCACGTCGACACGGGTCACTTCGATGCCCAGGCCCAGGCCGCTGGCGGCCAACTCGGCCAGGCGCTTGTTGATGCCTTGCACCAGGTCACCGCGCAGCCGCTCGCGGCGTTCGGCGGCGCCGTTATCGCTGCCGATCAGTTCCGGGCGCGCCACCAGGATGGTGTCCAGGTCGCGCGCAGCGGTCAGGGCCACGGCGCTGCGCGTCACCAGCCGATCCAGCGCGGGCAGCACATGATCGCCCTGTAACACGAACGCATAGGGTTCGCTGACCTTGTAGAACACCCGCACATCCAGCTGCACCACGCCGGCATCGCCGGTCAACAGATAGCCGGAGCCGGCCAGGGCGTCACTCAAGGGCGTGGCAAAACTGGCCACGCGGTCGGCCTGCAGCGCCGCATCCGAACGCAGCAGGTTGTCCACCCGGCGCTCGATCACGCGGTCGGCGGCCGGCAGCAGCACCACCTGCTCGAAGGGTTGCGGCCACGCCAACAACAGGCCGGCGTTCTGAATGCGGTCCAGGGCGCCGAAGTGCAGCACCACGGCGCGGTTCTGCGGGTCGATCTGGCGCACATTGGAAAATGCCCAGGCCAATGCCGCCAACACCGTCACCGCGTACAGCGCAAAAAAGGTCAGGCGCCCGGCCTGGACCCATGGGCCGTCCGGGCCGTCACCCTCGCTCATGGTTGAACGTCCCTGGGCCCATCGACCAGCGCACGAAACGGCGCCGCGTCGGTGCGCAGGATGATTTTGGTGCCCGGTGTCACCACCGTGCCCAAGGTATCCAGCGAGCGCAGCAGGTTGTACAGCTGGGGATTGCCGGCATAGGCGCGGCCGTAGATCTGTGCGGCTTCAACCCGCGATTGCGCTTCGATGTCAGCGGCTTTCACCGTGGCATCG
The DNA here is from genome assembly GCF_920984685.1 of Pseudomonas sp. Leaf59. NCBI lineage: Bacteria > Pseudomonadati > Pseudomonadota > Gammaproteobacteria > Pseudomonadales > Pseudomonadaceae > Pseudomonas > Pseudomonas sp. Leaf59. The sequence continues at coordinate 164,168 of NZ_CAKLBR010000005.1, read as the reverse complement.
GCCTGCATGATGCGTGCGTCGCGCTCGGCCGCCGAGCGAATCTGCGCGGCCTCGCGCTTGCCCACGGCGGTGCGCTCGGTGGCGATGGTTTCGCGTTCGGCGCGCATGCGGTCGACGGTGGCGGTGAGGGTCACCGAGGGCAACGTCAGCCGTTCGATGCCGACCTGCGCCACGCGCACGCCGTAGGTGGTGAGCAATTGTTGATCGATCTGCTGGCGCAACTGCGCCTCGAATTCGGCGATGCGCACTTGGCCGGCGTCAGTGTTGATCAGGCTGGACAGGTCAAAACTGGCGGCCGTGGTTTCCAGCGCCGAGCCGACAAAGGTGCGAATCTGCCGCGCCGCTTCATCGGGCTGGTTCTGCACCGCGCGCATGAAGCGCTGCACGTTGTCGGCATCGCCCTGCACCTGCCACGCCACGTAGGCCTGCACGATAATGCGCAGGCCATCGCGGGTGCCCACGTCCTGCAGGCCGCTGGAGGTGGTACGCAAGCGCAGATCCACCGGAATGGCTGCCTCGAACGGCGCTGGCCAGCGCCAGCCCAGGCCCGGCGCCAGCAGCACCCGCGACGGGTTGCCGAAGCGGGTGATCACCGTGGCCTCGCCGGAGCGCACCTGTACCAGGCTCGCCGCCGCCACGGCAAACAGCACCAGCAGCGCGGCCCAGGCCATGCGCCGCCACGGAAACGGGCCCGCCGCCTGCTCATCGCCGTGATGAGGGTGGTGGTGATGGCCGTGATGATGATCGTGAGAATGAGCGCCCAACAGACAGACTCCTTATTGAACGGCTTTACGCGGCGCCACTGGATCGGCCGGCAAGGTAAAAGAACGCAGATCGATCGTCGGAGCGCCGTCGGCACCCAGGCGGTGATCCAGAATCAGCAGGTTGGCGTGGGCCAGGCCCTGGCTGAGTTGGCCGAGGTACTGTTCCAGCACGAAGGCCCGGCCAGCGCTGGCGTAGGCTTTTTGTTCGGCGTCAAAGCGCAGGTTTGCGGCCTGGGCGCCGGCATTCACTTCGCGGGCGCTGGCCACGGCCTGGTCATGGGCGGTGCTGGCTTGCAACAAGGCCTGGTTGGTTTGTTCGCTGGCGGCGCCGCGCTCGCGGGCGATCAAGGCCTGGGCGCCAATCTGCGCGGCCTGCACGCCGTGATAGGCGTTAGCCGCACCGGCCGGCGGGTGGATGGCTTCCACCACCGTGGCAAGAATTTCCACGCCGCTGTCGAGTTTCTGCAGGTCGGCCTGCACGCTGCGGCCGATCTCGTCGGCCAGCCGCGTGCGTTGTTCGCCGAGCAGTTCGTCAAGGGTGCGCGAGGCGAAGTCGTGCACCAGGATGCGGCTGGCGGTGCTGCGAATCAGGGTCGGTACGTCGGCGCTGTTGTAGGTGGCGGCCAGTGCGGCCTGATCGCCGAGGCCGATGCGGTAGACGAAACGCACATCCATATTGACGATCTGGAAGCCTTGCTTGTCGCCGCTGCTGCTGGCAATGACCTGGGATTTGTCATTCACATGGCTGGCGTCCCACAGACGGTTGGCGATGGCTGGCGGTGGGCCTTCAGCCGGCGCCGGTTCGGGTGGGCCGGCTTGGCTGACGCTGGTGGCCAGCTCGTGCACCACGCCGTTTTCCACGTTGATGACACGGCCCAACGGCCATGGCAGCCCGCTATGCAGACCGGGCCCGAACACCTGCACCGGCTTGCCGAAGCGCTCGTAAATCCCACGACCTTGCAGGGGCACTTCATGCACGCCGGTCAGCGCCCAGCCTACGGCCAACACCACCAACAGCACCGGCAAAAATGCCCGGCGCATGTAGGTGAACGCCCAGATCTGACGCAGGTCGATGCCGTAGCGGTTGTGCAGTTCGTGCTGCAAGGCGAGCAAGGGCTGGGGTGGCCAGCGCAGCAGGTCAGCAATGAAACTTTGCTCCATCAGGCGCGGTTCGAGGCGCGGCTGGCGCGGGCTGAACAGTGACAGCATGCCCCTGATCAAAAACTCCAGTGCCACCAGCGCGGGCAACACGCCCATCAGCACGGCCAGGCGCACTGGCCACAGCGATTCGGCGTTCGCAAACAGCAGGCAGATCGAGCTCACCAGCAAACAACCGATGGCCACGCGGCACAACTGGGCCAGGGATGAAGCCTCAGGCCATTGCGTGTCGCTTTCCTGAGCCAGGCGACGTTCGAACACCAGCAAGCCAAACGCCAGGGCCAACCCCAGCGCAGCACCGATGCTGGCGGACTGGCCAATAGCGGCCGCAGGCAGGGCCAGGTTCCAGAATTCGATGATGCTGATCAGCGCCAGCAACGCCCAACCGCACAGCCACAAGACCGGTGTGCCGATCTGCGCGATAAAGCGCTCCATCAAGCGCGCGTAGCGGCCCGTTTCTTCAGCCGGCACGTCAACCGGCGGTGCTTCCAGTGCCTGGGCGCGCCAGTCGGCCACCCACCACGCCGACTGCAAGCCGGCCACCAGCAGCAGCAAGGCCGAGGCGCAATTGATCAACACCACCGGCCAGATCGACAGCGGCGCAAACAGCGCGACAAACAACGCCAACACCCAACCACTGACACCCACGGCGGTGAGGCTGATACCGGCTTGCCTCAATCGACGGGCATGGAACAGCCCTTGCTGAAAACGCGGCAGGCTTTCAGCCCGCACGCCGTCAGCTTCCAGATCCACTTGCATCCACTCAACGCCCGATAACACACAGTTCGTTACGATATAACACGGGGCGTGAAATATTTGTTTGTTTAACACCGAAAAATCAATGTGGGAGGGGGCTTGCTCCCGATAGCGGTGGGTCAGTCGGTACAGGTACTCACTGATCCACCGCTATCGGGAGCAAGCCCCCTCCCACAGTTGAGCGTTATCGCACTCACGATGGCACTAACCCCCTATAAACAGGAGCCATCACTGGTAGGGGCTACAAATAATCGGCACACTCCAGCACAGCTTTTCACGGGTTCACGGACAAGGAAGCGTCATCTCCCATGATTTCGATCTATCAGCTCAAGCCACGCTTTCAGAACCTGCTGCGCCCGCTGGTGCAGCGCCTCTACGACAATGGCACCACCGCCAACCAGATCACCGTGCTGGCCGGGGTGATTTCCCTGTTGGTGGGCCTGCTGATTGGCGGGTTCGCCCAGCACCTGTGGCTGTTTGCGCTGATCCCGTTGTGGATGATCGTGCGCATGGCCCTCAACGCCATCGACGGCATGCTCGCCCGCGAATTCGGCCAGCAATCGCGCCTGGGCGCCTACCTCAATGAACTGTGCGACGTGATCGCCGACAGCGCGCTGATCCTGCCGTTTGCACTGATTCCCGAGGTGAGCCTGGCGCCAGTGCTGCTGGTGACGCTGCTCGCGGTGTTCAGCGAATACGCAGGGGTGTTGGGGCCGATGGTCGGTGCCTCGCGGCGCTATGACGGGCCGATGGGCAAGAGCGATCGCGCCTTCGTCCTCGGCGTGCTGGCCACGGGCGTGGCGCTGGGCTGGCTGGGCGCTGCCTGGGTGAGCACGGTGATGTGGCTGGTCGCCGCCCTGCTCGCCTATACCCTGGTCAACCGGGTGCGCCAGGGCCTCAAGGAACACTCCGCCACTTCACCGATTGCATAAGGATTTTTGCGATGCGCGAACAGCAGGCACAGACATTCAGTACCCATGATGGCGTCGAGCTTTTCTATCGGCACTGGCCGGCCACCGCTGCAACGGATGGCGAACCGCGCAAGGCGATCCTGCTGTTTCATCGCGGCCATGAGCATTCCGGGCGTATCGCCCATCTGGTGGATGAACTGGACCTGCCCGGTTTCGACTTCTTCGCCTGGGACGCCCGTGGCCACGGCCAATCACCCGGCGCACGCGGTGACAGCCCGAGCTTCGCCACCAGCGCCCGCGACGTGCAGACCTTCTGCGAACATATCGAAGCCACGTTTGGCATCGAGGCGCAAAACCTTGCGGTGATCGCCCAAAGCGTCGGCGCGGTGATTGCGGCCACCTGGGTGCACGACTATGCCCCCAACATCCGCGCCCTGGTGCTGGCCTCCCCGGCGTTCAAGGTCAAGCTGTACGTGCCTTTCGCCCGCCCGGGCCTGGCCTTGATGCGCCGGTTTCGCGGCAACTTTTTCGTCAACAGTTACGTCAAGGCCAGGTTTCTCAGCCATGACCCCGAGCGGGTGGCGTCCTACGACAGCGACCCGCTGATCACCAAGGCCATTTCGGTGAATGTGCTGCTGGGCCTGTACGAAGCGGCCGACCGCGTTGTCGCCGATGCCCAGGCGATCCAGGTGCCGACCCAACTGCTGGTGTCCGGTTCCGACTTCGTGGTGCACCGCAAGCCTCAGCAGCAGTTCTTCGACCGCCTGGGCAGCCTGAAAAAAGAGCTGCATATTCTCCCCGGTTTCTTTCACGACACCCTTGGCGAACGTGATCGCGCGGTGGCGCTGAGCAGCGCCAGGCGTTTTATCCTGCAGAACTTCAGCCACCCACTGGACCGCGCCTCGCTGCTGGACGCCGACAGGCTGGGCGCCACCTGCGCCGAATCCGAATCTCTGGCCGCGCCGCTGCCGCGCAATTCCCTGCGCGACCTTTACTGGCGCATGACCCGCGCCAGCATGGGCCTGGGCCAACGCCTGTCGGCCGGCGTGAAGCTGGGTTTCGATACCGGTTTCGACTCCGGCAGCACCCTGGACTACGTCTACCGCAACACGCCCACCGGCAAGGGCGGTCTGGGACGGATGATCGACACCAACTACCTCAACTCCATCGGCTGGCGCGGCATTCGCCAGCGCAAAGTGAACGTCGAGGAATTGCTGCGCCTGGCCATGGCCAGATTGCGCGATGAGCAGCGCGAAGTGCGCATCGTCGACATCGCCGCCGGCCATGGCCGTTACATTCTCGAAGCCCTGCAGGGCGTCTCACCGTTGCCGGAATCGATCCTGCTGCGTGACTACAGCGACATCAACGTGCATGACGGTGGCGCGCTGATTCGCGAGAAAGGCCTGGGGGATATCGCGCAGTTCGTCAAAGGCGACGCGTTTGACCGGGCCGACCTGGCAGCGCTTGCGCCCAGGCCGACCCTGGCGGTGGTGTCCGGGCTGTATGAATTGTTCGCCGATAACGGCAGGGTCGGTGATTCGCTGGCCGGCTTGGCCGAGGCAGTGGAGCCCGGTGGTTACCTGGTGTACACCGGTCAGCCGTGGCACCCGCAGTTGGAACTGATCGCCCGCGCGCTCACCAGCCATCGCCAGGGCCAGGCCTGGGTGATGCGCCGTCGCAGTCAGGCGGAAATGGATCAGCTGGTGGCAGCGGCAGGCTTTCGCAAGATCACCCAACGTGTGGATGAATGGGGCATTTTCACCGTGTCCCTGGCGCAGAAGCTCTGAACATGCGCGAACCCGGTTTATTCAAGCCAGCGCTGTTATGGCTGCTGCTGTTGGCACCGCTGTTCTTCAGCACCTACGGCTTCGCCACCTGGGTCACGGCTCAGCGCAGCGACGTGGGCACGCTGGTGTTCGGCTGGGAAACCCATATGCCGTTCTGGGCCTGGACCATCGTGCCCTACTGGTCCATCGACCTGCTTTACGGGTTCTCGCTGCTGCTGCCCAACACCCGCCATGAACTCAAGCAGCACGCGCTGCGCCTGCTGACTGCGCAGGCGATCGCCGTGAGCTGCTTTCTGATCTGGCCGTTGCGGTTTACTTTCGAACGGCCCGCGCTGGATGGCATGTTCGGCTGGCTGTTCGCGGTGCTGGCGGGGTTCGACAAACCGTTCAACCAGGCGCCGTCGCTGCACATCGCGTTACTGGTGATTCTGTGGCTCATGTTCCAGCGGCACACCCAGGGCATGTGGCGTTGGCTGGTCCATGGCTGGTTCGCCTTGATCGGTATTTCGGTGCTGACCACTTATCAACATCACTTTATTGACTTACCCACAGGCGCCCTCGCGGGATGGCTGTGTGTGTGGCTATGGCCTGTGGAGCATCCGAGTCCCCTGTTGCATAGTCGACTGGCGCGCGAGCCCAAGCGTTGGTGGTTGGCTATGCGTTATGCCGTAGGGGCCCTCGTGCTGTTCAGCCTGGCGCTGCTGTTGGGCGGTTGGTGGCTGTGGCTGGCGTGGCCCGCGGTGTCGCTGGCGTTGGTCACGTTGAATTACTGCGTGCTTGGCGCAGAGGGTTTTCAGAAGCGCGCGGATGGCCGGTTAACAGCCGCCGCACGCTGGCTGTACGCGCCGTATCTGGCCGGAGCCTGGATCAATTCACGGCTGTGGACGCGCAGGCATCCACAGGCCGATCTGATTGTGGATAACGTCTGGCTGGGCCGAATTCCCACGGCCGCTGAGCAAGGCTCGTTCAGTGCAGTGGTCGATCTGTGTGCAGAGTTGCCGATTAACCCACAGGGTCGAGCCTACCAGTGCGTCCCCGTGCTGGACCTGATCGCCCCCACGTCCGCCGAATGCCGACACGCCGCCGAGGCCATCGAACGCCTGCGCGTCAGCGGACCCTTGCTGGTGTGTTGCGCGCTGGGCTATTCGCGCAGCGCCAGCGCCGTCGCCGCGTGGCTGCTGCACAGCGGGCGCGCCGCCACGGTGGATCAGGCGCTGGCTATCATTCGTACAGCACGGGCCGAAGTGGTCCTGCACCCCGCTCACCGAGAAGCTTTGGAGGGTTTGCCCCATGCCCGCTGATATGGAACTCCAGGTCGTCGCCAGTCTGCTGCGACGTGGTCGCTCACTGGACCAGTTATCCACAGGCCTGACACTGCTGGGCGTGCTGTTCGGGCTGGCGCAAGTGCTGATGGCGAGCATTTCGCCGATCTGCCTGCTGCTCAGCCTGTGGATGGTTATCTTCGGGTTGCTGCAAAAATACTGGGCACTGCGCGTGGCCTTCGATGCCGACCTGTTCGCCCTGCTGGCTCGGGATACCGGACGCACCGCCGACCTCGACCAGGCCCTGCAAGCCCTTGGCCTGCAATCGGCCAGGCGCGCCGGACGGCCCTGGCTCGAGCGCCGCCGGGGCGCGCTGAAACTGCTGCGCAAACAAGCCTGGCTGCTGAGCGCGCAAGCGCTGCTGACCCTGGGCGTCATCCTCGCCAGCCCCTGGCTGCCTTTCGCCGGATAAGGAATTCCCATGTTCGAACCCGTGGTCGCCACGCTGATTACGTCGATGGCCCGCACCGTCACCGGCGCCCGCAGTCTGTGGCTCGGTTGCGCGCCCGTGCCGGTGCAGCGTATCTACTTCGCCAACCACAGCAGCCACGGCGACTTCGTGCTGCTGTGGGCCTCGCTGCCGCAGAACCTGCGCAAATTCACGCGCCCGGTAGCGGGCAGCGACTACTGGAACAAAAGTGCACTGCGCCGCTACATCATCAACCGCGTGTTCAACGGCGTGCTGATCGACCGCGAGCGCAAGGACCCTGTGGATAACCCCCTGACGCCCATGCTCGCCGCGCTGCAAGGCGGCGACTCGCTGATCATCTTCCCGGAAGGTACGCGCAATCTTGAGGATGGCCTGCTGCCCTTCAAGAGCGGCCTGTATCACCTGGCAAAAAGTTACCCACAGGCCGAGTTGATTCCGGTGTGGATTGCCAACCTAAACCGGGTCATGCCCAAGGGCCGCGTCCTGCCGCTGCCCCTGCTGTGCACCACCAGCTTCGGCGCCCCGCTGCAACTGGAAGACGGCGAAGACAAGGCGCTGTTTCTTGCGCGCACCCGCGACGCCCTGCTGGCCCTTGCCCCGGAGCATGTCTGACATGGATAGCCAAACCCTGATGCTGTTCGGCGGAATCGGCGCGATCCTGGTGCTGGCCTCGCTGATCGGCCTGATCCTCAAGCTGCGCACCCGTGGCACCCCGAATGCGGTAGTGGAAAACCTCAACGCGCGCATCAACGCGTGGTGGGTGATGGTGGTGGTGATCGGCATCGCCTTCTGGCTCGGCAACGCTGCCGTGATCCTGCTGTTCTACGCGGTGTCGTTCTACGCCCTGCGCGAATTTCTCACCCTCACCCCAACCCGGCGTAGCGACTACCCGGCGCTGGTGGCCGCGTTCTACCTGGCACTGCCGCTGCAATACGTACTGATCTATGCCGACTGGTACGGGCTGTTCTCGATCTTCATCCCGGTCTACGTGTTCCTGCTGCTGCCGATCCTCGCCTCCCTGGGCGGCGACAGCACCCACTTCCTGGAACGCGCATCCAAGGTGCAATGGGGACTGATGATCGCGGTGTTCTGTGTATCCTTCGTGCCCGCCCTGCTCACGTTGGATATTCCCGGCTACGAAGGCCGCAACCTGCTGTTGATCGCCTACCTGGTGATCGTGGTGCAACTGTCGGATGTGCTCCAGTACGTCTGTGGGAAATTGTTCGGCAAACACAAGATCGCGCCTAACCTCTCACCCTCGAAAACCGTGGAAGGCTTTGTTGGCGGGATCCTGCTGTCCTCGCTGATCGGCGCAGCACTGTGGTGGACCACGCCGTTCAACCCGTGGCAGTCGTTCCTGATTGCGCTGCTGATCAACCTGCTGGGCTTCGCTGGCGGGATAGTGATGTCGGCGATCAAGCGCGACCGGGGTGTAAAGGATTGGGGGCACATGATCGAAGGCCACGGCGGGATGCTGGATCGGCTGGATTCGGTGTGCTTTGCGGCGCCGATTTTCTTTCATTTGGTGCGCTACTGGTGGACCTGACCTCACCGTCTCCAACTCAAACGAAGATCAAAAAATGTGGGTGCGGGCTTGCCCGCTCCCACATTGAGTTGTGTGGTGTTTTCAGGGTTTAAGCAACGTGTGAAACCTGCGTTCCGGCCTACCTCATCCCTTTTTTATCCCGAATCCAGGCATCAGCTTCGAAGATGCACAGGTCTACGGCCTCCAGGCACGTGGCTTATTACTCCACCGTCACCGACTTGGCCAGGTTACGCGGCTGGTCAACGTCGGTGCCTTTAAGCACGGCCACGTAGTACGACAGCAACTGCAGCGGGATGGTGTAGAGGATCGGCGACAGGGTGTCGTGGATGTGCGGCATGTTGATGACGTGGGTGCCTTCGCCATTGGTCATGCCGGCTTTTTCGTCGGCGAACACGATCAGTTGGCCGCCACGGGCACGTACTTCCTGCAGGTTGGATTTGAGCTTTTCCAGCAGTTCATTGTTCGGCGCGACGGTGACCACCGGCATGTCGTCATCCACCAGGGCCAGCGGGCCGTGCTTCAGCTCGCCGGCTGGGTAGGCTTCGGCGTGGATGTAGGAGATTTCCTTGAGCTTGAGGGAGCCTTCCATCGCCACCGGGTATTGCGCGCCACGGCCGAGGAACAGGGTGTGGTTTTTGTCGGCAAACAGCTCGGCGACTTTTTCCACGGTGCTGTCCATCGCGAGGGCTTCGCCCAGGCGGGTCGGCAGGCGGCGCAGTTCTTCCACCAGCGTGGCTTCGACGCCTTCGGCAAGGGTGCCGCGCACCTGGCCCAGAGACAGGGTCAGCAGCAGCAGGCCGACCAGCTGCGTGGTGAACGCCTTGGTGGAGGCTACGCCGATTTCGCGACCGGCCTGGGTCAGCAGGGTGAGGTCGGATTCACGCACCAGGGAGCTGATGCTGACGTTGCAGATCGCCAGGCTGGCAAGGAAGCCCAGCTCTTTGGCATTGCGCAGGGCGGCCAGGGTGTCGGCAGTTTCGCCGGACTGGGAGATGGTCACGAACAGGGTGTCGGGCTGCACCACCACCTTGCGGTAGCGGAACTCGCTGGCGACTTCGACCTGGCACGGGATGCCGGCCAGCTCTTCCAGCCAGTAACGCGCAACCATGCCGGCGTGGTAGCTGGTACCGCAGGCGACGATCTGCACGTTGCGCACCTTGGCGAACAGCTCGGCGGCTTGCGGGCCGAAGGCGTTGACCAGCACCTGGTTCTGGCTGAGGCGACCTTCGAGGGTGCGTTGCACCACGGAAGGCTGCTCGTGGATTTCCTTGAGCATGAAGTGGCGGAATTCGCCCTTGTCGGCGGCTTCGGCGCCGTCGCGGTATTGCACGGCTTCGCGCTCGACAGAGTTGCCGTCCACGTCCCAGATCGCCACGCTTTCACGACGGATGTCGGCGATATCGCCTTCTTCCAGGTACATGAAGCGGTCGGTAACCTGACGCAGGGCCAGTTGGTCGGAGGCGAGGAAGTTCTCGCCCAGGCCCAGGCCGATCACCAGCGGGCTGCCGCTGCGGGCGGCGACCACGCGGTCAGGTTGGCTGGCGCTGATCACCGCCAGACCGTAGGCGCCATGCAGTTCCTTGACCGTGGCCTTGAGGGCGGTGGTCAGGTCGCTGTGGTCCTTGAGCTTATGGTTGAGCAGGTGGGCGATGACTTCGGTGTCGGTGTCCGAGGTGAACACGTAGCCCAGGCCCTTGAGCTGTTCGCGCAGTGCTTCGTGGTTCTCGATGATGCCGTTGTGCACCACAGCGAGGTCGCCGGAGAAATGCGGGTGGGCGTTGCGCTCGCACGGCGCGCCGTGGGTGGCCCAACGGGTGTGGGCGATGCCCAGACGGCCGACCAGCGGCTCACCGGCCAGGGCCTGGTCCAATTCGCTGACCTTGCCGGGCCGGCGCATGCGCTCCAGCTTGCCGCCGTTGGTGAAAACAGCCACACCGGCGCTGTCATAGCCGCGGTATTCGAGGCGCTTGAGGCCTTCGATGAGGATGGCGGTAACGTTACGTTCGGCGACGGCGCCTACAATTCCACACATGGTATGTCTCCTAGATGATTGCCGCGCATATCAGCGTGATGCCGCGGGCTTGTATCTGGTCGCGGGCCTCAAGCGGCAGGCGATCATCGGTGATCAGGGTATGGACGCTGCTCCAGGGCAGCTCCAGGTTGGGAATCTTGCGGCCGATCTTGTCGGACTCGACCATTACCACCACTTCCCGGGCGACCTCGGCCATTACCCGGCTCAGGCCCAGCAGCTCGTTGAAGGTGGTGGTGCCGCGCTCCAGATCAATGCCGTCGGCACCGATGAACAACTGGTCAAAGTCATAGGAGCGCAACACGTGCTCGGCGACCTGCCCCTGGAACGAGTCCGAGTGCGGGTCCCAGGTGCCGCCGGTCATCAACAACACCGGCTCGTGTTCCAGTTCGCTCAAGGCGCGGGCGACATGCAGGGAGTTGGTCATCACCACCAGACCCGGCTGGTGACCCAGCTCGGGGATCATCGCGGCAGTGGTGCTGCCGCTGTCGATGATGATGCGGGCGTGTTCGCGTAAACGCATTACGGCGGCACGCGCGATAGCGCGTTTATGGGCCGAGATGGGTTGGGCTGCATCGCCGACCAGTTCCTGGGGCATGGTGATTGCGCCACCGTAACGGCGCAGCAGCAGGCCGTTACTTTCGAGGGCGGCGAGGTCCTTGCGGATGGTGACTTCCGAGGTTTCGAAACGCTTGGCCAACTCGTCCACGCTGACTTCGCCCTGCTCATTGAGCAAGGTGAGGATGTTGTGGCGACGTTGAGGGGTATTTCGTTTCGACATGGTGATTATAAGTTTCGTTTCGAAAGATAACGAAGGCAATCAAAACCTATTGGTGAAAGTTCGTCAAGTGCATTTTTGAATGCGACGACGAGACGATTGTGGGAGAGGGCTTGCTCCCGATAGCGCTATTTCAGTCGATGCATCAGTGACTGAATGACTGCTATCGGGAGCAAGCCCCCTCCCACATTGGGTTTTATGTTGCTGTTGACACTGTGGATAACTCAGTTCTTGGGGAGTTTGACCGGGCGTTTCCAGCCATCGATGTTGCGTTGGCGGGCGCGGGCTACTGCCAGTTGGGACTTATCCACATTCTGGTTGATGGTTGAGCCCGCCGCCGTGTTGGAACCGTCGTCAATGGTGACGGGTGCGACCAGCGAGTTATTGGAGCCGATGAATACGTCCTCACCAATCGTCGTCTGGTATTTGTTGGCGCCATCGTAATTGCAGGTGATGGCGCCAGCACCAATGTTGCTGCGAGCACCGATCACAGCGTCCCCCAGGTAGGCCAGGTGGCCAGCCTTGGCATCGTCGCCCATCACGGCGTTTTTCAGCTCGACGAAGTTACCCACATGCGCCCTGGCGCCCAGCACACTGCCCGGACGTAACCGCGCAAACGGGCCTGCATCGCTGCCCTCGCCCATCACGGCGCCTTCGATATGGCTGTTGGCCTTGACCACCACGCCCTTGCGCAGGGTGCTGTCCTTGATCACGCAATTGGGCCCAATTACCACGTCGTCTTCGATGACCACACGGCCTTCGAGGATCACGTTGATGTCGATCAGCACGTCGCGGCCGACGGTGACTTCACCGCGTACATCGAAACGGGCCGGGTCGCGCAGGGTGACGCCTTGAGCCATGAGGCGGCGGCCTTCGCGCAACTGATAGTGGCGCTCCAGCTCTGCCAATTGCTTGCGGTCGTTGGCGCCCTGCACTTCCATCGGGTCGTGGGGCTGCTCGGTGGCAACTACCAGGTTGTCGCTCACCGCCATCTCGATGACGTCGGTGAGGTAGTACTCGCCCTGGGCGTTGTTGTTGGACAGGCGGCTCATCCAGTCCGCCAGGCGATTGGCCGGCACGGCCATGATTCCGGTATTGCCTTCGGTGATGGCGCGCTGGGCTTCGCTGGCGTCCTTGTGTTCAACGATGGCGGCGACCTTGCCGTCAGCGTTGCGCACGATGCGTCCGTAGCCGGTGGGGTCGTCCAGCTCAACGGTAAGCAGGCCCATCTGGCCAGGCACTACGTGCTTGAGCAGGCGTTGCAGGGTTTCGACTTCGATCAGCGGCACATCGCCGTAGAGGATCAGCACAGTGTCGGCGGTGATGAACGGCACTGCCTGGGCAGTGGCGTGGCCGGTGCCGAGTTGTTTGTCTTGCAACACGAAATTGAGGTCATCCGCCGCCAGGCGCTCGCGCACAGCATCGGCACCGTGGCCGATCACTACATGGATGCGTTGCGGGTCCAACTGCCGGGCACTGTGGATAACATGGCCGAGCATGGAGTTGCCCGCGACCGGATGCAGCACCTTGGGCAGGGCCGAACGCATGCGTGTGCCCTGGCCTGCGGCGAGAATGACGATTTCAAGAGACATGAATGGCTACCAATCCTGGGCGGTCCGGGTTCAGACCAGAGAAGTGTTTTGCAAAAAAAGAAAAAGGGTAGCCGAGGCTACCCTTTTTAATCAATCGCGCATAAGCATTACGGCGTGGCCGCTTACTTCCTGCGGATCTGCTGGAGCGTCCGCAGCTGGGCTGCGGCTTCGGCCAGACGGACTGCAGCAGCGCTGTAGTCGAAGTCTGCGCCTTTTTCGTTCAGCGCCTTCTCGGCAGCCTTGACGGCTTCCTGAGCGGAGGCTTCATCCAGGTCGCCAGCACGTTGCACAGTGTCGGCAAGTACTTTGACCATGTTCGGCTGAACCTCGAGGAAACCACCCGAGATGTAAAACACCTCACGTTCCCCGCCTTGCTTGGTCAGTGTGATCGGACCTGGCTTCAAGCTGGTGATCAACGGCGCGTGGCCCATGGCAATACCCAGGTCACCGAGTTCGCCGTGTGCAATCACCATTTCTACCAGACCGGAGAAGATTTCCCCTTCCGCGCTGACGATATCGCAATGGACTGTCATAGCCATCTGATTGCCTCAACCTGATGAGCGCCCGTCGCCGGGCGCCAGGATTACAGTTTCTTGGCTTTCTCGATCGCTTCTTCGATGCCGCCGACCATGTAGAACGCTTGTTCTGGCAGGTGGTCGTAGTCACCGTTGAGGATGCCTTTGAAGCCAGCAATGGTGTCTTTCAGGGAAACGTATTTACCCGAGGCACCGGTGAAGACTTCAGCCACGAAGAACGGCTGCGACAAGAAACGCTGGATCTTACGAGCACGGTTTACCAACTGCTTGTCGGTTTCCGACAGCTCGTCCATACCCAGGATCGCAATGATGTCCTTCAGTTCCTTGTAACGCTGCAGCACGTACTGAACGCCGCGAGCGGTGTCGTAGTGCTCCTGGCCGATCACGTTCGGATCCAGCTGGCGCGAAGTCGAGTCGAGTGGATCGACGGCCGGGTAGATACCCAGGGAAGCGATATCACGGGACAGAACGACGGTGGCGTCCAAGTGGGCGAAGGTGGTGGCAGGCGACGGGTCGGTCAAGTCATCCGCAGGTACGTATACCGCCTGGATCGAGGTGATCGAACCTTCCTTGGTCGAAGTGATACGTTCCTGCAGAACGCCCATCTCTTCAGCCAGGGTCGGCTGGTAACCTACTGCCGAAGGCATACGGCCCAGCAGTGCGGACACTTCGGTACCGGCCAGGGTGTAACGGTAGATGTTGTCGACGAACAGCAGAACGTCGTTACCTTCGTCACGGAACTTCTCGGCCATGGTCAGGCCAGTCAGGGCTACGCGCAGACGGTTACCCGGCGGCTCGTTCATCTGACCGTAAACCAGTGCCACTTTGTCCAGAACGTTGGAGTCCTTCATCTCGTGGTAGAAGTCGTTACCCTCACGGGTACGCTCACCCACACCGGCGAACACGGAATAACCGCTGTGCTCGATGGCGATGTTACGGATCAGTTCCATCATGTTGACGGTCTTGCCTACACCGGCACCACCGAACAGACCGACTTTACCGCCTTTGGCGAACGGGCAAACCAGGTCGATAACCTTGATGCCGGTTTCCAGCAGATCGTTGCCGCCAGCTTGTTCGGCGAACGAAGGTGCTGGACGGTGAATGCCCCAGCGCTCTTCGGTGTCGATCGGGCCAGCTTCGTCAATCGGGTTGCCCAGTACGTCCATGATCCGGCCCAGGGTCGCTTTACCGACTGGTACGGAGATGGCTGCGCCAGAGTCGATAACGTCCAGACCGCGCTTCAAGCCTTCGGTGGAACCCATCGCAATGGTACGAACCACGCCGTCGCCCAGCTGCTGCTGAACTTCCAGGGTGGTTTCCGCGCCTTGTACTTTCAGCGCGTTGTAGATGCTCGGTACGCTGTCGCGTGGGAATTCCACGTCGATAACGGCGCCGATGATTTGAACGATACGTCCGCTACTCATAGCTGGATCCTCTGAATATTTGAACCGTTAAACCGCGGCAGCGCCGCCGACGATTTCCGAGATCTCTTGGGTGATCGCAGCCTGACGCGCCTTGTTGTAGATCAACTGCAAATCGCTGATCAGATCACCGGCGTTATCGGTAGCGTTTTTCATCGCGATCATCCGCGCCGCTTGTTCAGCTGCGTTGTTCTCGACCACCGCCTGGTACACCTGCGACTCCACGTAGCGCACCATCAAGCCGTCAAGCAGCTCTTTGGCGTCCGGTTCGTAGAGGTAGTCCCAGTGGTGCTTGAGTTCCTGATCCGGAGTCGCCACCAGTGGAATCAATTGCTCCACGGTCGGCTGCTGGGTCATGGTGTTGATGAACTTGTTGGATACCACGGAGAGGCGGTCAATCCGGCCTTCCAGGTATGCATCGAGCATCACCTTCACACTGCCGATCAAATCGTTGATCGACGGCTCTTCACCCAGGTGGCTGATAGCTGCAACGACGTTACCGCCGAAGTTGCGGAAAAAGGCCGCACCCTTGCTACCCACCACACACAGATCGATCTCGACGCCGTTTTCGCGGTTTACCGCCATGTCCTTGACCAGGGCCTTGAACAGGTTGGTATTCAGACCACCGCACAAACCACGGTCACTGCTCACTACCACATAACCCACACGCTTTACGGCGCGGTCGATCATGAACGGGTGGCGGTATTCCGGGTTGGCGTTGGCCAGATGCCCAATTACCTGGCGGATACGCTCCGCATAAGGACGGCTGGCAGCCATGCGCATTTGTGCCTTGCGCATTTTGCTCACCGCCACTTTTTCCATGGCGCTGGTAATCTTTTGCGTGCTTTTGATGCTCGCAATCTTACTGCGAATCTCTTTTGCGCCTGCCATGTAACACCTATCAGGTTAGCAAGCGGGAGCCTTGCGGCTCCCGCTGCGGCTTACCAGGTTTGGGTGGCCTTGAACTTCTCGATACCGGCTTTCATGCCAGCGTCGATATCGTCATTGAAGTCACCCTTCACGTTGATCTTCGCCATCAATTCGGCGTGATCGCGGTTGAAGTAAGCAATCAGCGCTTGTTCAAAGCTGCCGACCTTGGCGATTTCAACGTCGGTCAGGAACCCACGCTCAGCGGCATACAGCGACAACGCCATGTCAGCGATCGACATTGGGGCGTATTGCTTCTGCTTCATCAGCTCGGTAACGCGCTGACCATGCTCAAGTTGCTTACGGGTCGCTTCGTCCAGGTCAGACGCGAACTGGGCGAATGCCGCCAGTTCACGGTACTGAGCCAGAGCGGTACGGATACCACCGGAGAGCTTCTTGATGATCTTGGTCTGAGCGGCACCACCCACACGGGATACCGAAACACCGGCGTTCACTGCAGGGCGGATGCCCGAGTTGAACATGGCCGATTCCAGGAAGATCTGACCGTCGGTGATGGAAATCACGTTGGTCGGAACGAACGCGGAAACGTCGCCAGCCTGGGTTTCGATGATCGGCAGTGCGGTCAGGGAACCGGTTTTGCCGGTCACTGCGCCGTTGGTGAACTTCTCTACGTACTCTTCGGAAACGCGGGATGCGCGCTCCAGCAGACGGGAGTGGAGATAGAACACGTCGCCTGGGTAAGCTTCACGGCCGGGTGGACGGCGCAGCAGCAGGGAAATCTGGCGGTAAGCCACTGCTTGCTTGGACAGATCGTCATAAACGATCAGCGCGTCTTCACCGCGGTCGCGGAAGAATTCACCCATGGTGCAACCGGAGTACGGTGCCAGGAATTGCAGCGCAGGAGATTCCGAAGCACTGGCAGCCACGATGATCGTGTTGGCCAGGGCGCCGTTTTCTTCCAGCTTGCGAACCACGTTGGCGATGGTCGATTGTTTCTGACCGATGGCTACGTAGACGCAGAAAATGCCGCTGTTCTTCTGGTTGATGATCGCGTCGATCGCCAGAGCGGTTTTACCGATCTGACGGTCACCGATGATCAGCTCACGCTGGCCACGGCCGACCGGGATCATGGCATCGACAGCCTTGTAGCCAGTCTGTACAGGCTGGTCTACCGACTTACGCCAGATCACGCCTGGAGCAACTTTCTCGACCGCGTCGGTCAAGGTGTTGCCCAGTGGACCTTTGCCGTCAACAGGGTTACCCAGTGCGTCGACTACGCGGCCCAGCAGTTCCTTACCAACCGGAACTTCGAGGATGCGGCCTGTGCACTTGGCGCTCATGCCTTCGGCCAGACTGGTGTACGCGCCCAATACAACGGCACCTACGGAGTCTTGCTCCAGGTTGAGGGCCATACCGTAGACGCCGCCCGGAAACTCGATCATCTCGCCGTACATGACGTCGGCCAGACCGTGAATCCGCACGATGCCGTCAGATACGCTGACGACAGTGCCTTCGTTACGGGCTTGGGAGGTCACATCGAGCTTGTCGATGCGGCCCTTGATAATTTCACTTATTTCGGAAGGATTGAGTTGCTGCATTGCTCTGCTGCCCCTTCAAACTCAAGATTTCAATGCTTCGGCAAGGCTCGCGAGTTTGCCGCGAACCGAGCCATCGATAACCAGGTCGCCGGCGCGAATGACAATGCCCCCAATGAGGGACCTGTCTTCCGCAACTTGCAGGCGCACTTCCCGGTCGAGTCGTGCACTGAGAACCTTGGCGAGTTTGTCTTGCTGTTCTTGGTTCAATGCGAAAGCACTGGTGACTTCAACGTCTACCGACTTCTCTTGTTCGGCCTTGTACAGGTCGAACAGAGCGGCAATCTCCGGCAGAAGCGGGAGACGGTCGTTTTCGGCAACGACGTTGATGAAGTTCTGCACTTTCACATCAAACTTGTCGCCGCACACTTCAATAAAAGTGGCGGCCTTGTCTGCGCTCGTCAGGCGCGGGGCCTTGAGCACGCGCTGCATGGTGTCATCTTGCGACACTGCTGCAGCCAGGCCGAGCATGGCTGACCAAGAGGCCAGTTGCTGGTGGGCCTGGGCGTGCTCGAAGGCTGCCTTAGCGTAAGGTCGAGCCAACGTGGTCAGTTCTGCCATGATCGCCCTCGCTTAAATTTCAGCAGCCAGTTTGTTAACCAGCTCCGCGTGCGCGTTTTGATCGATTGTGGCACCGAGGATCTTCTCCGCACCGCCGACCGCCAGAGCACCCAGTTGGGCACGCAGCGCGTCTTTGACGCCGTTCAGTTCCTGTTCGATCTCGGCATGAGCCGAAGCCTTCACACGGTCAGCTTCGACGCGGGCTTTTTCAACAGCCTCTTCGACGATCTGGTTACCGCGCTTCTTGGCTTGCTCAATGATTTCAGCTGCCTGTGCTTTAGCTTCGCGCAGTTGATGACCCACTTTCTCTTGGGCCAACTCCAGGTCGCGAGCTGCACGGCTGGCAGCGTCCAAACCATCCGCGATCTTCTTCTGACGTTCGTGCAAAGCCGCGATGACCGGAGGCCACACGAACTTCATGCAAAACACTACAAAAATGAAGAACGCAACGGATTGGCCAATCAGGGTTGCATTAATGTTCACGCCAACACCTCGCTCATTCGTTGTCCATCACTCCAATCACTCGAAAAGTCGAGTGATCAGCCAGCGAGTTGACCAACGAAGGGGTTCGCGAAGGTGAAGAACAGAGCGATACCAACGCCGATCATGGTCACGGCGTCGAGCAGGCCGGCGACGATGAACATTTTAACTTGCAGCATTGGGACCATTTCTGGCTGACGCGCTGCGCCTTCCAGGAATTTGCCGCCCAGCAGGCCGAAACCAATGGCAGTACCCAGGGCGCCCAGGCCGATCAACAGTGCAACAGCGATAGCGGTTAGACCAACTACAGTTTCCATCTTTCCTCCCGACTTTTACGTCGTATGGTTTAGGTTTTTTAGATTTTAAAGCGGTAAAACAAATCGTTTCATAGCCCCTGGGGGCCACCTTCCCGTTTAACCGGGAAGGACATCAGACTGGCCGAGGCTGGTCTTAATGGTTCTCTTCGTGCGCCATCGACAGATAGACGATGGTCAGCATCATGAAGATAAACGCCTGCAGGGTAATGATCAGGATGTGGAACACAGCCCACGCCCACTGCAGAACAACGCCCAGGCCGCTAAGCCAGAGCAGACCACTGCCGAACATCACAGCGATCAGAATGAACACCAGCTCGCCGGCATACATGTTGCCGAACAGTCGCAGCGCCAGGGAAATCGGCTTGGCGATCAGGGTGACGAATTCCAGCAGGAAGTTCACCGGGATCAGCAGGGCTTGAACGAAGATGTTCTTGCTGCCGAACGGGTGCAGAGTCAGCTCGCCGATGAAGCCGCCGATGCCCTTGACCTTGATGCTGTAGAAAATGATCAACGCGAACACCGACAGGGCCATGCCCAGGGTAGCGTTCGGGTCTGTGGTGGAAACGGCGCGGAATGGAATGTGCGCATCACCGGTGATCAGGATGGCCAACTGAGGAATCCAGTCGACCGGGATCAGGTCGATGGCGTTCATCAGGAACACCCACACGAAGATGGTCAGCGCCAACGGTGCAATCACCGGGCTACGGCCATGGAAGCTGTCTTTCACGCTGCCATCGACGAACTGGACCAATACTTCAACGAAGTTCTGCAAGGCACCTGGCTGACCGGAAGTCGCCTTTTTTGCCGCCATGCGGAAAATCAGGACAAAGATCAGACCCAGTGCGACCGACCAGCCGAGCGTATCGACGTGGAAAGCCCAGAAACCCATCTCTTTGGCTTCTGCTGCGGTGTGGGCGAAGCCCCAGCCGCCGTTGGGAAGCTGACCGAAGGTCAGGTTCTGCAAGTGGTGCTGGATATAGCCCGAAGCGGTTGTTTCTGCCATGGTTGCCTCAAACGCCCTAAGGTTTCGAAAGTCTTGTTTTCATTAGCAGGGGAGCGAACCAGCTGACCAGTTGGGTCAACACGAAGACGCCGAATACAGCCAGCGGCGCCAATGGCTTCACACCTGCAAAGGTCAGTGCGAACAGCACTGCCGTCAAAATCAGTTTGCCCGCCTCGCCGGCATAAAAGGACCGGACGATAGCCTGGGCTGCTCGGGCGCCGGAAAACCGAAAGGCCCTGTGAGCAAAATACATATTGGGCAGCAAGGCTATCAGGCCTCCGCAAAGTCCTGAATACCCGGCTACGACTCCATGCCCATACCAAAGCGCCAATGCGGCGATCAGCAGGATGACAAATTGAGCCAATAAAACCGGAAAAACGGCCAAGCGATGGAACGGCAACGTGTTTGGCGTGCGGGTTTCCATCACTCTTGCTCCTCAATGGTCGGCTGCCGCAAATCAATAACTTGGCATAATTTGTGCCGACAAAATGCGCGCAGAGTATAGGGGCGGTTCTGCCCCTATTCAACTGCCGGGTAGTGATTTCCGATCACACGCTACATGAGTAAATGTTTCAGCGAATGTGGGCAAGGACGCCTTGAAGCTCATCGAGCGAGTTATATCCTATAACCAATTGCCCTTTGCCCTTCTTGCCATGTCGAATCTGTACCGCAGAGCCCAGGCGCTCGGCCAGGCGCTGCTCGAGCCGCGCGATATCCGGGTCGGCCTTCGGCGTCTCGACCGGTGCCGGTTTGCCGCTGAGCCATTGGCGAACCAGGGCTTCGGTCTGACGCACCGTCAGGCCTCGTGCGACAACGTGTCGCGCCCCTTCAACCTGTTGATTTTCCGGCAAACCGAGCAAGGCACGGGCATGACCCATTTCCAGGTCGCCGTGAGACAGCATGGTTTTGATCACTTCCGGCAGCGCAATCAGGCGCAACAGGTTGGACACGGTCACGCGGGATTTACCCACTGCCTCGGCCACTTGCTGCTGGGTCAGCTGGAACTCCTGCTGCAAACGCTGCAAGGCGATCGCTTCTTCGATCGGATTGAGGTCTTCACGCTGGATGTTCTCGATCAATGCCATGGCGATGGCGGTTTCATCCGGCACATCGCGCACCATCGCCGGGATGGTGTCCTTGCCGGCCTGCTGGCTGGCACGCCAGCGACGTTCGCCGGCGATGATTTCAAAGCGGCCGCCGCCAATCGGGCGCACCACGATCGGCTGCATCACACCCTGGGCCTTGATCGAGTTCGCCAGTTCTTCCAGCGCCTGCGGGTCCATGTCGCGCCGTGGCTGATATTTGCCGCGCTGGATCAGGTCCAGGGGCAGGTGCTGCAGCTCACGCTCGTCGGCCTGCACCGCTTGTTCTTCAAGCGAAGTGACGGTCGGACCACTCAGGAGTGCATCCAGTCCACGTCCGAGACCTCGTTTCTTGACGGCCATGGGGATTCCTTAAGTTGGCTGGGCAACAGCGGTGCGTGGGTTGCGGCGTTGACGGCGGACCATCTCGCCGGCCAGGGCCAGGTAGGCAATGGCACCGCGCGATGATTTGTCATACGCCAGCGCCGGCATGCCGTAGCTAGGGGCTTCGGCCAAGCGGATGTTACGCGGGATCACCGTGTCGTACAGCTGCTCGCCAAAGTGTTCCTTGAGCTGGGCCGACACATCGTTCATCAGGCTCAGGCGCGGGTCGAACATGGTGCGCAGCAGCCCTTCGATCTGCAGGTTTGGATTGAGCAACTCGGCGATACGCTTGATGTTATCCACAAGGTCGCTCAATCCTTCCAGCGCGTAGTACTCGCACTGCATGGGGATAATCACCCCGTCAGCCGCCACCAGCGCGTTGAGCGTGAGCATCGACAGCGACGGTGGGCAGTCGATCAGAATGTAATCGTAGTTCTCGCGAATCGGCGCCAGGGCGCTGCGCAGACGGCTTTCTTTCATCTGCATTTCCAGCAGCACCACTTCCGCTGCGGTCAAATCGCGGTTGGCCGGCAGCAGTTGATAACCGCCGTGCTCGGAATAGTGCATGGCCTGGGTCAAGTCACACTCGCCAATCAGCAAGTCGTAGACCGAGTTTTCCAGGCCGTGTTTATCCACACCGCTACCCATGGTGGCGTTGCCCTGTGGATCGAGATCGATCAACAGCACGCGGCGCTTGGTCGCGACCAGCGATGCTGCGAGGTTGATGCAGGTGGTGGTCTTACCCACGCCACCTTTCTGGTTCGCTATCGCGAATACCTTAGCCATTCTTGCTTGTGTTCCCAATCATGCCGTGCGGCGCAGTATCAGCAGATGGCGTTGGCCTTGGCAACCGGGTACGGCCAGGGCGTGTTCGCTATCGAGGTGGAAGTCCGCCGGCAATGCTAACAGCTCATCGCTTGGATGGACGCCCTTCATTGCCAGCCAGCGCGTATCGAGGTCGCCCAAATGGCGGGTCCAGTTGCTGAAGTTCTCCATGCTGCTGAATGCCCGGGAAACAATTCCGTTGAATGGCTGTTCAGGCGTGAAGGCTTCGACGCGGCTGTGGATAACCTGCAGGTTATCCAGCTTGAGTTCGAGTTTGACCTGGGTGAGGAAGCGGGTCTTCTTGCCATTGCTGTCCAGGCAGGTGACCTGCGACTCGGGAAACAGGATGGCCAGCGGAATGCCTGGCATACCGCCGCCACTGCCTACATCGAGCCAGCGCCCATTCGTGATGAATGGCATCACACTCAGACTGTCGAGCAAATGACGCGAGACCATTTCGTCAGGATCACGTACTGCCGTGAGGTTGTACGCCTTGTTCCATTTGATCAACAGGGCCAGGTAGCCCAGCAGCAAGTCGTGCTGGGCCGGGGTCAGGTCAACGCCCAACTGGCGAGCACCTGTGGATAACTCTTCGGCGTGTTGCGAGGTGACCAACGAACTCAAGCGCTTTGCTCCAACTGACGGCCCGCGCCGCGTTTTTTCAAATGAATCATCAACAGCGAAATGGCTGCCGGGGTGACACCGGGAATGCGTGACGCCTGGCCTAGGGTTTCCGGCCGAGTTATCCCCAGTTTGCCTTGAATTTCCTTGGACAGCCCGGAAATCCCGGTGTAGTCGATATCCACAGGCAGTCTGGTGTTCTCACTGGCGCGCAGACGAGCGATCTCGTCCTGCTGACGATCGATGTAACCGGCGTACTTGGTCTTGATCTCGACCTGCTCGGCAACCTGCGGATCTTCTGCGCCCTGGCCGGTCACTTCGACCAGGCCGGCATAGTCGATTTCCGGACGTGACAGCAGGTTGAGCAAGTTGTATTCGTGGGTCAACGGCGTGCCGAATTTTTCGGCGATCGCATCGCCCTGCTCGGTACCTGGGCGAACCCAGGTGCTTTTCAGCCGTTGTTCTTCGAGCGCGATGCTTTCGCGTTTCTTGCAGAACGCGGCCCAACGCGCATCATCGACCAGGCCCAGCTCGCGGCCTTTCTCGGTCAGGCGCAGATCTGCGTTGTCTTCACGCAGGATCAGGCGGTATTCGGCCCGAGAAGTAAACATCCGGTACGGTTCCTGGGTGCCCAGGGTAATCAGGTCGTCAACCAGCACGCCGATATACGCCTCATCGCGACGCGGGCACCAGCTGTCTTTGCCCTGTGCACGCAGCGCAGCGTTGGTCCCTGCCAGCAAACCCTGGGCGCCGGCTTCTTCGTAACCGGTTGTGCCGTTGATTTGCCCGGCGAAAAACAGCCCGCCGATCACTTTGGTTTCCAGGCTGTATTTCAAATCGCGCGGGTCGAAGTAGTCGTACTCGATGGCGTAGCCGGGGCGCACGATGTGCGCGTTCTCCATGCCGCGAATCGACTGCACGATCTGGATTTGCACATCGAACGGCAGGGAAGTGGAAATCCCGTTGGGGTACAGCTCGTGTGTGGTCAAGCCTTCGGGCTCGATGAAGACCTGGTGGCTTTCCTTGTCGGCAAAGCGGTGGATCTTGTCTTCGATCGACGGGCAATACCGCGGACCGATGCCTTCGATCACACCGGAGTACATCGGCGAGCGATCAAGGTTGGCTGCGATGATTTCGTGGGTGCGCGCATTGGTGTGAGTGATCCAGCAGCTCACCTGCTTGGGGTGCTGCTCCTTGGAGCCCATGAACGACATCACCGGAATCGGTGTATCGCCAGCCTGTTCGGTCATCACCGAGAAATCCACGGAGCGCCCGTCGATACGCGGCGGGGTTCCGGTTTTAAGGCGACCGACCCGCAGCGGCAATTCACGCAGGCGTTTTGCCAGGGCAATCGAGGGAGGATCACCCGCGCGTCCACCGGAATAGTTCTGCATACCGATGTGGATAAGTCCGCCGAGGAACGTCCCGGTGGTCAGCACCACGGACTCTGCGAAGAAACGCAGGCCCATTTGGGTGACAACCCCTTTCACCACGTCCTGCTCGACGATCAGGTCATCGGCGGCCTGTTGAAATATCCACAGGTTCGGCTGGTTTTCCAGGGTTTCACGTACTGCCGCTTTGTACAGGATGCGGTCAGCTTGTGCCCGGGTGGCACGCACGGCCGGGCCCTTGCGGCTGTTGAGCACGCGAAATTGAATACCACCCTTGTCGGTAGCCATGGCCATGACGCCACCCAGGGCATCGATTTCCTTGACCAGATGGCTTTTGCCAATCCCGCCAATGGCGGGGTTGCAACTCATGGCGCCGAGGGTTTCCACGTTGTGCGTGAGCAGCAGGGTTTTAACACCCATGCGTGCTGACGCCAGTGCTGCCTCGGTACCGGCATGACCGCCGCCGATGACGATCACTTCAAAACGGGAAGGGAAATCCACCACGCACCTCGTGCCTGCTTATGTAGGTAATCAGGAATTGTTGGTTGAAAGAGTTTTTGAGCTTGGCGGCAAGTATAGGGACTTAGCCTTCCCTAAAGAACCCTTTGCACAAAATTTAACCAGCTGTGGATGAATCACGGACAATAGAAATTAAAAGAGAGAAATTTATTAAATCTTTGTTTTTATGTTTATTTCTACTGAGCATGTTTTCTGTGGATAGATCTCTACAGCCCTTTATTCACGTTGTGTACAGCGATTCAAAAGTCTGTGGTCAGGTGCCAATGAGGCCCTTGGATAACTGCGCTAAGCCTGTGGATTAAACAGGTGGTTATCCACAGCCGCCCTTATACGCAGTTTTTGAGCCCTGTTATCAACCGGGCACAGGTAGGGTTATTCACAGGGCTTAATCCACAGAAAAGCAGTGCAAAGCGCAAATAGCGCCCACGAAAATGCCGTGCCTATCGATAGAAATTCAGGTTTTGAGATGGAGTGCTCTGAAACGAGCGCAGCAGACAGGCACGAATGGCCTGTCTGGAGTCGGCGTAAGGTTTATTTACCGATGCAGAAGCTGGAGAAAATCCGTCCGAGTAAGTCATCGGAGCTGAACGCGCCGGTGATCTCACCCAAGAGCTGCTGCGCTTGACGCAAATCCTCCGCCAATAGCTCACCGGCGCCTGCCAGGGTCAGCTGTGCCCGGCCGTGCTCCAACGCCGCGCTGGCATGGCGCAGCGCCTCCAGGTGCCTGCGGCGAGCGCTGAAGCTGCTTTCCGAGGTCTGTTCGTAGCCCATGCAGGCTTTGAGGTGGTCACGTAGCAGTTCCAGTCCCTCACCCGCTGATTTCGCACTCAGGCTGATCGTGACGTGGCCATCCTCGCTGGTCTCCATTGCGATGGCTTCGCCCGTGAGGTCTGCCTTGTTCCGGATCAAGGTGACCTTGGCTGGGTCCGGTCGTTGTTCGAGGAACTCGGGCCACAAGGCAAAAGGATCCACAGCTTCCGGCGCCGTGGCGTCCACCACCAGCAGCACGCGGTCCGCTTCGCCGATTGCCTTGAGCGCCCGTTCCACGCCAATTTTTTCCACCTGGTCGTCGGTGTCGCGCAGCCCGGCGGTGTCAACCACGTGTAATGGCATGCCATCGATGTGGATATGTTCGCGCAGAATATCCCGCGTAGTGCCGGCAATCTCGGTAACGATGGCAGCTTCACGCCCTGCAAGTGCATTGAGCAGGCTCGACTTGCCGGCATTCGGACGCCCGGCAATTACCACCGTCATGCCATCGCGCAGCAAGGCGCCCTGCCCCGCTTCGCGCAGTACTGTGGATAACTCTTCACGAACCTTATCGAGCATCGCAAGAACATGGCCGTCGGCAAGGAAGTCGATTTCTTCTTCCGGGAAATCAATTGCTGCTTCAACGTAGATACGCAGGCTGATCAGTTGCTCAGTCAAGTTATGCACGCGCAGCGAGAAAGCACCCTGCAACGAGCGCAAAGCGTTCCGGGCAGCTTGTGCGGAACTGGCCTCGATCAGGTCGGCAATCGCTTCAGCCTGGGCCAGGTCTAGTTTGTCGTTGAGAAAGGCACGTTCGCTGAACTCGCCCGGGCGAGCCAGACGACAACCCATCTGCAGGCAACGTTGCAACAGCATATCCAGTACCACCGGACCGCCGTGTCCCTGCAGCTCCAGGACATCTTCACCGGTGAATGAGTTGGGCCCCGGGAAATAGAGGGCAAGGCCTTCATCCAGCACGCTGTTGTCGGCGTCGAGGAAGGGACCGTAATGGGCATAGCGTGGCTTCAGCTCGCGGCCGCTGATTGCCTGTGCCGCCCTGCCGGCGAGCGGCCCGGAAATTCGAACGATACCGACACCGCCGCGACCTTGAGCGGTCGCAACGGCAGCAATGGTTTCACGAGGTGCGCTCATCAGCAGGTTCCAGAACAAAAATGACGGAAAGCAAAACGCCCCACTAGGGGGCGTCTTGAGTGGTTACCCACAGAGTAAATTACGCTTCGGCTTTTTTGGTAGCCGCTTCGATTTTACGCGTGATGTACCACTGTTGAGAGATCGACAACACGTTGTTGACCACCCAGTACAGCACCAGACCGGCTGGGAACCAGAGGAAGAAGAAGGTGAAGATGATTGGCATCATTTTCATTACCTTCGCCTGCATCGGGTCCGGCGGAGTCGGGTTCAAGCGCTGCTGGATAAACATGGTCGCGCCCATGATGATCGGCAGGATAAAGAACGGGTCCTTGATCGACAGGTCAGTTATCCACAGCATGAACGGCGCCTGGCGCATTTCGACGCTTTCCAGGAGTACCCAGTACAGCGACAGGAATACCGGCATCTGCACCAGAATCGGCAAGCATCCACCCAGCGGGTTGATCTTCTCTTTCTTGTACAGCTCCATCATGGCCTGCGACATTTTCTGCCGGTCATCACCATGTTGCTCTTTCAGAGCAGCCAGCTTCGGCGCCACGGCACGCATGCGCGCCATCGACTTGTAGCTGGCGGCCGACAGAGGGAAGAAGATCCCTTTGATCAGCATGGTCAGGAAGATGATCGAGAAGCCCCAGTTACCCACAATGCTGTGGATATGTTGCAGCAGCCAGAAGATCGGCTGAGCAATGAACCACAGAATGCCGTAGTCCACGGTCAGTTCCAGACCTGGGGACAACTCTTTGAGCACTGCCTGGCTTTTCGGACCGGCGTACAGGGTAGCGCTGGTTTCAGCCTTGGCACCTGGCGCCACGGTCAACGCCGGGCCGGTAAAACCAATGATGTAATTACCCTGGCTGTCCTTACGCGTCTGAACCAGATTGGCTTCAGCCTTGTTCGGAATCCAGGCGGTCACGAAGTAGTGTTGCAGCCAGGCTACCCAGCCACCCTGAACATTTTCTTTCAGTGCGCCCTTGTCGATATCTTTCATCGACACTTTTTTGTACGGCTCGCCACTTGTCCACAGGGCTGCGCCCAGGTAAGTCGCGGTGCCGGTGGCGGTGCTGGAAGAAGGATCGGAGCTGCCATCACGCTTGAGCTGGGCAAACAGGTTGCCGGTCCACGGTTTGGCGCTTTCGTTGTCGATCAGGTAAGTGACCTTCAAGTCGTACAGGCCGCGGGTAAAGCTGAAGCGCTTGATGTAGTTGACGCCATCGAGGCTGAATTTCAGGTCGACATTCAACTGATTCTGGCCATCGGCCAGTTGATAACTCTTCTGTTCGGTCGAATAAACCGGACGACCGGTAGCACGTGCATCCGGACCATTGGTGCCGGTCAGGCCGCTTTGTGCCAGATACGTGCGCTCACCACCGTTATCGAACAGTTGGAACGGCACATCCGGATGGTCCTGGCGACGTGGATACAGCGGCAGTTTCAACTGCGCGATATCACCACCTTGTGGATCGATAGCCAGGTCAAGCACATCCGTTTTCACGTGGATGAGGTCTTTGTTGGTGACCACTGGCGTTTCAAGAGGTGCGGCAGTCTCGCCATTCGCGCTGGGAACATCGGCACTCGCGGACGCATTGTTACCCAGCGGGGTGTCCGGAATAGCCGGCGCAGCCTGATTGGTAGCAACATTCTGAGTCGGCAGGGCAGCCTGGCCATAGTCCTGGTTCCACTTAAGGACCATGACGTAGGACACGATTGCCAGGGCGACGATCAGGATCGTGCGTTTAATATCCATGATTACTCGGCCATCGAAGAAGAACGGGAGGTAGGGATAGGTGGAACCGGGTCATAACCACCGGCATTCCACGGATGACAGCGACCTAAACGACGAAAGGTCAGCCAGCCACCGCGCAGAAGACCATGATTTTCTATGGCCTCTAACGCGTAGCAGGAACAGCTGGGGTAGAAACGACAGTGGTTGGCCATCAGAGGACTAATGGCATAGCGGTAAAACTGGATCGGAACGATGGCCAGTTTACGCATCAAGGCTGTCTACCCCTACAGTTTCGACGACTGCTGGTGCTGGTTTGTGGGTACGCGCCAGACGCTTCCATAGCTTGCCGAAATGCTGAATCAATTCGGGGTTTTCTACATCCCCCAAGCCTTTGCGCGCGACGATAACAATATCCCAACCAACCAGAGTGTCCTGGTGGAGGCGAAACGATTCGCGCATCAGACGCTTGAGGCGATTGCGCTCAACGGAGAGCTTTACGCTCTTCTTGCCGATCACCAACCCGAGACGTGGGTGATCAAGATCGTTGTTACGCGCAAGGAGCAGGAGATTTTTCCCCGGAACCTTGCCGGTGGGGGAGTCAAAGACTGCCTTGAAGTGCCGGGGGGTAAGCAGACGCTTTTCCCGACTGAAGTCCTGACTCACCACCAGTACCGGATTATCAAACTGCCAGACGCGCACGACCTTTGGCGCGGCGACGCGACAGGACAGCACGGCCGTTCTTGGTAGCCATGCGAGCACGGAAACCGTGAGTGCGGGCGCGTTTGATGGTGCTTGGTTGGAAAGTACGTTTCATGGCGTTGTTACCTGGTTCGTCCACAACGGGCCGGAATGGCCCCCGTTTTAAGAGACCGGCGATTCTAGAGAAAGCAAGGCTCTAGGTCAATTTCCAACCAGCTTTTCCTTTAATTAGATCTCGGCAGCCCGTTTGGGCTTTTCCGTGTGAGTGGCGTCGACGAGCAGTGGCATAGATATAAATATAAAGAAGGAAGTTATTTAAAGCTTTTCTGTAAAGCTTATAAAAGCTATGCCGGCGTCTATCTGTGGATAACTGCCCCAAGCCCATATTTCACGTGATGTACAGAGGATGACAACTACAGGGGAAAACGGTGTCCTTCCTGTGCTGCGCTGTCGGATAAGCTGTGGGTGGAACACGGTTTTATCCACAGGCCAGTTACTCACAGACTTTCACCCCCACTTGTACAACGGGCTCAGGGGCGCTTATCCACAGAGCTTATGCACAGACCATCTGTCTTCTTTTTTACAGATAACGCGTTGATTTTGGGTCGTCTGTGAGCAACCTACATGTGGATAAGTGGGCGGCTGGCCGCTACAATGGCGGCTGTTTTTGCCTCACCGGCTTTCAACTTAGGGGATATCCGTGTCAGTGGAACTTTGGCAGCAGTGCGTAGAGCTTTTGCGCGAAGAGCTGCCTGCCCAGCAATTCAACACCTGGATCCGTCCACTACAGGTCGAAGCCGAAGGCGACGAGTTGCGTGTCTATGCGCCTAATCGTTTTGTTCTCGACTGGGTCAACGAAAAGTACCTGGGCCGTGTGCTCGAGTTGCTCGACGAACACGGCAACGGTATCGCGCCCGTGCTCTCCTTATTGATAGGCAGCAAACGCAGCTCTGTACCTCGTGCTGCACCGAATGCTCCGCTCGCGGCGAGTGCTTCGCAGGCTCAGGCCGCTGCGGCCCCTGTTAATAACTTGGCGGCACCGGTTGCGCAGGCGGCTTCAAAACCCGCGTCGCAGAAAAACGCGCCCATAAATGAAGAGCCGTCTCGCGACAGCTTCGACCCGATGGCTGGCGCCGCTTCCCAGCAAGCGCCGGTACGTGCCGAACAGCGCACGGTGCAGGTCGAAGGTGCGCTCAAGCACACCAGCTACCTCAACCGTACCTTCACCTTCGAGAACTTCGTTGAAGGCAAGTCCAACCAGTTGGCCCGCGCGGCCGCCTGGCAGGTCGCGGATAATCCCAAGCACGGCTATAACCCGCTTTTTCTGTATGGCGGGGTTGGCTTGGGTAAGACCCACTTGATGCATGCAGTGGGCAACCATCTGTTAAAGAAGAACCCGAATGCCAAGGTTGTATACCTGCACTCGGAGCGCTTCGTGGCCGACATGGTCAAGGCTTTGCAGCTCAATGCAATCAACGAGTTCAAGCGCTTCTATCGCTCCGTTGACGCTTTGCTGATCGATGACATTCAATTCTTTGCGCGCAAGGAACGTTCTCAGGAAGAGTTTTTCCATACCTTCAACGCCCTGCTCGAAGGCGGTCAGCAGGTCATCCTGACCAGCGACCGTTATCCGAAGGAGATCGAAGGTCTGGAAGAACGCTTGAAGTCGCGATTCGGCTGGGGCCTGACCGTTGCAGTTGAGCCGCCGGAGCTGGAAACCCGTGTGGCGATCCTGATGAAAAAGGCCGATCAGGCAAAAGTTGATCTGCCCCACGATGCGGCCTTCTTCATCGCCCAGCGTATCCGCTCCAACGTGCGTGAACTCGAAGGCGCGCTCAAGCGGGTCATCGCGCACTCGCACTTCATGGGCCGCGATATCACCATCGAGCTGATCCGCGAGTCCCTGAAAGACCTGTTGGCATTGCAGGACAAACTGGTGAGTGTGGATAACATTCAGCGCACTGTGGCCGAGTACTACAAGATCAAGATTTCCGACCTGCTGTCCAAGCGCCGTTCGCGCTCTGTGGCGCGCCCGCGTCAGGTGGCCATGGCCCTCTCCAAGGAGTTGACCAACCACAGCCTGCCGGAAATCGGTGATGTGTTTGGCGGTCGCGACCACACGACCGTCCTGCACGCCTGTCGAAAGATCAATGAACTTAAGGAATCCGACGCGGATATTCGCGAGGACTACAAGAACCTGCTGCGTACGCTCACGACGTGATGTCACCAGCGCAGCTTATTAAGGCAAGGGACTAGACCATGCATTTCACCATTCAACGCGAAGCCCTGTTGAAACCCCTGCAACTGGTCGCAGGCGTCGTCGAGCGCCGACAGACCTTGCCGGTGCTCTCCAACGTATTGCTGGTGGTCGAAGGCCAGCAATTGTCCCTGACCGGTACCGACCTGGAAGTCGAACTGGTTGGGCGTGTGCAGCTCGAAGAGCCTGCCGAACCTGGCGAGATCACCGTGCCGGCACGCAAGCTGATGGACATCTGCAAAAGCCTGCCGAACGATGCGCTGATCGATATCAAGGTCGATGAGCAGAAGCTGGTGGTCAAGGCCGGCCGCAGCCGCTTTACTCTGTCGACGTTGCCAGCCAATGACTTCCCTACCGTGGAAGAAGGCCCGGGCTCGCTGACCTGCAGTCTGGAGCAGAGCAAGCTGCGTCGTTTGATCGAACGCACCAGCTTCGCCATGGCCCAGCAGGACGTACGCTACTACCTCAACGGTATGCTGCTGGAAGTCTCGGAAGGTATCATCCGCGCCGTGGCCACCGACGGACATCGCCTGGCAATGTGCTCGATGCGTGCCGATATCGGTCAGCCGGATCGCCACCAGGTGATCGTGCCGCGTAAAGGTATCCTGGAGTTGGCGCGCCTGCTGACCGAGCCGGACGGTATCGTCAGCATCGTTCTCGGTCAGCACCATATCCGCGCCACCACTGGCGAATTTACCTTTACCTCCAAGCTGGTCGACGGCAAGTTCCCGGACTACGAGCGCGTACTGCCTAAGGGGGGTGACAAGCTGGTACTCGGTGACCGTCAGGCCCTGCGTGAAGCTTTCAGCCGCACGGCGATTTTGTCGAACGAGAAGTACCGCGGCATCCGCCTGCAGTTGGCCAACGGCCAATTGAAGATCCAGGCGAATAACCCGGAGCAGGAAGAAGCGGAAGAGGAAGTGGGCGTTGACTACAACGGTGGCTCGCTCGAGATAGGTTTCAACGTGAGCTACCTGCTGGACGTGCTGGGTGTGATGACTACTGAACAGGTTCGCCTGATCCTGTCGGACTCCAACAGCAGCGCCCTGGTACAAGAATCCGATAACGACGACTCGGCTTACGTTGTTATGCCGATGCGTCTGTAATCATGCTCAGCGCAAGCTAGATGTCCCTCAGTCGTGTCTCGGTCACCGCGGTGCGCAATCTGCACCCGGTGACCTTCTCTCCCTCCCCTCGCATCAATATCCTCCATGGCGCCAACGGCAGTGGCAAAACCAGCGTGCTGGAAGCTATTCACTTGCTGGGGCTCGCCCGTTCGTTTCGCAGTGCGCGACTGCTGCCGGTGATCCAATACGAGCAATTGGCGTGCACCGTGTTCGGCCAGGTCGAATTGGCGGAAGGTGGACATAGCGCCTTGGGGATCTCCCGTGATCGGGGCGGCGACTTTCAAATTCGCATCGATGGGCAGAATGCACGCAGTGCCGCGCAACTTGCCGAAATCCTGCCATTGCAATTGATCAATCCCGACAGCTTCCGGTTATTGGAGGGCGCACCAAAAATCCGCCGACAGTTTCTCGACTGGGGCGTGTTCCACGTGGAACCACGGTTTATGGCCACGTGGCAGCGTCTGCAGAAGGCCCTGCGGCAGCGGAACTCATGGCTGCGGCATGGTACACTTGACTCCGCTTCGCAGGCGGCTTGGGACCGTGAACTGTGCCTGGCCAGCGACGAAATCGATGAATACCGCCGCGCCTATATCAAAGCCTTGAAACCAGTCTTTGAGCAGACCTTGAGTGAGTTGCTGGAACTCGAGGGGCTGACGCTGAGCTACTACCGTGGTTGGGACAAAGAGCGTGAGCTGAGTGCAGTGCTTGCAACCTCCCTGCAACGTGATCAGCAAATTGGCCACACCCAGGCCGGCCCACAACGCGCTGACTTGCGCCTTAGATTAGGTGCACACAATGCCGCAGACATACTGTCGCGGGGTCAGCAGAAGCTGGTGGTGTGCGCACTGCGTATTGCTCAGGGGCACTTGGTCAGCCAGGCCCGACGCGGGCAGTGTATTTATCTGGTGGATGACTTGCCGTCCGAACTCGACGAGCAACATCGCCGCGCGCTATGCCGCTTGTTGGAAGACTTACGCTGCCAGGTGTTTATCACCTGTGTAGACCACGAATTATTGAGGGAAGGCTGGCAGACGGAAACGCCAGTCGCTTTGTTCCACGTGGAACAAGGCCGTATCACCCAGACCCACGACCATCGGGAGTGAAGGCATGAGCGAAGAAAGAACGTACGACTCGACCAGCATCAAAGTGCTGAAAGGTTTGGATGCCGTACGCAAACGTCCCGGTATGTACATTGGCGACACCGATGATGGCAGCGGTTTGCACCACATGGTGTTCGAGGTGGTCGACAACTCCATCGACGAAGCTCTGGCCGGTCACTGCGACGACATCAGCATCATCATCCATCCGGATGAATCCATCACCGTGCGCGACAATGGTCGCGGTATTCCGGTCGATGTACATAAAGAAGAAGGCGTATCGGCAGCCGAGGTCATCATGACCGTGCTGCATGCTGGCGGTAAGTTCGACGACAACTCCTATAAGGTTTCCGGCGGTTTGCACGGTGTAGGCGTGTCAGTAGTGAACGCGCTGTCCGAAGAGCTGATACTGACAGTACGCCGCAGTGGCAAAATCTGGGAGCAGACCTACGTCCATGGTGTTCCACAGGAGCCGATGAAAATCGTTGGCGACAGTGAAACCACGGGTACGCAGATCCACTTCAAACCGTCTGATGAAACCTTTAAAAACATCCATTTCAGCTGGGACATCCTGGCCAAGCGGATTCGCGAACTGTCGTTCTTGAACTCCGGTGTGGGTATCGTCCTCAAGGATGAGCGCAGCGGTAAGGAAGAGCTGTTCAAGTACGAAGGCGGCCTGCGTGCATTCGTTGAATACCTGAACACCAACAAGACTGCGGTCAACCAGGTATTCCACTTCAACATCCAGCGCGACGACGGCATCGGCGTGGAAATCGCCCTGCAGTGGAACGACAGTTTCAACGAGAACCTGTTGTGTTTCACCAACAACATTCCACAGCGCGATGGCGGTACTCACCTGGTAGGTTTCCGCTCGGCATTGACGCGTAACCTCAACACTTATATCGAAGCTGAAGGTTTGGCCAAGAAGCATAAAGTCGCCACCACTGGCGACGATGCGCGTGAAGGCCTGACTGCAATCATCTCGGTAAAAGTGCCGGACCCCAAGTTCAGCTCCCAGACCAAAGACAAGCTGGTATCTTCCGAAGTGAAGACCGCCGTGGAACAGGAGATGGGCAAGTACTTCTCCGACTTCCTGCTGGAAAACCCGAACGAAGCCAAGCTGGTTGTCGGCAAAATGATCGACGCTGCGCGGGCCCGTGAAGCGGCGCGTAAAGCCCGTGAGATGACCCGCCGCAAAGGCGCACTGGATATCGCCGGACTGCCCGGCAAACTGGCTGACTGCCAGGAGAAGGACCCTGCCCTCTCCGAGCTGTACCTGGTGGAAGGTGACTCTGCTGGCGGTTCCGCCAAGCAGGGCCGTAACCGTCGCACCCAGGCCATCCTGCCGTTGAAGGGCAAGATCCTCAACGTCGAGAAGGCGCGCTTCGACAAGATGATTTCCTCCCAGGAAGTCGGCACCCTGATCACGGCGCTGGGTTGCGGTATTGGCCGCGATGAATACAACATCGACAAGCTGCGCTACCACAACATCATCATCATGACCGATGCCGACGTCGACGGTTCGCACATCCGTACCCTGCTGTTGACCTTCTTCTTCCGTCAGTTGCCGGAGCTGATCGAGCGCGGCTACATCTACATCGCCCAGCCGCCGCTGTATAAGGTCAAGAAGGGCAAGCAAGAGCAATACATCAAAGACGACGACGCCATGGAAGAGTACATGACGCAGTCGGCGCTGGAAGATGCGAGCCTGCACTTGAACGACGAAGCACCGGGCATCTCCGGTGAGTCGCTGGAGCGCCTGGTAAACGACTTCCGCATGGTGATGAAGACGCTCAAGCGCTTGTCGCGTCTGTACCCTCAGGAACTGACCGAGCACTTCATCTACCTGCCATCGGTCAGCCTGGAGCAGCTGGGCGATCACGCACACATGCAGGCGTGGTTGGCGCAGTACGAAGCCCGCCTGCGCACCGTCGAGAAGTCTGGCCTGGTGTACAAAGCCAGCTTGCGTGAGGACCGTGAACGTAACGTCTGGCTGCCGGAGGTCGAACTGATCTCCCATGGGCTGTCGAACTACGTCACGTTCAACCGCGACTTCTTTGGTAGTAACGACTACAAGACTGTGGTCACTCTGGGCGCGCAACTGAGCACTCTGCTGGACGATGGCGCTTACATTCAGCGTGGCGAGCGCAAGAAAGCCGTCAAGGAGTTCAAGGAAGCCTTGGACTGGTTGATGACTGAAAGCACCAAACGCCACACTATCCAGCGCTACAAAGGTCTGGGCGAAATGAACCCGGATCAATTGTGGGAAACCACCATGGACCCGGCTCAGCGTCGCATGCTGCGCGTAACCATCGAGGACGCCATTGGCGCGGATCAAATCTTCAACACCCTGATGGGTGATGCAGTTGAACCTCGTCGTGACTTCATCGAAAGCAATGCTCTGGCGGTTTCCAACCTGGATTTCTGATCAGGTGTAGGTTCACAGAATAGTTGCGACGTTTCACAAATAAATGGTTCGACTAGCCCCTAGGGTTGGGTAGCCATTTTTAGAAGAGGGCCCGCTGATAGCGGGCTTTTCTTTGCCCGTAAAACGGTGGGATGCGCGATGGTGACTTTGGCACAGGAGAGCAAATCTATAATAAAAACTTATTGGTGCTAATTATATTTGCATCTTTGGGCGGTTAAATAACCGAAACACTTATGGATCTATACCTTCAGCAACCCGAGAAGCAAGAAAGTTAATGGGAATGGAACGTTTAATAGAGGGAACATGAAATCTCATTGAGAAAAAAGGAGATAAATTAGATAGTTGGAGCGTGAAGAAGAGTAATAGAGGGCTGTTAATATTTATATTCTGAGTGTTCAATAAGTATAAATATATTATACCTAGTTATCCCTAAAAGTTTGTCGGATACGCTGTTTAGACGTCGAAAAAGTGGTCGTTTTTTAGCTGTAAGTCATGGATTTTCCTAACGTGCTGGAATACTATTTAATATCTAATTTTTGAGCGATGGACCATTCCGTTATTGAAATCAAAAGGTTGCTGAAGGCGATTCAAGCAGAATCTCGAATTAGGATTTGAATAGGTCAAGAGGTATAGATCAGGGAGGTATAACCAGGACGTACTTAAATGATGTTTAGCTATCAACGTCAGAGGATAAAAAATGAAAGGCGGGAGGTGTGAAATGTAAAAACGCGACCAAAACCTAGGGGTTTTGACCGCGCTGATTTGAAGCGATATTGCTGGCGTGAGAACCGCAATTTCAGCTTTTTTTCAGTGCTTGTCAATCCCCTCCCATCATTTCGACTTTATCGAGGCTGCTCGACGGGAAAGTGTTGCCTGTCGATTGTAGCCCTCGATTACCGCTCTGCACCGGGCTTACTGGTGCAGCGACGGTGCACGTCTATGGAGGTGTGCTATGGCAGTACGTAAGGTAGTTACGCGAAGCTCATGTCATTTTCGGGGGTATTTCCCCTCTCTAAAAAATGGGCATTCTGTGGCGTGGGAATCTCAGCTGGAAGGAGGTTTTTTCCGGCTTCTGGAGCTCTCGCCGGCCGTTGTCCGTTATGAGGTGCAGCCTTCTCGGGAAAGAGTTCCACTGGGTGATTCATTTGTAGATTACGTTCCCGATCTCCGCGTTTTTCTTGAAAACGGTTGTGAGTGGTGGTTCGAAGTGAAGCCAGAAAAAAAACTGTTAATTAACAGCGTTAAGCTAAAACTTGATGCAGCAAAAATGCACTTCACTGCTACCAATCGAAATTTTTCCGTCATCACGGATCATTTGATATGGCGGAAGCCACTAGCAAATAATTTACAAAAAATTCTATATCACCGACGCGGCCCTTTGCTTTCTTCATCGGATAAAGCAGACGCCTGTTCCGAATTAAATAAATATCAACCTCATACTTTTGAGGAAGCGGTATCGATTTTTGGAGAGATGGAAGCTTGGCGTTTTTTAGCTCTGTGCATTATTGGCGTCAACCTTGATGTTTCACTAGGTTATAAATCACCAATCTTTCTAACCGGAGGACATCGCCATGCAAACATTTTTGCTTAAGTCGAAACTCGTTGTTGTTATAAATGGGGTAACGATGTCGCTTCATCGGAGAATCATTAATGGGAGCTTGCTGTTTTATGATCAGCTAGGAGAGCCGACTAAGTTAACTGAGTCTGAGTTTTATCTCGGTTACGAACGGCGGGAGATCGAAATCTGTGCGGAACAGCCGTTCCTTGGTGAAATTCCCTACGTGAGGAACGCAAGCCCGGATTTAACTTGTTTTCCAAAAAAGCACAGTGATGAAGCCTTACGCCGGCGTTACTATATAACTGGCGTAATGGAAGGTAATACAAGGATACCCAGTAAGGAAACTCTACGAGCTAAATTAAAATTGATTTCTGAGGCGCTAGGAGAGTCGTGTACTCCCTCGATTTCAACAGTTAGGAGGTGGTGCTCGAAGTTTCTGGGTAACAATGTTGTAAGGCTCGTACCGAAACATTCTTCTAAAGGAAGGGTTAACCTAATATCTGGTGAGCTAGAAGAGGTGTTGCTAGATGTCATAAATCGAGTATACCTTCAGTTAGAACGTCAAAAAATTTCGGTAGTAGTCGGCGAATATTTAAAATGCTTGGAAGAGATAAATGCTACACGTCTGGGTTCCGATCAGTTAATAAAACCATGTGGAATGACTATTAGGAGATATATAGCTAAGCTTGATCCGTATGAGGTTGATGTACATCGTATAGGTAAACATGCTGCCAAAAAGAAACATCGGGTCGCGGACGGAGTACTTGTTGTTGATAGCATATTGGATCGTTGGGAGATTGACCATACTCTGTTGGACGTGTTGTTGGTTGACGAAGAAACAGGATTCGTTATTGGGCGCCCATATATTACGGTAGTGCTTGACAAGTTTTCCCGAATGATCATGGGCTACCTACTCCATTTATCTGCACCAAATACTGAAACTGTGCTTCGTGTAATCGAGCGCGGCATTCGGCCTAAAGCAGCGCTTTTGGCGCGCTTTCCTAACGTCCAGAACGAGTGGCGTTGTCATGGAATGCCCGCACGGCTCGTCCCTGACAACGCCGCTGAATTCCATGCGGACGATATGATCGCTGGCTTCAACGAGCTTGGTATCGAGATTATGTACCCTCGATCCCGAGGGCCGGAAATGAAAGGTTCAGTTGAGAGGTTTTTCCGTACCCTGAATATTGGATTGATTCATAAGTTACCAGGAACGACTTTTTCCAATATCCAAGAGAAGGGGGATTACAAATCGGAGAAACACGCTTGCTTCACATTGACTCAGCTTGAAGCCAGCGTTGTGAAGTGGGTTGTTGACGTGTACCACCAAACATCCCACCGAGGGCTTAACAAAAGGACTCCTGCGCAAGTGTGGGCCGCCCACGAGGCAGGCCGACAGCTTAGGCTTCCCGTTGATCTTGACGCACTCGAATGTATCCTTGCACGCCGAAGTATGGCGCAGATACATCACTACGGTATAGAAGTAGGAGGCTATGGATACCACTCTCCTGAACTATCCGAGTTGAGAGCGCGGCTGCAACCTAAAGAAAAAGTAAGCGTTCGGTATCGTGATGAGGTCGGCCATGTTTGGGTGCATGATCGTTTCAGAAATATATTTTTGCAGGTGCCTATAAAAGACAAGCGCATGCTTGGGTTGAGCCGTGATGTATTGAAAGCAGCTAATAAAGCGCTAAAAGATAGTGGAGTCATTAATCCTAGTTTCGAACAAGTTCAACAATCGCATCGCGATATAACCGAGGATATCAACGAGGCTCGCCGCTCTCAGACGCTGCGTAAGCGTCGGGAGGTGGCCCGTGCCAAGTTAGATAAGAACGGTTGGAAGATTCAACCAGCGAAGCATCAAGTTGTATCCGCCGATATGGATTGTTTTGATATGGAGATGACGATAGATACGGCGACTCCATACAAGGTGACTTTTCGTGACCCGAGCGGAGAGAATAAATCATGAGCGGTTATCAAGAAAACCAAGCGCAATTCTCCCTACGTCACCACTTCATCCTCAGTCCGCAAGCAGAGCGAGCACTGACTCGATTAATTGAGGTACATGGAGACACACGACGCACAGGCTCTAGCAAGGGGCTTGTTATACAAGGACCAAGCGGTGTGGGGAAAAGCACGTTGATCAAAGAGTACGTTAGGGGCTTGGAGTCTGCGAAAGAAACCGAGGAGGTAAAACGCTCTGTTCTCGTTGTGGAGATTCCCTCGTCGCCTACCAAAAAAAATCTCGCAACAGCCATGTTAACGGCGATGAAAGATCCCTATGCAGACTCACGTAGCCATTCTGCCGAAACGAAATTTGCGAGGATCATTTTGCTTTTGAGCAACCTCAACGTCGAAGTTGTTGTTCTAGACGAAGCGCAGCATCTCGTGGATTACAAGCGTAATGATGCCTACGAGGCCGCTGACTGGGTCAAAAGTCTGATGAACGAAACTCGCATTATGTTCGTCCTCGTTGGCCTAAAGCGGACTGAAGGTCTGCTTTGGGCCAACGAACAGTTGCGACGAAGATTCTCTGCAACGGTTGATTACAACAGATTCACGCTAAATGATGCCAGTTGGACGCAGTTCGCTATGTTGCTTCAAAGCGTCCGTGAACTACTGCCGGTCCTTTCCATTACTTTTACAGATAAGGAAATGATTCGTCGCTTTTATTTGGCCTCATTCGGTTTAATTGACTATCTAATCAAGATTGTTGATCGCGCCGTTTGGTTGGTACAGAATCTAAGAGCCGAAGGCATCAATCTTGAAATACTTCGTGAGGCCTTTAAGG
The DNA here is from genome assembly GCF_920984685.1 of Pseudomonas sp. Leaf59. NCBI lineage: Bacteria > Pseudomonadati > Pseudomonadota > Gammaproteobacteria > Pseudomonadales > Pseudomonadaceae > Pseudomonas > Pseudomonas sp. Leaf59. Next base: position 123,872 of record NZ_CAKLBR010000005.1, on the reverse strand, counting down.
ACGAGGTCTGGAGTGCAGCACCTGATGAGCGAAATCCGTTTAGTGATATGTTCGATTTCAAACCTTTGATCAGAGATCATGAGCCGTTTGAAAGCTTCGACATTATTGCGGCTTAAAAGCTAGTCAAACCCGGTGTAATCATCGGGTTTTTATTATTTGAATCTAAACGGTTGCGATGTTTTCCGAAGGAGCAGTTTTATGTTCGGTTTAGTAGTAAACCCTGCGCCTAAATATGATGAGAGCTTGGCGGGTTATCTACATCGCTTGGGAGGATGTAATGGTCTCTGGAATGGCGAGGTTATTAAGCTTTTCAAAGATCTCTCTGATGAGCTGGTATATGACTGGCTAAGTGAGCACCATGCTAGGCATGCAAGTTGGCGTGATGTGAGTGCGGAAATTCGAGCGCCTAAATTTAATAATCAGAAGGTATGGTCCATAATAAATGCAAAGTATTGCCCAATTTGTATGGCTTCAGAATTTTATTGGCGAGAGTTGTGGGACCTAACTCTATATACAGTGTGCATTGTACATAAGCGTGAGCTCCTGTACAGATGCCCCGGTTGCCAAGCAAAAGCAACGCAAAAGATTCTATTTAGGGAGAGCTGCGACAGCTGTGGCCATCCCATTATTACGGCATGTTCAATCTTGCCGACGGTGGATGAATCAAAACTGTGGATTTCTGTCGAACTCGAGCAGCGCATCCGCGGTTGTAATAAGAACTTATCGCCAGGGGTCGATTCGCTAACTTTGGCCCAGTTTCATTTTTTTGCCATTCGAATTGCTGTAAGGGCATTGAGCTGCACACATGATATGAACATGATTATCGCCTCGAAGTCTTATAAAAACGTGGTTCCTGACTTGGCTGCTGCTGCGGGTAAAATACTCTTAGGTTGGCCAAAAACCTTTCATGATTTGCTTAACGATCTTATGGATCTTAGAGAGTCTAGCCTTTCTTGGAGGTTAGGCTCTGCATTTGGAAGAATTTACAATGATGTGTATTTGTCGTTAACAGACAGATGCTACGACTTTGTTCGTGATGAATTTGAACGATACATTGTTCTATACTGGGAAGGTCCATTGGCTATGAGGAATCGGCGCTTAAGTGAGTGTACATTACTTGCCCATCGATGGCTCCCATACAAAAAGGCAGCGAGAACAGTTGGGCTTCCCGAAAGTTTTCTTCGAAGGATGCATATGTCCGGCGAGCTTGCCACGAGAGAGTTTACGTACACCTGTGGTAAAACTGCCACAGTGGTAGATCTAGAAGAGGCTCGCAGGCTCACCTCATCTCGGCATGAACCGATTAACTTACGTGAAACATCTCGTTTGCTTTGCCTGAGTAGGAACCGTATCGAGCAATTAATAGAGGCAGGGATATTGAAATTCGTCGGTGGTTGCCCGCATGCTGGTGAGAGATGGTTAATTGACTACTCTTCAATAGGGGCTTTAGTACCTGATTTTTTTTGAAAAGCTCCGGTGTAGATTTCATTACAATTTCTCAAGTCGCAAAGCACTATCTTCCTACTTCACGTGGATTAACGGATTTGCTCGTCGCAATTAAGGATGGTGAGGTACCTGTATTTTGCAGAGCTGAGTCAGAAGCTGTGTGTGTTGGTGAGTGGTTAGTTAGTAAAAGCGAACTTTTATTGAGGAAAATAACACTTCACTCATCATCGCAGGACAATGGACTATCAGTCGCTGATGCAGCAAAAGAGCTGGGCGTGAAGGAGGAAGTGGCTTACGCACTCATACGTCATGGCCGACTTCGTAGTGAAAAAGTTCAATGCTCTAGGCGGTCAGCACAGATTATAAGTCCCGCAGCAATAAAACATTTTAAACGAAATTATATTCTGTCCTCTGAAGTCGCACTGCTTTTGGAAATACCACGAGGAAACGTTTTACTGCAATTGCGAGACGTAGGATTTTCTCCCGTAGTTGGCCCTACTTTATTACACGCGAAATGCCGACAGTATGCATGGCGAAGGAGCAAAAAGCTGACAGCCTATCTTGCTTCTTTTGCAAGGCTGTATGGCTTACCTGAGTAAGCTGGTTACTGCCTAAGCCGTATGCACGTGGTGCCGATATGCCACTGACCCGGCTAGGTAGCATTTCCTTGGTTCTGATCGATTAATCGCTCGTTTAGATCGCATTACTAGAGCCATCAGCTTTTGCGGAGGATGTCTTCCGCAAATGCTTGCAAGGTCGTGTAGCTACCTCCACCTTTCCGATCCAGGTAAAAGCCGTGCATACCGAACCCAAGGGGACCATCACAATCGCACCTTTGCGAATCACCAATCATCCATGTTTCACGAGGCATGGTACCGATGAGCTGCGTCACATGCTGGTAGATTTTGAATGATGGTTTGATAGCTCCCACTGAAAAGCTGTAGGCGTAACCATCCAGATTCGGATACAGCCTTTCGATGGCCGATGCATATGGTTGAGCGAGATTGGAGCAAACCGCCACTTTTAATCCTGCTGCTTGGAGGGTCGCCACAGCAGCAATTCCGTCAGGATAGGCTTGGATGGTCGCCAGCTCTTCACGGAGGCCGTCCTCAAGTCGGTTCATGAAATCAGTTTCAACTGATATCCCGAAATAATCAGCGGCTTGTCTAAGGTCCATAGGCATGGACAGTAGATCCTCTGCGTCGGTGGCTTTGGGGCGTCGGCCTTGTTCGATCCCTATTTTAAGAATCTTGCGATAAGGATTTGTCCCAACACCGATTTTTACGAGTGTGCCAAACGCATCAAATACGGCTGCCAAAACGGGCATGGAAAGGCGCTCACATGTGTGACTGACTTTCAGCTATCAAATGGGTCATTAGGCGGTTGCCGATCATCAGTCAGAGGTCATTAGATTTGAGCTTCGCCAGGCCCTGTTTAATGTGGCCGGCATTTTCACCAATGGTGTACAACGCACCGCGGACATTTTCACTGATCTCGCTGAACCCCCTATTCTCGATGTGGAGGGTCAGTTCCATCAGCGCAGCCTCCAGCGCCAATTGGTTTTGGTACATTCTGTCCAACAGGTCTGACAGAGAATATTCCCCAGACATTTCGCGTAAATTCCATTCGAGAAACTTCAAGCATAGCAGTGGCTCCCGCTAGAATGGGTTGGCTATACATAACGTTTTTTCTGAGAAATTGGATGATATGGAATTAACAGAAGAAGAAATGCGACGCGCACTGTTCGGTGGGCCTGTGACCCCAGCGCTTGCAATTGATGCACACGAAAAAGCCACCGTGCCGGATTTGTTGCCGGTGGAACCGTTGAAAGATGCGAAAAAAAAGCAAGTTTCAAAAAGCTTTACTCCCAAGCTGAGAGTCACGTTGCGGGTTGGAAACGAATTTGAGGGCAAGATGCACAAGATTGTGTATGAGGCCGACACACTGAGCTCCCTGGTTGCGGAGCAAGAAGCGGCTAGGACGGCCAGAAAGAAATTCAGGTTCGTGGAATTGGTATCGATTGAGTCAATGTAATTGGATGCGCGGACTTGGCTGGATCGCAAGGTAGCAAATGACGTAGTAAGGGCTGTACTGGGCTCGATGCCAGTCCTTGGGCTCGGTCGTTGAGATTTCCTGAAGAAAGCAATTTTTTTGGTGGAAATAAATTATCAAGAAGGGAAAATCCCTATGGTTTTTCTAGCCGAAACCGGTTTGCCAGTCATTAACTCGCGCGAATGGTCTCTATCCTTTGGGCTAACATTGGCAATATCTCGACTGCAGCCCCTACCAGCATGAGCTCCCTCTGTTCGCCCATTGAAACGTCAGCCTTGTTCACATGAATGACCGATGCTCCAGACGCCAATGCAAGGTCCGGAAGGCCCGCGGCAGGCATTACAATTCCAGAGGTGCCCACTGAGATCAGAAGATCGCAATCCTTAACCAGATGAACTGCTCTCTTCCAAGCCTGGGGCGGCAAATCTTCTCCGTACCATACCACCGCAGGGCGCATTTTGCCGTTACAACGTCCACACCTAGGAGGCTCGATCAGAGCTCCCTCATCCGGCATTGCTGATTGATCTGGCGATACAGACGAAGACCGATGGCAGGCGAAACACTTGGGCATTGCCAAAGTGCCATGCAAATGAACCACATCTAGAGACCCTGCTCGCTCATGAAGGTCATCGATATTCTGGGTGATCACAGAAATCTGGCGTTGTGTGTTAGCCATGCGAGGTACTGCAAGATGTGCTGCATTTGGTTTTGCTTGACCGACTCGGAGACGCCTCCACAGATACCACCCCCATACCAATGCTGCGTTCTCACTAAATGCCTTGGCTGTCTCTAAATCCCTCGGATCGCGTCCTGACCAGATTCCAGAAAGATTTTCGCTATAGGTCGGGATACCGCTATCGGCGGAGATGCCAGCGCCGGTGAAAAAGACCACCTTCTTGGCCTTCTGTAGTACAGCTACAGCCTGCTCTATATCAGTCATGGTAAGAATCTCTCCTATCTTCCCGCTTTGCGTTTCAAGGAGCTGTATACCTTTGCTCGGTATGGGCCAACGAACTTTGAAGGTGTTTAGATAATCCGGTGCGATCCACTATCGGTGCCGCAACCAGTTAACGATTCTTCGTGCCCAGCTGATCTTCTTATCTGCTACGTGCGCAACGTTGGGCAAAACAGGGTCGTTTTCGGCGACAAGCTGAGCTGGCCGTTTTTGCTTGGTAGTAACGCTCTTTAGCCATTCGGTCTCCGCGGCGCCCAACTTCAATCGCCTCCCCCGACATTTCAAACGACCATTCGACGGCACTTCGTTTTACCCAGTAATGAGACCTGCAGGGGAAACTCCAATTACCGATTGAAGGTGTTAAAGATACGGTTTCGCCATCGTAGGTCATCCGCCAATCCGTTGGGGTCAGCGGGGTGATAACTTCGCCCCCACAGGCGCAGGCATGAGCTATACCGGAGAAGCGGATGGAAATGTACAGCACTCCCGGCTCTAAGGGCCTAGGAAAGCTCTCAACGAATTGGTGCTTTAGTGTTGGCGCTGATGCATTATTGACCCAGGCTGCTGATTTTGACTGACCCAGATGCGCCACTTAAATCCGCACAAGGATATCGTTTGGAGTATTCGGGTGGATCAATGAACTTCGGCAACCTGGGTCAATAAAGCATCAGCGTCAACAGTCACAACTTTTCTCTGTTAACAATAACACAGCCAGTCGCGCCATCTGTCTCAGCACCGTAAAACGGGTGCAGTCTCATAAAAAGAGAACTGGAGCGTCACCTGTTACCACCGACGCATTTTTTACCCACACGCCGGAATTTCATTGGCCTAGCTTCGAACTCCGAACTCGTTGTTGAGTTTCGCTTTCAGACTGCTGGGGTGGGTCAGAATAGCGTCAGGCACCTGGGTCAAAAATGCATTGGCGGTAACAGTTATGTCGCTTTTCGAATTGTGGTTATTAGTGGGGATTCGTTGGTGTCGAATGTCAGGTGAACCTGGGCTTTGGCACGGGTCACACCGACGTAGAACAAGCGTGCGGACTCTTCCAACTGCTCTGGAGTCTTGTCGTAGCTGCTTGGAAACACGCCCTTCTCAAGCCCGAGCATGATGACAGCTTGAAACTCCAACCCTTTCGAGCTGTGAAGCGTCATTAGGTTGATCTGGTCTGGGCTCTTGCCCTGGTTGCCAAAAATCTCGACCGTAAACTTTTCAAGCGCTCCACCTGCTTCTGTAGCGGCGATAAGGTCAGCGAGAATGTCGACTTCGTCGCTCAAGCCTGGCTCGCTACGAAGCATTTCGTCGAGAACGGCGCTATCTAGTGATTTCAGCCATTTGCAAAGCGGCAGGGTGCCCTCCCGCAAAGAGAATAGTGCTGCTATTACCCGTTTGCGAGACACGAGCAACTGGGCTTCGCTTTTTCCAGAACGTTGCATGCGTTGCCAGGATTTGAGCAGTTGCGAAATCTGCACCTGCCCTGTCTTCCATCCATCAGCACACCATTGCGCAGCTTCTGTCAGCCACTCTGTGAGACGTGTGCGCTTGATGGGGGATCCGTTGTCGAGGCGGAAGTACCGCATTCTTAATCGATCAGCTGCTTGGGCGATCTGTTTGCCTTCAGCCATAGATCGATACAGCAGGGCAATGTCTCCTGAAGTCCAAGTCCTATTGGCGTCGAGCAGAGCTGGTACTAGCGTTTCGAGCGCATATTTTGCTTGCCCTGTGAGGTCGCGCTCTAACTTGTGAATTCGAATTTCACCTTGCCTATCATCATGGGACTGGAAGTTTGCACGGTCGGGAAAAAGTGTCCTCGATGCCGCAATAATGCGATCAGCGCAGCGATAGTTCAGCTTAAGTGTCACGGCTTGCATACGTGGGTCCTCTGCCAGGGCCTTTAGCAGGGCCGGCTTGGCTCCGGTAAATCCATAGATCGACTGATCCGGGTCACCTACGGCGATGACTCTGACCCCCGCATCGAGCAACGCTCGCACAATGCGGTGCAATGGCAGGCCGAGATCCTGGTACTCGTCTATCACCACGACGGGGTATTTCGCCCGGATCGCGCGGCGCACCCACTCGTGCTTCTCGATCAGTTCCAGGCCTGCGAGCACTAAGCCGTCAAAATCGATCAGTCCCTTTGCTAGGAGCAGGTCTTCATAGTCTTCGACGACTCGTGTCTCGCGCGGAGACCACGCCCTCCAATCGTCGCAGTCTTTATCCGGAATGGTGCGCCGTAACTTGTCACATGATGTGCGAAATGAGCTGCTTGGTGTTCCACCGAGCACGGCGCTGTAGGCAACGCCGAAAAGCTTGCGGGACTCTGCTGGTGTCGCTACTAACAACGGGGCTGGCACCGCAATACCGGCCATAGCCGCGTAAGGTAATACGAGTTCAGTCAAGCAGAACGAGTGTACGGTGGAAATAAGAATCCGATTGCCATCGTCAACGCCAAGCTTGTTCAGCCTCGTTCTCAACTCGCCGACACAGGCATTGCTATAAGTAATACACGCGACGCGTTGTGGGCGACGTACAGTCTCCGTGAGCAACCTCGCGACCTTGACCGTGATGGTCTTAGTCTTACCGCTACCGGGGCCGGCCAGAATCACACAGTTGCCCGTCGACTCGTAGGCATTCCATTGATCTTCGTTATCGCGTAAGTCTTCAGCTGCCACGAGGTAGGCTGGTTTGGCGGTACTCATCCCAGTTTCTCCCTCATGTACTCCAGGGCATTCTTGATGTAGTCGGGACATATATCAGCCTTGTCTGCGAGTATCACTGAGGCTAAACGCTGAGCAAACCGACCCTTGCCAATAGAGTCTATGTCTTTAAGAAACTGCTTCTCGTCCAATGTCGTGGGATCGTCATCCAAGGCCTTGAAGCGAGCATGCATCTTCTTGTTAGTCGACAGTGCCAGAGCGGCTTTCTGGAAGTACTCCTCGGCGCCGACCTTGAAAACATCTATCTCAAAGGTGAACTCATTAAGAAAAACGCCATGCTGCGGCGCGAGCTCAAGCACATCCTCGAAATCAAGTTCTTTCCAGCTGGCCTTGGAGAGCACCTCTCGCATGATGTGATTTACCACGCGGTTTTCCCCGTAGTTTTCCCCGACACCTTTTCCGTCAGGATCGTCGTCTTCCTGACTTACTTCTGAGCCCTTCGGGTCAAAGTCGGTAAGCACAGCGAATGGAATGTCGAGTCCCTGGGGTCCCAGTAGCTTCACGTACGGAGCGAAATTGGTCCCGGCGATCGAGCAAACAGTTATGCCCATAGCATCGAAATCGAAACTCTTGTCGTACAGCTTGGCTAACGTAGGCAAGAGAAATTTTTCCGCATCGCCCTCTACCAAGATGACGCCCTTCGAAAAGAACAACTCGCCACGCGTGACGTCTATGTATCGCTCGAGATCTTCACGGTCAGCTTCTTTTAGTTCGATACCCTTAAGTGATCGAGCAACCGTGTGTCTTTCCTTGGGGACATTGGTTAGAACTACGATATTGGTGAGCGGAGCAACGCTGGCGACGTTCGGGGAGTGCGTTGTCAGCAGAATGCTGCGCAGCTCCCGACCGCGCTCGTCCTCATCACGCGTCTTCAGATAGTTTCGGTAGATCAAGCGTTGCAAGTGCGGATGCAAATGCGCCTCGGGCTCTTCGATCGCAAGGAACGTATGTTGTCGTTCCCCTTCTTCCACCAGGTATTGATGCTCCAGGTGCTTCAACGCGAGGTACAAAACGTTTGCAGAGCCTAGGCTTGCCTCGGCGACCCCTCGTTTGCCGCCATCGATCATCATTTGTAGGGCGCGGAGCAGCCGTTCAGGCTCCGTTGGTGCAAAACCTAGGGCCGTCTCGATTGCATGCTTATCCCCCATCATTGCCGTGAGCTGGCCATTGACCTGCTTCACTACATCAGCGAGCTGAGGCAAGCCAGCAATCCTTGATGTCGTTGCATGTACCTCATCGGCGATCGCTTCAAGCTCATCTTCGTCAATGGTCTGCGCCGCTCGATCCAGCAACGGCCGCAGCGGGGAGCGCGTCCACCGAGCAAGGTCCGACTCCGCGTCGCGAAGTGCGGGGAAAAGGTCCATTGGCATCCAACGTCTCATTTCATAGCCGACCGAGTTCTCTGGGCGATCGCCGCCGAAGATCACAAACTCATAATCCGCTTCGCTGCGTAGTGCTCGATCAATGCCCACGATGGGTTGGAAGCGGTATGTGACCTTCGCCACCATGGGTGAGGGATTAATCAGGTGGTCGGCAAGTACTGCCAACAGTTCTTCGCTGTCTTCGAAGTCGCTGAACTCCACCGAGATCTCGATGACATCATCGACCTTCAGCGGCCTGGGCAGGCCATCCCAGAAATCATCAAGACGCAGCCTTCGTGCGGAGTCAGGGAGAGTCGGATCCAGGATCATCCGCAGGGCGAATAGCAGATTCGTCTTGCCTACTTTGTTTTCGCCTAGGACAACAGCATGCTGTCCTAAATATACGTCGAGATGCTTGAAGTTTCTGAAGTTCTCAATCGTTATTCGGCTCAGTCGCATACAGAATTTCCTTCCCTAGATGTCGCGCACTTGTGGAGTCTAAAAGCATACGGGGCGATGTTTGGTTTGTGTCGGTTGCCGCTTTGAGCATGAGGATATTATGGCCTTTTGCCTTCCCAGTGTGATATTGCTTTGCACTCAATTTGACTAGCGAAAGGAAATGCGAATGTCTGGTTCTGGCAGTAGCCATCTGGGTCCATCCACACCTATCACTTCCTGCGCGGCCCTTCAGTTTGATATCCATTCGTACAGAGCGACATCTCGTTAGTCGTCTTTTTCGGACATAAAAAAACGGGAAGTGATTCTGCGTGTGGCATTCGGCTATTATCCAGCTCTGGCCAGATGAATGTCAGGTCGGATTCCGTATATTTGCCAAGGAGTTGCATGCAGGCCATCGACATAGAAAATGCGATTGTGCTCCCCTGGGGGCTAGGGTCAAAATCGCCCAAGGATCTGTTTGCAGTTTGCTCCAAGATAGCAAACTGTCCCCAGGATATCGTTTTGGATGCTAGCGCCCTCTCCTACGTCGATCCTCTTGGTATGGCCACAATGCGTGCCATGTTCGAGGATCAATTGACTCGGAAACGAATAAGCATTCAGTTCCTGAGCAAAGATCTCACCTCCTACCTCGCCAGGATGGACTTCTTCAAAGACATCGATATTGAAGGAGTTGACCTATCATCCGTGGGAAAACGAAATGATCGAAGCGGGTCGCTTGTCGAGATTACCAAGATCCATGAGCACCATCAGGCTGAAGCTGCGGCGTCACGGCTAGCCCGTGCGATTACTGGAAGGCTCACCCAGTCAGACCCAGATGCTCCAGTAGACGAGCACACGGGCAGGAACGAATATGATTCCTATCGTGGTCCGTTGGAGTATTCGCTCAAAGAGTTGCTTGAGAACGCGCTCACTCATGCCCGCAGGGAGGGTCGAATGAATGCGGCCGTCTGGATCACCTGCCAGTTCTATCCAAAATTGAACATTGTGCGGATGGCCATTGTCGATAACGGGTGTGGTTTTCTCGCGACCCTCAAGGAACATCCTGAGGTTCAAGAACCAACCGATAGGCATGCCATTGAGGCGGCACTTAAACCACGAGTTAGCTGCAATCGAGGCGCCATGGCGAAGATCTTGGGTAGCGAAAACCAGGGCATAGGACTTACGACCACTGCGAAAATTGCGGGTGCTGCTGGTGGTGGACTGGTAATTATCAGTGGCAATGGCATGCATGACACGAAACGTCAGTATTCTACGGAGTTGGGCGACGTTAGGTGGAATGGAGTATCGATCGCGTTTAGCTGCACCCGTGATTTGCTGCCAACCATCTCTATCAGTGATCTGCTACCCAAAGACGATGTGGGGATCGAGGAAGACGAACTCGATCTGGATCTGGATTTCCGGTAGCTCTGGCTTTTTGATGGCATGAGGGCTAGAGTCGATTATACAGGGACTAGGCATCTGCGAATTGACATTGGGCGTTATCAATGCAGGGCTGTAAAAAGGATTAAGAAATACAAGGGGTTAAGAGATGCAAACTCAAATTCGATTAGGCAGGGATGATTCTATCCGAACGTACGGAATGCGAGCTTCAGCGATCCCTTATCGTGAGGAAATCGAGCGCTCGCTTATCACGGGTGAAAGTGTACTCATCGATTTCTCTGGAAACGATGTCACTCAGTCATTTGTTGATGAGCTCATCGGAGCTCTGATTCTGAAAAATGGGCGACAAGTCATTTCCCGTCTTGCCTTCGAAAACTGCACAAACGATGTGAAAGGAATTATCAAATTTGTGGTCCATGACAGAGTTAGGCAGTTGCAGAAAATGTCTGCGTGAAACAAGTGCTTTATACAAAGGCCCTCAAATTCGAGGGCTTTTTGTTGTCTGGAATTTTTTCGTTGGGAAGGTCTTGTGAACGTTACACTGGCGGAAGCGGCCCATTCGGTGGGCCGCTTTTTGATGGCTAGCCGATCATTTCGCGAATTTTTTCCCAGGCCCAGTCAACAAGCTTGCGAAAAATCACACGCAGAATTTCCTTCACAAACGAAGAGAAAGTCTTTTTCAGCCAATCAGGTTGCCAACGCAATCCGCTCATAAGAGATCCTCAATAGAAGAACTTTCTTTTGCGGGCGTGTTTCAGCCAATGTTTATTGGTCCCGCCGATGGCAGGATCCAGATACGTCACAGGTGTTTATCCCGTGACATTGATTGCGCTTCGGCTGTGGCTAATGCTCCAGTGCATCAAAGCCACGCTTAGTGAAGCCTGCTGCAGTCGACACAAATCCTATGTGCGCCCTGAGCTGATTTTGCGCCTTGGTTGCCGGCGCCGATATTGATCTGCCGCTTGTTCGACCGTCTAAAGGTCGCACAAACACCGTTACCGGTACCTCACATGAAAGGTGGGGAGGCAGAAAATGGGAAGGCTCTATGCACAAAGCCAAAACCACAATTCCTGGCTAGTACATGCCAGTCTTGCCCTCAAGGTCATGAGTGTCGGGGCGGTATGTTTGCTCTGCTGACGCCTCAGAGGGCAACAATGTATCGAGCCTCATGAGCTCTGAGCGTGCCATTACGCGATCTGATCCTTAGATACGTAAAAGCTTTTTTATTTGGCAACGCAGCACCAAAGTGCGCGGGCCGTGATGTGTTCCTAGCGTCCAATCGGACAGATAAGGTGTCGTCCGTATGCAGAAGCTCAACTGGATGAGGACTACTGCTCGGCATGGGCCTAAAGGCCAGACATTGGGGCTTGAAAACGCCCGGCCTCTGCTAACACAGAGTGCACAAGAGATTAGCTCGTGGCTTGATCCCATGGCAAGCAATGAGCAGTGTGTTGACGCCGATACCGAATTGACCCACCTGCTGACGCAAGACTGAGTAGGCCACAAAAATCTAGCGATTTCGCCTAGTCGGGTTTAGCAGTAAGCCTACCAACTGAACTGCCTAAGCATGCTCCTTTAGGGCTGAGCTTGATTCGTCACTTCCCCAGGGGAGCTCCTTCAGCTCGGCGATCGATTGAAATTCTTTCAGATATTCAGGTTGATGTCTGGCCAGCCACCGAACGACCGCTGCGTTGGCGAGAAGCTTAGCTAGGTAGCCTTTGATGACCGTGAGATGTAGTACGTCAGGTCCGTAGCTCTCCTCCACTGTTTTGATTTGCATCTGCAAGGCGGCGAGCTCACGCTCTAGGCGAGCAATTGACTCCGCAGAGATCTGCTGATCAGGTTGGAGGGTTCTAGGTACTACTAACTGATCTGATGGGGTGGCAGCCAAAAGTGCTTTAGCGAGCAGGACAGAAAGATTTTTATTTCCAATCATTAATTCAGCCGCTTCGATTTGCCTCAATGGTTTCATCTGCCGCAGAAGATGGAATACGTTTGCAGGGCAGTCTGTGTCACCCAGGAGCGATACAGCTTCTGCGCAAATGCCATTTAATAAGCGAAATTTTTGCTTGATTGTCTCCGGTGCCAATCCAAGCGCTTTGCCAAGCCGCTCCGCAGAGACCCCACGCTCCATCGCCCGCACTATCATTTTGTTACTCTGGACGGCAGATAATCTGTTGGTGCGCTTGTTATATGAGTAGGTGTCATCGTCTGTTGCTACGAGGCAATCGACTTCCAATTCACCTAAATCCTTGAGCGCTTCAATTCGCAGGTGGCCGTCAACCAAAAAGTAATGTCCGGCGCGGCCAGGTACTGGTGTTACAGCAGGTGGTTCCACCAGTCCAACGTCCTGGATTGACGCGAGGATTTGCTGGTACTTGAGGCTTTCTTTCACCGCGGACCGAGAGATTTTAAGCGGCAGGATATTGGCTACTTTGACTCGAACGCACTCATCTAAAAAAGCATTTTTTAGAGAGTGAGTCGACTGAGGGGCCGCGGTTTCGAGCGATTTCTCAGACATCAGAGTCCCCCATTGCGAAGCCGAGTTTGTATCAGCTTGGGTATCGAATTCAGTTGTTCTGTAGAAAGAAGCTTTTCGAAATCACTAACTGCTAAGAGTTCTTTAATCGCCTGAATGGAGAAAATGACTCGCTCATGGGTAAAAGCAGCCTTCTTCACCATCAGGCGCTGCCGCTCGGCTTCTCGTTCGAATAGTTTTCTTAAGTCTGCGGGTGTCAGCCTTTTCTTCTTATTCTGGCTATCACGACCCAGCGGGCTTCCCCGCACCAGTTTGTCTTTCTTGGCACGTAGCTCTAAAAGGTGACGCAGCTTGGTAATCTTCTTTCCTTTTATTCCACGCTCGTAGGCGTCAGTAAGGAGGTTTTGAATGTCGCTTTCACTGCTACGGGCGATATCAACTGCCATGCTTAGCGGTATCAAGCCTGTCTCGACTGCTGACAGGAGTTTTTCTTCACCGCGTTCAAGTAGACCAACAATCATGCTGACCCAAGAGGCTGTGCTGCCAATTACTATTGCGATCGCCTCATCAGTTTTGCCCCGCTCTTTCAAGCGCCCGACTTCGTTCATAAGGTCTATCGGCCTATGCTGCCTTCGAGCTACGTTCTCCACCAGGCTCATGACCAAGCAGTCTTCTTCCACGGCATCAATCACAAACGCTGGAATTTCTGTGGCTTCTAGTGCAAGAAATGCTTCGAGACGGCCTTGTCCACACACAAGGTCGTAGCTGATCTGCCCCTGAGGCGTGGCTTTGAGACTTACGGTAATGGGACGCTTGAGTCCTACCGTTTTTATGTTTTCTATAAGCTCGCGGTGAACCTTCTTGTTCCTCGTGCGAGGATTGAGGATGTGGATATGTGATATTGGAATTAGTGCGACGCGATCACGCGAGGTAGATGGGACAGTCATTGACGTGCCTCCTTCAGCGAGCAACGCGCAGCAAGTCCATTAAGTACGTCCAGCGTTGCAAAACGGTAACTGTCTATTAAAGGGCTGTTTTCTTCGGACATTTTTCGCGGCCACGCCCCCATATCCATACTGGGGATGAGGTAATAGTCCCTCACTTGTAGATTTTCGTGCTCCATGCGCACCGCGATGGTGATGTCGGGTGTCAGGCTGTTTTCAAACCGGAGCTTCCAGCGAAGAGTACCTGCCAGCGTGGATTGGCAGCGCGCGATGACCACAGATGCTGTCCATTCATCGTTAATTGTCAGTAGGTCACTCTGAATATTGAGCTCGACTCCGGCACCCACATGCTTGAAGTGTTTAACAACATCTTCAAGAACCTGCGGATGGAGCTGCCTCAGTGAGCGATTGATCTCCAAATACCTATAGTCTCGTTCTGGTGTGTAGCCGATGAGCGTATAGGCACGTAAAAGGCCGCCGAAGCGATTTATATAGGTCGTGCTGGAGGGCATGTTGTCTTGGTCATCGATGAGCATCCCGGACAATGAGCCCGCCCGCCGTAACAGGGTGCGAAGCAGTTCTAGCAGTTGTGCATCGTCCAAGCGGCGTGAGCGTTGCAAAATGATTTCGCGAACGGCGGCGAAAACCTCCAGTGAGACAATTCCCTGGAATGCCCCATCACATCGAACCCACTTTTCGGGTGGGTTGCGGCTGATACGTTTACGTAGCTTGGAGGACGTTTTGTTGTAGACGTTGTTACCTATGTATTTCTCGTTGGTCAGCACTTGGTGCACGCTACCTCTACTCCAAGGGCGCTCGAAATCGGTGATCAGCCCTTCGGCGTTCAGTGCATCGGCAATTTCGCGCTCACTCATCCCGTTGTGGATGAACTGGTGATAGATGTGTTGAACCACCTCGATTTCGGTTTCGGGTCCTGGAATTAAGATAACCCGGTCGGTCTGGAGACTTTTCTGTTGGCCTCGCGACAGTTCTGCCTTGAATTCGCTTTTCTCATCGATCAAAGCGCGGCGCAATCCATATCCTGCCGGGCCGCCTTGATGAAAACCTTTTTCAACGAGGCGGCACTGACCAGCGAAGACTTTTTGGGAAAGCTCTCGGCTGTACTCCCCCGCCATGGATCGTTTGATGCCTTTGTAAATCGTTGCTAGAGGCGAGCCGTCGTTTTCAAATGGCTCTGCGCAATACACCACGTTGATGCCGGAGCTGGTGCAAAGGTATTCATAGTGGGCACTCTCGTCCGTGTTCTGAAAGCGTCCCCAACGACTGACGTCATAGACAAGAATCACCTGATACTGGGTATGTCCGGTCTGGACGTCGTCAAGTAATCTGCGCAAAGCATCACGGCCGCCGATATCTAAGCCACTTTTCCCGTCGTCTTGGTAAGTTGTGACGATTTTCATGCCATGGTTCATGGCGTAAGCATGGATGGCTGCTGATTGGTTTTCCGTGGAGTAGCGTTGGTGATCAGTAGACATGCGAACGTACTCCGCAGCTGGCACCAAGCTGTCAGAGCAGTCAGTTGAATCTGTACGCATGGACGGAGAGGACAAGTAGGCCTCCTCTAGGCCAGAGAAGGCTGGCCCATTCAATTCAGATTAGCGATGTGTTGTGACGAGATGGTGACGAGTGTTGGGGTCTGGTTGAAGCGCGGGTAAGCGAGCCTTCGGTGACGTAAACCAGCAAGAGGGCGGAGCCGCTTGCCAGCGACAGAGTGGGCTATAGGGGGCTTTTGTCGTCGTGATTGATTCGCAGTGCAATTCAACTGTCACAAGAATTAGATTCGGGGGCCAGCAATAGACGATCTGACGATGGCAATGGTTGGCGCGCCGTGATATTCCTTTGCCACCAAGGTGCACCAAGGAGCGGT
This sequence comes from Pseudomonas sp. Leaf59, assembly GCF_920984685.1. NCBI lineage: Bacteria > Pseudomonadati > Pseudomonadota > Gammaproteobacteria > Pseudomonadales > Pseudomonadaceae > Pseudomonas > Pseudomonas sp. Leaf59. The sequence goes on along the minus strand of NZ_CAKLBR010000005.1, from coordinate 108,194 downwards.
AATAGCATGGCGATAAATTTCCCTGACCATCCCCCGTATATTCCCATCATTAAATGGCAATCCTACGAACAGAAGGCGCTTAAAAAGATAGCTTCCGACGTAGGGAGGCACGTGCTTCCTTGCATAGAAGTCAGAGATTCCGCCCAACACATTAATCTCTTGGGCGCTTTTCATGGCACGTGGGGCAGTTCGGCGATGGTCGATTATGCCGATCCTAAAGGGGTTTTGACGGCGAACAGAAAGCGTGAGTTTCATGACTTTCTGGCCTCGGCCAACGGGCTGGGCCTCCCGATCGTTCCTGTGTTCAATCCTTACGATGTACCAGGGCTTGGTGTACCACTCCAGACTTTGGCAGCCTCTTTTGGTGAAGCGGCACTGCGCTTACGGGTAGCTGCGCTATCAATCACCGCTGATCACTTGGCCAATGTTACGACGGCATACAACGTCCTATCTGCTCATGGATTGCGTATGAGTTTGATCATCGATCTCGGTGTCGCTCCGCAAACATGGACAAACGCAGATACTCAACGGTTTTCCACCGAGTTGTCGCAGTTTCAACAGCTAGGCTTCACCAGCATCCATGTCGCATCCGGTGCCTATCCTGAAAGCCTAGCGGCGGTAAAAACAGGGGTAGGTGTTTTTAACCGGCGAGATTGGTCGTTCTGGAGTGACCTCAATGCCACAGCTCCTGGCATGAAAATCGGCTTCAGCGATTACGGTGTTCTTTCTCCCGTTTGGACAGAAGAGGCATTAACGCGGCGAGGCGCACGAGTGGCAATCCGTTATACGCGGAATAATGACTGGCTCATTCTCCGTGCCGACGGTAAGAAAAAAACGGACTCTGTCGCTATTTCTGAAATCATGGTCAACGCTTATGCGGCTGATTTTAAAGGACCGACATATTCATTTGGTGACGAGCTCTTGGCTGAGCGCGCAGACCCCACTGTGCTGCTTACCAAGAAACGCTGTGGTCATTACCACATCACGGAAGGTTGGAGTCATCACATTGCGGTAGTGGTCAAGGAGCAGTACTGACCTGGCATACACGGCGGGAAGATCAATACGTTTAGCGCATTCCCTGAGAGCTAAGACTGCGCTGTCGCGCTGTGGTCTGATTGCTAACTCGTGCCTGCCGGAAGCTTTCCGCGCAGAGGGTGAGTTCTTTACATATCGAAGGAGGGTCCCCTCCTTTTAGATAGAAAGAGTGCGGGCTTTTTCGTACAGATCGGCAGGGCTCAGATCCGTTGCGAGGTTTTCGAGCTCGACGATCAGCTCTTCTCGGCAGTGGATAGATTGAGAAAGGCCGACGCGCTTAAGAAGATACTCTCGAACATGTTGCCGTAATTCATCAAGGCTCAGGATCTGGGCGATATGGGCTTGAATCTGGTAAAGGCTTTTACTTTTCCATCCCCGTAGCTGGCCAAGTTTATCGAGGAGGTGAAGAGCCTCATCACGCTTGAGCAGTGTGGCGAGTACATCAGGTTCGTGCCGCTTGTTGGGTTTGGCTGAGCGGATTTGTTTGAATTTGTCTGTGGTTTCGTCCGGTAGGACGAGAATTCCCCACCAAGAGGGAAGAATCGGCAGGGCTTTCTTCAAATGTCGTTCTGCCGTTACCAGCGTAACTCGATCGAAAACTCGTGCGTAACGAGCCCCCTGACCAATCAAACGTTTGAGGGTGTCCGCTTCGCTTTTGATTTCATAGCAGTGCATATCCATCACGTGCACGAGATCGGCACGTATCTCACCGCCGCTTAACTCAACCTCTTCAAGGAATGAACCAGGAAGATTTTCCGGCAAATTATTGAGGTGCAGTGCCAGAGCTCGTTTTATCTCGGCTTCGCGCATTTCATGTCCCAGGATTTGGCAGGGCGCCAAAAAAGCGGGTCAGCATAACCCAATTAGCGATTTTTGATTGATACCTGAGCATCTTCAGGTTTATGCCAATATGCTAATATTGTTGCATGAATATGCATAAACCTACAGCGCAGGTAGTCTCAGAGCTTCAGAAATTCTTTGCTGACCAAGGTGTGACATCCAGTGCCGGCATAGCTAAGCTCACAGGAATTTCTCAGTCTCAGATCTATCGCAATCTGTTCGGTCAACCCAAGAGACTGACGAAAACCATCCGTCAGCTATGCATTTATGCGAATGTTTCAATTGTGGTTGATCCCGTCAATCCTGCAACTTCCCAGGTCCTGATGGATGCCCTAGGTGTTATCTGGGACGGGAGTGAAGAACACGCTCGTCGCTTAGCGGACCTGCTTTTCGCCCATCGTCGAGCGAGTATGGGAAAATGATTTTCGAAAAATGCGTTATAGGAGGATGCAATGCGTGAGGCCACGACTCCAATAACGGTGAAATCTGCGTTTGATAGCTTGAAAGCAGCTGGATACCCACGTCCCTATGTAGAGAAACTGTTGCCTGATTGGTGGGATAACAGTCTTTTCAAAACGAGTGCGGGCGCTTTCCAGTTCGCGATGATCTTGAAGCAGCGGTTGGGTCTGAACGTTCAGTTTGGTCAAGACGGAGCGCTGGAGATCCAAATGTCAGCGCCACAGGCGCGCTACAAACGGCGTAGTGACACCCATGAAGAAGAATTGAACATAGCTGCCAGCTTGGGCATAGCTCTAGCGAGGCTAGCAATTTTCTGCACGTCTATACCGTATGAACCGCCACAAGCAGATCCATTGGCTATTCGTGCGCTGGTGCTGTCTGAGTCGAAAAAAACCTTTGTCGATTTTGAGGGGCTTTTGGACTTATGTTGGTTCTGTGGGATTCCAGTTCTGTTTTTAAAAGGAATGCCAAAAAACACAAAACGTATGACCGGAATGACGGTGAACGTAGACGGTCGACCTGCAATCATTTTGGGCTTCAATACCGCTCAGCACTCCAGGCAGCTCTTTGTTTTGGCCCACGAGTTGGCTCACATTCTATGCGGCCACCTTGAGGATAATGGTGTCCTTATTGATGAGGACATTTCTGGTGTTACCGATACCCTCCTGGGCAGCCAGGTGGTTCGAAAGGATGGCGAAGAGCGTGAGGCTGATGCATTTGCTCTCGCTTTATTGAGAAACGGGCACCCCAACCCCGTACGTGAAATGGGTCGTCCAGATTCTGCTGCGACGCTCGCATCGAGCGCGATGTCGGTTGGTCGAGCGCACGCGATTGATCCGGGTCATCTGATTCTTTCTTACGCCAAGGAGCATGATGACTGGGCCAGAGCCAACCAAGCGCTCAACTTTATGCCCAACCCGATTAGTGCCATTGAGCTTGTGGAGCAAAAATTCAGGGCTAACACGGTCTTAGAATCGCTGAGCGAAGAAAACCAGGAACATGTTTTGTTCATCCAAGGATTTGGGGGGTAAGTATTCCTTGTACTTACTCGACAGCGACGTGGCCCGCAAAATCTGCCAATACCATCTGCTAAATGAGCTGGCTATGGCTCTGGGATGCGGGCTTGAAGGATTCGCTGTCCTCCCTCAGCTTCGATTCCAACTCAAGTTGGCCAACCCGGCTTCCGCTTTATCCAGATTGGGCTCGGTTGAAGCGTTTGAACTCGCCAACCAATTGATCGCCGCTGCATCGGAAGTAATCGTGGTAGCTGATACTGCGAATCCCATACTCGGCTTGAATCGACCTGATTTGGATTCTGGAGAAGCCGCGTTGTTTGCTGCGCTGCATGAAGCCGAAGAGGATTCAGTAATCAGTGGCGACAAGAGAGCATTCGTCGCTCTCGCCCAGGTTGACGGTGAGCCTCTGATCGATGCGCTTTGGGCCCGTATGATTTGCCTTGAGGAAGCGATGTTTCTGATTTTGGAATGTGTGGGCCTCGCCGTTGTGTCGGAAAAAATCCGAGCGAGACCTGAGGTTGACACTGCATTGAGCATCATTTTTGGGCGGGCTGCGCCAAATGACTACGCATGCGTCAGAACAGGGCTCGAAAGCTATATGGAAAATCTCCGTTCCTCCACAGGTGGAAAGTACATTTCCACCATATGACGATCGAGCGTAAGTTTCGGGAGACTTGGTTCTCGATTTTTTGAGCCAAGGAATCCTTCTACGGCTAGCCCATCAGAATTGGATGAGCGGAGCAGGAAGCTACCTGAACCAGTGATACGCTCACCGCTCAGCAATAGGAGTAGCGAATGGCTCGGTACCGTCAAAATCACGATCAGCATTCAGAGCAGGTAGCCTCCGCTAGGTCTTCGGTTGATCAAAAGCGATACAAGTTGGTTGATCTGATGAAGCAATGTGATTTCGATTTACCTGAATCACCTGAAATCGTGCTTTGGCGTGACGCTCCCGCTGTCGGAGCGGAGGTCGTGCCGGAAGTGGGTCGAGGGTGACTGAGCCCTCTGACTGGCATGGCATCTAACCTCTCGGGAAACAATGACCAGTTGGCCCTGGGAGGTAGCGCTGGTCATTTCGTCATTACTCAGTTCAGGGGAAGCTTCTCGCGATCGAGGCCACCTGCCTTCTTCCACGCTTCAAAGCGATGGGTTGCTGCACCGAAGCTGATCTCCATTTCCGCACCAACGGCATACCGACTCTTTCCGGCATCAAAAAGCCGGTAGCACACCTCAATGCCACGATCGGTCAGCTTGCCGCTCTCGAACTTATTGGCGGGATTGCGAGGATCGAGCTCAGGGATATCGGAAGCATCGGGGACAGGCGCCAATAGCGTTTTCAGGTTGGCAAATCCAGTCATCACGCGCTCTAAACCTGCGGTGATGTTATCGATGGCATCGCCAACTGCTTTTGGATCGTAATGGGTGGTGTTCATCTCGCTGTACTCTCTTTGTGTAGGTAGGTTACCTAAGGAGGAGCATTTATAGCCGGCCTCTGCACGAACCGCAAGAGCTTTCTGTAGGCTACCTACAGAAAGAGAAAGGAGGAGATTGGAGCGACGGCAGTCACGAGTATCTTGAGGCTGACCCAGTCATTGCGCACAACTCTGATTGACAGAACAGCCTAGCAGGCGCCACGCGCCTCTCGCGGCATCACCTCCCGCGCCCTGTTCCACGTGCAACCAGCTATTGTGTGAAACATGTAGGCTTTTCTCATTTATTAAGTGAATTCCGGCCAGTGGACTCACCAAATAAATGATTCTCTACCAGCGTTTGCTGGAGGTCTTGAAGCAATTATTTTGTGAACCTACATCAGGCAAACCCGTACGAAAAAGGCCAACGCTCAGCGTTGGCCTTTTTTATTACCTCGTCTTTACCAAATGCTCCACGTGGAACATCCCGATTTTTACCCTTCAGACGCCACGCCCACACTCTCCAACCGATACCCATACCCGTAGATCGTCAACAGTTGCCACCCGCGATCCGCCGTCAGCCCCAGCTTGTTTCTCAGGCGATAGATGTGTGTGTCCAATGGCCGTGACGACACCATCTCTTCATGCGTCCAGAACCGCTCATACAAGTATTCGCGGGATAACGGCCGTGCCAGGTTAGCGAACAAGCAGTTGGCCAGACGGTACTCACGTTCGGTCAGGTTGATGGGCTTACCCGCTCGGGTCACGGTGAGTTGGGCGTCGTCAAAAGTCAGGTCGTTAAAGCTTTGCACCTCAGGCGTCGCGGATTTTTGCAGGCCATGGCGGCGCAGCACGGCGGTGACTCGAGCTTTAAGCTCATTGGGGCGAAAGGGCTTGCTCAGGTAGTCATCGGCACCGCTGTTTAGCGCGGCGACGATATCGCTCTCGGCATCGCGGCTGGTAAGCATGATTACCGCAGGCGGTGATTCCATGTGTTCACGGGTCCAGCGCAGCAGTGCAATACCGGTGATATCGGGCAATTGCCAGTCGAGTATCAACAGATCGAAGTTTTCCCGACGCAGTTGGCGCAGCAGTTCTTCTCCCCGCTCGAAGCAATGCACAGACCACGGCTGGTCCGATGGCCGGGGGATCTGTCGCAGTGTCTGTTCCACCCGGCGTAACTCAGCGGGCTCGTCATCCAATATCGCGACACGCATGGTGTGGGTCCCTTCACAAGAAATACAGCAACTGACGGCCCCACACAAACAGGGGCACATACTGCGCAGATACCGGACGTTGAATCTGAATAATTGTGGTCAGATTGAACGGCCCTCAGCTTCTGGCGATACGCTGCTTCAAGGACTAAATCCTCGAGCGCGTGTAGGAAAGATACCGACTACTGCTGGCAAGTAAAAGGTTAGGCCGACACATTATCGGGAGGGTTCGATACGCCCGTATCGAATAGCCTATTCAGTGAACTGGAAATACGTTTCACTGGGTTCAAATCACGCCCACTTGTTGGCTTGCGACGAGCATGGCCTGGAAGGAGAAACCGAGGTCTATGACATTCCTTATCACACGCCTGCCACCTATATGCCGGCCTGCGGTGGCCAACCGATGAAGCTATGGGGCCAGCCGGAAAAGCGCCAACCCACCCACGCCCAACGCTTGTTCAACGGCCTGGTTCGCGAGTGGCTTTGGATAGGCCTACTGTTGTTGCCTCTCACAGCCTATCTATCCCTTAACCCATTCCTTGCCCTCGACAATCCGTTGTATGACGGCCTTCGCAGGCTCGCCGCGCTGTCCTCTGCCGACATGCAGATTCAGGCCGACGTACTGGGTGGTCTGCTGCGTGGGCGCACTATCGCGCAGGTGCCCGGTTGGCTGGCAGCACTGATGTCGACCTCGCTGGTGGCCTTGCTGCTCGGTCTATTGCTCTACCGGCCGCGATACGCGTCGTGGATGACGCTGGGTTGCATGACCACTGCAGTGTTTGGCTCATTGGCCCTGTTGCGCATGGGCCATTGGTGGTCGCCTGGCGCCTGCCTGATTGGATTGCTGCTCAGCTACCTGATCTGGAATTGGCGCCGTTTGAGTGCGGTGCTCGCCTATTTCGGCTGGGAGCTGGCGCGCCTGGATGATGAACCCAAAGTGCTGCCGGAACGCCGCCGCGCGCCTGCCAGTAAGGGGGATGTGTTGCAGGGACGGATCTTTGCGCTCGAGCAGGCCGTCAGCCGTACGCGTGACACCCGCCGCTTCATGGCCGATGGCCTGGAGTGTTTGCCGGTGGCGACACTGATTACTGATCCGCGGGGCAGTATCCTACTGGCCAACCGCATTGCCCGGGAAGTATTCGGCAATGAGCTGGTGAGCCACAATTTGCTTGAGCAACTGGCGGACCTGGGTTACCCGCCCCTGCACAATGGCGTGCGCCCTGCCCTTTCGGCGCTCGAGCTCGTTGAGTTTCGCGATATCCACCAACGCAGCTTGCGAATGGAGATTGCGCCTTTGCTACCTGCAGAAGGTGATGTCGCCCTGGGTTGGTTGCTGAGCCTGACCGACCTGAGCAAAGAACGCGAGGCCCAGCAGCACCGGGAAACCATGCTGCGCTTCCTGTCCCATGACCTGCGTGCGCCCCATTCGGCGATTCTTGCGCTGCTGGATATACACAGCGGTGGTTCCCCGGTATTCGCCCAGATCGAGCAACAGGTGCGACGCGCCCTGAACCTCACTGAGTCATTTGTTCAGTTGGCCAAAGCCGAGGCCGATGGTTATCACTTCCAGCCGACCCTGTTCGCGATGCTGGTGATGGATGCGTTCGATCAAGTGGCAGTGATCGCTCAACTCAAGGGCATCCACCTGCTCCATGACCTGGACGAGGCTGACGACGGCATGGTGTCAGCCGATCAATCGCTGCTTACCCGGGCGTTGTTCAACGTGCTGGAGAACGCGATCAAATATTCTCCTTCCGGCACCACCGTAAGATTGCGCCACAGTAGCACTCGGGGCTGGCTGGAATGCCATATCAGCGATCAGGGTGCAGGTATCGCGGCCGAAGATTTGCCCGAGCTGTTCAGCCAGTACCGGCGCTTCGAGTCCGCTCAGGGCAGTGAGGGCCTCGGTTTGGGACTGACCATGGTCAGGGCGGTCGTTGAACGGCATAAAGGGCATATCAGTTGCGAAAGTACCCTTGGCAAAGGCACTACCTTCAGTCTGCGTCTTCCCCTGCTGGATGACTGCTGAGACAGCTTTTGTCCTGTGCATAAAAAACCGGTCACAAGGACCGGTTTTTTAATGCCGAAAAAACTTATGCACGTTTTTCGATTTTTTATTGGCTGGTGAAATATGTATATAAATCAGATATTTATATGCATAAAAAGCCGATTAGCCAACAAACCGTACACAGGTTATCCACAGAACCTCATATCACTGGCGTATCCACCACGATGGGCTCGGGTGGCAACGAACCCATTGCCCTCTGTTGCGCCTGGTTCCACGCCTGCGCACGCTCATTCAGCGCCGCAATGGCACGCGGGCCCTCGCCTTCGGCATACATCGGTTCACCGATCACTACGGTGATAGTGCCTGGGCGTTTGGCCCAGCCAGTTTTCGGCCAGAACTTGCCGGCGTTATGCGCAATCGGCAGCACCGGCAGGTTGGCGTTGACCGCCAGCGCGGTACCACCGCGTGAAAATTTGCCCACGGTGCCATAGGGCACGCGAGTGCCTTCGGGGAAGATCAGCACCCACACACCGTCCTTGAGCAGCTCATCACCTTTTTTGGCCACATGTTTGAGCGCGGCCTTGGGATTGTCGCGATCGATGGCGATCGGACGCAGCATCGCCATCGCCCACCCAAAGAACGGTACGTAGAGCAACTCACGCTTGAGCACCTGACTCAACGGCGAGAAGTACGCCGACAGGAAGAAAGTCTCCCATGTGCTCTGGTGGTTCGACAGAATCACGCAAGGCTGATCCGGCACATTCTCTGCGCCCTTGACCTCGAAACGGATGTTCAGGAACACCTTGGACAGCCACAACGCGCAGCGGCACCAATAGACGTTGATGAAGCGGTAGCGCGCCTTGAATGGCAGGAAAGGCGCGATAAAAAAGCTCAGGGTGCACCAGAGAAAGGAACTGGTGCCCAACAGCAGGTAAAAGAAAAAGGTTCTGATGGCCTGCAAAATCGACATGGCGGCATTTACCGTTGCGGGACACGGCCCGCCTGTTTAAAGCGCACTCCCGAACAGTCCTTGGCCAGGAAGTCGAGGGCTGCTGCTAGTTGTTGATAAGTTCTGCGGCAACCGCCGCCAGATCGTCAAAAATCAAGGTGCCTACCGGCAGGTTTTTCGCCTGGGTCTTTTCGCCTTTCCCGGTCTTCACCAAAACTGGCTGAGAGTCGACGGCCTTGGCCGCCTCCAGGTCACCGAGGCTGTCCCCGACGAACCATATCCCAGCCAACGGTACCTTGTAATGTTCTGCAATGATTTTCAACATGCCAGGCTTGGGTTTGCGGCAGTCGCAGCCCTCGTCCGGCCCGTGGGGGCAGTACACCACCAGCCCCACCTCACCGCCCTGCTCGGCCACCAACGTGCGCAGGCGCGCGTGCATGGCGTCCAGGGTGGCAATGTCGTAATAGCCGCGGGCGATGCCGGACTGGTTGGTGGCGATTGCCACCGTCCAGCCGGCCTTGCTCAACTGCGCGATGGCCTCGATCGAGCCGGGCAGTGGTATCCATTCAGCCAACGACTTGATGTAAGCGTCGGAGTCGTAATTGATCACCCCGTCCCGATCGAGAATCAGCAGTTTCAACATGATCAGCCCAGTACGGAAATGTCAGCGATGTTGATAAACAGTCCACGCAGACGCGCCAGCATGGCGTAGCGGTTTTTCCGCACGCCGGCATCTTCGGCATTGATCATCACCGCTTCGAAGAACGCATCCACCGGCTCACGCAGGGTGGCCAGACGCGCAAGCGCTTCGGCGTAGTTGCGTTCGGCGATCAGCGGCTTCACCGCGTTTTCTGCCTTGGCGATGGCCGAGTTCAGCGAGAACTCCTTGGCATCGGCAAACAGGCCCGGGTCGACTTCGGCGGTGCCGAGGTTGTCGGCCTTGCCCAGTAGATTGGACACACGCTTGTTCACGGCGGCCAGGGCATTGGCTTCGGGCAACTTGCGGAAGGCCTGTACGGCTTGCACACGCTGATCGAAGTCCAGTGCCGAACCTGGTTGAAGGGCACGCACCGACAGGTACACGGAAACGTCCACGCCTTCGTCTTCGTAACGCGCACGCAGGCGGTCGAACACGAACTCCAGCACTTGCTCGGCCAGACCAGCCTGCTTGACCTTGGCGCCGAACTGGCCGACAGCAAACACCACGGCCTGAGTCAGGTCGAGGTCCAGCTTCTTGTCGATCAGGATACGCAGCACGCCCAGGGCAGCACGGCGCAGGGCATACGGGTCTTTGCTGCCGGTGGGCAGCATGCCGATACCGAAGATACCGACGAGGGTGTCCAGCTTGTCGGCGATGGCCACGGCCGCACCGGTGAGGGTGGTTGGCAGTTCGGCGCCAGCACCGCGCGGCATGTACTGCTCGTTCAATGCCAGCGCCACATCGCCCGGCTCGCCGTCGTTGAGGGCGTAGTAGTAACCCGCCACGCCTTGCATCTCAGGGAACTCGCCGACCATCTCGGTGGCCAGGTCGCACTTGGACAGCAGGCCGGCACGCGCCGCCCAGGCTGCATCGCCGCCAATGCGCTGGGCAATGTAGGCCGCCAGTTTGGAAACGCGCACGGCCTTGTCGTAGACGCTGCCGAGTTTTTCCTGGAACACCACGTTCTGCAGGCGCAGGTTGAAGTCTTCGAGCTTCTGCTTCTTGTCTTGCTTGAAGAAGAATTCGGCGTCGGTCAGGCGCGGGCGGACGACTTTCTCGTTGCCGGCGATGATCTGCTGCGGGTCCGTACTTTCGATATTGGCTACGGTGATAAAGCGCGGCAGCAATTTGCCGTCCGCATCCAGCAGGCAGAAATACTTCTGGTTGTCCTGCATGGTGGTGATCAGCGCTTCCTGTGGCACATCGAGGAAACGTTCCTCGAACGAGCACACCAGCGGCACCGGCCATTCCACCAGCGCGGTCACTTCGTCGAGCAGGCCTGGCGGCACGATGGCGGTGCCTTCCTGCAGGCGGGCCAGCTCTTCGGTGCGCTTGCTGATCAGTTCGCGACGCTCATTGGCGTCTGCCAGCACGTAGGCGGCACGCAGGTCAGTGGCGTAGTTGGCCGGCGAGGTGATGCGCACGGCTTCAGGATGGTGGAAGCGATGACCACGGGAATCACGGCCTGCCTTCTGGGCGAGGATCGTGCAGTCGATGACCTGGTCACCGAGCAGCATCACCAGCCACTGGGTTGGGCGCACGAACTCTTCCTTGCGCGCCCCCCAGCGCATGCGCTTGGGAATCGGCAGGTCATTCAGGGAATCTTCAACGATGGTCGGCAACAGGCTGGCGGTCGGCTTGCCGGTGATCACCTGGCTGAACCGCAGTTTCGGGCCGCTCTGGTCGATCTCGCTCAGCTCGACGCCACACTTCTTGGCAAACCCGAGGGCCGCTTGAGTCGGATTGCCTTCAGCATCGAAAGCCGCCTGACGCGGTGGGCCGTCCAGATTGATGCTACGGTCCGGCTGCTGGGTTTCCAGCGCGGTCAGCAACACGGCCAGACGGCGCGGCGCGGCATAGACCTTCTTCGCTTCAAACTTCAGGCCGGCGCTTTGCAGGCCTTTTTCGATACCAGCCAGGAATGCATCGGCCAGGGTGTTGAGTGCCTTGGGTGGCAGCTCTTCGGTGCCCAGTTCAACCAAAAAATCTTGAGCACTCATTGTGCAGCCTCCAGCTTAGCCAACACTTCATCACGCAGGTCCGGGGTAGCCATCGGGAAGCCCAGCTTGGCGCGAGCCAGCAGGTAGGCTTGGGCGACGGAACGCGCCAGGGTGCGCACACGCAGGATGTATTGCTGGCGCGCGGTCACCGAGATGGCACGGCGGGCGTCCAGCAGGTTGAAGGTGTGGGACGCCTTCAACACCATTTCATAGCTTGGCAATGGCAGCGGCTGGTCGAGTTCGATCAGGCGCTTGGCTTCGCTTTCATAGAAGTCGAACAGTTCGAACAGCTTCTCGACGTTGGCGTGTTCGAAGTTGTAGGTGGACTGCTCCACTTCGTTCTGGTGGAACACGTCGCCGTAGGTCACCTTGCCGAACGGGCCGTCTGCCCACACCAGGTCGTAGACCGAGTCCACGCCTTGCAGGTACATGGCCAGGCGCTCGAGGCCGTAGGTGATTTCGCCGGTGACCGGGTAGCATTCGATGCCGCCGGCCTGCTGGAAGTAGGTGAACTGCGTCACTTCCATGCCGTTGAGCCAGACTTCCCAGCCCAGGCCCCAGGCGCCCAGGGTTGGCGACTCCCAGTTGTCTTCGACGAAACGGATGTCGTGCACCAGTGGGTCCAGGCCCACATGCTTGAGCGAGCCCAGGTACAGTTCCTGAAAGTTGTCCGGGTTCGGCTTCAACACCACCTGGAACTGGTAGTAGTGCTGCAGACGGTTCGGATTTTCGCCGTAGCGGCCGTCAGTCGGGCGACGACTGGGCTGCACATAAGCGGCGTTCCAGGTTTCCGGGCCAATGGCCCGCAGGAAGGTGGCGGTGTGGAAAGTGCCGGCGCCTACTTCCATATCGTAGGGCTGAAGTACCACACAACCTTGCTCGGCCCAGTATTGCTGGAGGGCGAGGATCAAGTCTTGGAAGGTACGCACGGCTGGCGTAGGCTGGCTCACGAAATTCACCTGTTACTTGGGCTGCGATTTAAAGAGCGGGAGTATACCCGATTCGGCCGCGCCACCATCCCCTGGAGCCTTATGCCACGCTGCTTTTGGTGTTCTGAAGATCCGCTGTACATGGCTTATCACGATCAGGAGTGGGGAACGCCGCTGCGCGATGCGCAGGGCTTGTTCGAGTTGCTTTTGCTCGAAGGGTTCCAGGCGGGCTTGTCCTGGATCACGGTTTTACGCAAGCGTGAACACTACCGAAAGGTGTTGTTCGGCTTTGACGCGCAGCGTTTGGCGCAGTTGAGCGATGCTGAAATCGACACGCTGATGCTCGACCCGGGCATTGTGCGCAACCGTCTCAAGCTCAACGCCACCCGGCGCAATGCCGCGGCCTGGCTGGCGCTGGAAGACCCGGTGCAGTGGTTGTGGTCGTTTGTCGACGGCGCGCCCAAGGTCAATCATTTCAAGGACCGCAGTGAGGTCCCGGCGATTACGCCGCAGGCCGAAGCCATGAGCAAAGCCTTGAAGAAAGCCGGTTTCACCTTTGTCGGCCCGACCATCTGCTACGCGTTCATGCAGGCCTCGGGCATGGTCATGGACCACACCGTGGACTGCGACCGTTACGCGGACCTGGCCAACGCCGGTTAGAATGCCGGCTTTGCGCACCACACACGATCAGGAGTGACCTGTGGAAAAGTTTAAAGGCGCCTTGCTGGTAGGCGCTCTGCGATTGTTTGCCCTGCTGCCCTGGCGCGCTGTCCAGGCTGTCGGCACGGCCATTGGCTGGATCATGTGGAAAACCCCCAACCGCTCCCGCGACACGGTGCGGATCAACCTCGCCAAGTGCTTCCCGGCCATGGACCCCGCCGAGCGCGAGCAACTGGTGGGCCGCAGCCTCATGGACATCGGCAAGTCCCTCACCGAAAGTGCCTGCGCCTGGATCTGGCCGGCGCAGCGCTCCATCGATCTGGTGCGGGAGGTCGAGGGCCTGGAGGTGCTGCACCAGGCGCTGGCGTCGGGCAAAGGCGTGGTCGGCATCACCAGCCACCTGGGCAACTGGGAAGTGCTCAATCACTTCTATTGCAGCCAATGCAAACCGATCATTTTCTATCGTCCGCCCAAGCTCAAGGCGGTGGATGAACTGCTGCGCAAACAGCGCGTACAGCTGGGCAACCGCGTGGCGGCGTCGACCAAGGAAGGCATTCTCAGCGTGATCAAGGAAGTGCGTAAAGGCGGCCAGGTGGGTATCCCTGCGGACCCTGAGCCGGCGGAATCGGCCGGGATTTTCGTGCCGTTCTTCGCCACCCAGGCGCTGACCAGCAAGTTCGTGCCGAACATGCTGGCAGGCCACAAAGCGGTGGGCGTGTTCCTGCACGCCCTGCGCCTGCCGGATGGCTCGGGCTACAAAGTGATCCTGGAAGCGGCGCCCGAAGACATGTACAGCACCGACACCGCCACGTCCTGCGCGGCGATGAGCAAAGTGGTGGAGCGTTATGTCGGCGCCTACCCGAGCCAGTACATGTGGAGCATGAAGCGCTTCAAGAAACGCCCGCCGGGTGAAGCGCGCTGGTATTGACTCAAGGTAGGTACAAAACCAGTGTGGGAGGGGGCTTGCTCCCGATGGCGGTCTGTCAGCTAGCCATAGATTGGCTGACACCCCGCTATCGGGAGCAAGCCCCCTCCCACATTGGGTTCAGGTTAAATCTGGCGGTCGAGTTTCTTCAGGAACACCGTCATCTCTTTTTCGGCCTGCTTGTCGCCATGGGCCTGGGCCGCTTCGATGCCCTTCTCCCACGCCAGCCGCGCTGCAGCGCTATCACCCAAGCCTGCATGGGCCTTGCCCAACAACTTCCACGCCGCTGAATACTTTGGATCGAACTCAACGCATTTATGCAGATGCTCAGCCGCGCGGGCGTTGTCCTTCAAGTCCAGATAACCCTTGCCCAAGCCAAAGCGCAGCAGTGAATTATCCACGCCCTTGGCGAGCATTTTTTCCAGGGATTCGAGCATCGCAGCCACTCCGTTCGATCAGAAAAAACTCAAGCCCACGTGGAACAGCTTCTCCACGTCACGGATATGTTTTTTATCCACAAGGAAAAGGATGACGTGGTCGCCGCTGGCAATCACCGTGTCGTCGTGGGCAATCAGCACTTCCTCGTCGCGAATGATCGCGCCAATGGTGGTGCCCGGCGGCAGGCCGATATCGCGGATGGCCTTGCCGATCACCTTGCTGGACTTCGAATCACCGTGGGCAATCGCCTCGATGGCCTCTGCCGCGCCACGGCGCAGGGAGTGCACGCTGACGATGTCGCCACGGCGCACATGGGCCAGCAAGGTGCCAATGGTTGCCAGTTGCGGGCTGATCGCAATGTCGATATCGCCGCCCTGAATCAGGTCGACATACGCTGGGTTGTTGATGATGGTCATCACCTTCTTGGCGCCCAGCCGCTTGGCCAGCAGCGAAGACATGATGTTGGCCTCGTCATCGTTGGTCAGTGCCAGGAAGATATCGGCGTCGGCGATGTTCTCTTCCATCAGCAGGTCTCGGTCCGAGGCGCTGCCTTGCAGCACGACGGTGCTGTCGAGGGTGTCGGACAAATGCCGGCAGCGCGCCGGGCTCATCTCGATGATCTTGACCTGGTAGCGGCTCTCGATGGCCTCGGCCAGGCGCTCACCAATCTGCCCGCCACCGGCAATCACGATGCGCTTGTAGGTCTCATCCAGCCGCCGCATTTCGCTCATCACGGCACGAATATTCGCCTTGGCCGCGATGAAAAACACCTCGTCGTCGGCCTCGATCACGGTGTCGCCCTGGGGCAGAATCGGCCGGTCGCGGCGGAAAATCGCGGCCACGCGGGTGTCCACATTGGGCATGTGCTCGCGTAACTGACGCAGTTGCTGGCCGACCAGCGGCCCGCCGTAGTAGGCCTTCACGGCTACCAGCTGCGCTTTGCCGCCGGCGAAGTCGATCACCTGCAGGGCGCCGGGAATTTCGATCAGACGCTTGATGTAGTGGGTGACCACCTGTTCCGGACTGATCAGCACGTCTACCGGAATCGCGTCATTGTCGAACAGGCCGGCGCGGGTCAGGTAGGCCGCTTCGCGCACGCGGGCGATCTTGGTTGGCGTGTGGAACAGGGTGTGGGCGACCTGGCAGGCGACCATATTGGTTTCGTCGCTGTTGGTCACGGCCACGAGCATGTCGGCATCGTCGGCACCGGCCTGACGCAGCACCGTCGGGAACGACGCACGCCCTTGCACCGTGCGAATGTCCAGGCGGTCGCCGAGGTTGCGCAGGCGCTCGGCGTCGGTGTCGACCACGGTGATGTCGTTGGCTTCGCTGGCCAAATGTTCGGCCAGGCTGCCACCCACCTGCCCTGCCCCGAGGATGATGATTTTCATCCGGTCACTCCCTTAAAACCGTTCAGCCGCGCGCGGCGGCGATCTTGATCAGTTTGGCGTAGTAGAAGCCATCGTGTCCGCCTTCCTGCGCGAGCAGTTGACGGCCATGGGGCTGCTTGATGCCGGCCGTGGTGGCCAGGTCCAGTTCGCGCGCACCGCTGGTGCGCGCGAGGAAGGCCTGGATGACCTCGGTGTTTTCGGTCGGCAACGTGGAGCATGTGGCGTAGAGCAGAATGCCGCCCACTTCCAGGGTCGGCCACAGCGCGTCGAGCAATTGGCCTTGCAGCACGGCCAGGGCAGCAATGTCGTCAGCTTGGCGGGTGAGCTTGATATCCGGGTGACGGCGGATCACACCGGTGGCCGAGCATGGCGCATCGAGCAGGATGCGCTGGAACGGCTTGCCGTCCCACCAGGTGGCGGTGTCACGGCCATCGGCGGCAATCAGCTCGGCGCTCAGGCCCAGACGCGCGAGGTTTTCCCGCACGCGCACCAGGCGCTTGGCTTCGAGGTCCACCGCGACGACACCGGCCAGATCCTTTTCAACTTCCAGGATGTGACAGGTCTTGCCGCCGGGGGCGCAACAGGCGTCGAGCACGCGTTGGCCGGGGGCGAGGTCGAGCAGGTCGGCGGCCAGTTGCGCGGCTTCATCCTGCACGCTGATCCAGCCGTCGGCGAAGCCCGGCAGGCTGCGTACATCGGCAGCCGCTTCGAGCACGATGCCATCGATGCTGTACACACAGGCGGCGGCTGCAATGCCGGCATCGGTCAGCAACTGCAAATAGGCGTCACGGCGGTGATGGCGACGGTTAACCCGCAGGATCATCGGCGGGTGTGCATTGTTGGCGGCGCAAATGGCTTCCCAGTGCTCGGGCCAGAACGCCTTGAGGGATTTTTGCAGCCAGCGCGGGTGGGCGGTGCGCACCACCGGGTCGTGCTCAAGCTCGGCCAGCAGCGTTTCGCTTTCACGCTGTGCGCGGCGCAGCACGGCGTTGAGCAGCGCCTTGGCCCAGGGTTTTTTCAGCTTGTCGGCGCAACCGACGGTTTCGCCGATGGCGGCGTGGGCCGGCACACGGGTGTACAGCAGTTGATAAAGGCCCACCAACAGCAGCGCCTCCACGTCCGCATCGGCAGCCTTGAACGGCTTTTGCAGCAGTCTGGCCGCCAACGCGGACAAACGCGGCTGCCAGCGGGCGGTGCCAAAGGCCAGGTCCTGGGTGAAGCCGCGGTCGCGGTCTTCCACCTTGTCCAACTGGGTCGGCAGAGAACTGTTCAGCGAAGCCTTGCCGTTGAGGACGGCGGCCAGGGCCTTGGCGGCGGCCAGACGTGGGTTCATTGCGCGGCCACCCCAAGGAGGGTGCCCAGGGAAAATTTCTCACGGCGGCTGTTGAACAAATCACTGAAGTTCAGCGCCTTGCCACCGGGCAGTTGCAGACGGTTCAGGCACAGCGCCTGTTCACCGCACGCGACCACCAGACCGTCCTTGCTGGCGCCGATGATTTCACCCGGCGCGCCCTCGCCTTCGGCCAGGGAAGCGGCCAGCACTTTCAAAGCCTCGCCATTGAGCGTGCTGTGGCAGATCGGCCACGGGTTGAACGCACGCACCAGGCGCTCCAGTTCCACGGCCGGGCGGCTCCAGTCGATGCGCGCTTCGTCTTTGTTCAGCTTGTGGGCGTAGGTGGCCAGGCTGTCGTCCTGCACGTCGCCTTGCAGGCTGCCGTCGGCGAGGCCGGCGATGGCCTGGATCACGGCGGGCGGACCCAGTTCGGCGAGGCGGTCGTGCAGGCTGCCACCAGTGTCTTCGCCGGTGATGGGGGTGGTGACCTTGAGCAGCATCGGGCCGGTGTCCAGGCCTGCCTCCATGCGCATCACGGTGACGCCGCTTTCGCTGTCACCGGCTTCTACGGCGCGCTGGATCGGCGCCGCACCGCGCCAGCGTGGCAGCAGCGACGCGTGGCTGTTGATGCAGCCCAGGCGTGGGATATCCAGCACGATCTGCGGCAGGATCAGGCCGTAGGCCACGACCACCAGCAGGTCGGGCTTGAGCGCGGCCAGTTCGGCCTGGGCCTCGGCGTTGCGCAAAGTCGGCGGTTGCAGCACGGGAATGTTGTGCTCAAGTGCCAGTTGCTTGACCGGGCTCGGCATCAGTTTTTGCCCGCGACCGGCCGGGCGATCCGGCTGGGTGTACACCGCGACGATCGCGTGAGGGCTGGCAAGCAGCGCCTTCAAGTGTTCGGCGGCAAATTCGGGTGTACCGGCAAAAACAATGCGCAGTGGCTCGGTCATGGGAGGTCTCGGTTAAAAACAGTCACAAAAGAAAAAGGCTTGCCGCAGCAAGCCTTTGGAAGGAGGCATCAAGCTTGCTGGCGATGCTTTTTTTCCAGCTTCTTCTTGATCCGATCACGCTTGAGCGTGGACAGATAATCGACAAACAGCTTGCCGTTGAGGTGGTCGCATTCGTGCTGGATGCACACCGCCAGCAGGCCTTCGGCAATCAGTTCGAAGGGCTTGCCGTCGCGGTCCAGGGCCTTGATCTTCACGCGCAGCGGGCGCTCGACGCTCTCGTAGAACTCCGGCACCGACAGGCAGCCTTCCTGGTACTCGCCCATCTCGTCGGTCAGCGGCTCGAACTCGGGGTTGATGTACACCTTCGGCTCGCTGCGGTCTTCGGACAGGTCCATGACCACCACGCGCAGGTGAACATTGACCTGGGTCGCGGCGAGACCGATGCCCGGCGCTTCATACATTGTTTCAAACATGTCATCGACCAACTGACGAACCTTGTCGTCCACTACGGCCACCGGCTTGGCGATCGTGCGCAGGCGCGAGTCGGGAAATTCGAGGATGTTCAAAATAGCCATAAGCGTAATTGCTGCACATGTGAGGTAGAGGCAAATCGGCGGTGGGATGGACCCAGGCAGCCGGTGTGAAACGTTCGAAAGCCGCGAAGGCGCTGACGTTTCACGCGAACGCACATAATAAAGGAGATTCACCCCATGAGGAAATCGCTACTCGTCTTGCTGCTCTGGGCCCCGTTTGCCACGGCCCTGATCCCCCCGCCTGGCCCACGCCTGGATCACACCACGCAACAGGCCATCCAGCGGTTTTTGTTGCACAACCGCATTTTTGACTCACCCCAGGACCTGGACAATGCACCCTACATCATCGCGGCGGGCGCCGGCCGTGTGCTGGGCGCCAACGATGAGCGCGTGCATGCCAGAGGCAACCTGGACCCTTCCCAGCCCATTTACGGAATATTCCGACGCGGCAAGGCCTACACCGATCCTCGAACCCAGGAGTTGTTGGGCGTCAACGCCGACGACATCGGCACTGCGCGGTTTATAACCGCCGGCGACCTCAGCACGCTTGCCGTTCAGCGGATCACTCAGGAGATACGTCCTGGCGACCGCCTGCTCCGCGCACCGTCGCCGATTGCGCTGAAACGCCTGGACGCTGCGCAGCCTGGGCCTTTCATCGAAGGCACGATCATCGATATCCCCAAGGGTGTGACCCAGATCGGCGTACTTGACGCCGTGACCCTGAACAAGGGGCGCCGGGACGGCCTGATCGAAGGCCAGGTGCTCAGCGTAATCAAAGCCGGCGCCAGCGTGCGCGACGTTCTTACCGGCGCGTTGGTGACCCTTCCCGATGCACGTGCGGGCACCCTGCTGGTGTTTCGCACTTACGAAAAACTCAGCTATGGCCTGGTGCTCAAGGCCTCCCAACCGCTGGCCGTACAGGACCGCTTTGAGACAGCCGTCAAACACAATGAATAGGTTGCTAAATAAGTTACCAACAGAGTTATCCACAAGTTGTTCCGGTCAAGGATGATCCTATGCTCGCGATAAACCGCAACGAAATATCCCCATCAGAACTGGAAGCAAGGCTGCGCCTGCACCGGCTGCCGGAACTGGGCCCGAAGCGTTTTCAACTGCTGATCGAAGCGTTCGGCTCGGCCTCCAGCGCCATCAGTGCGCCGGCCAGTGCCTGGCGTTCACTCGGGTTGCCGGCCAGCAGCGCCGACGCTCGGCGCAGCCCCGAAGTCCGTGAGGGCGCCGCTGTGGCATTGGCCTGGCTTGAGCGTGCGGGCCAGCATTTACTGATGTGGGACCAACCCGAGTACCCCGCCTTGCTTGCCGAGATCGATAGCGCGCCACCGCTGTTATTCGTCGCCGGCGACCCGCTGATCCTGGAAAAACCACAACTGGCGATGGTCGGCAGCCGTCGTGCTTCGCGTCCCGGCATGGACACCGCTGCCGCGTTTTCCCGCAGCCTGGCGAGCGCCGGTTTTGTCATCACCAGCGGCCTCGCTCTGGGAATTGATGGCGCTGCGCATCAGGCCGCATTGGACGTGGGAGGCCAGACAATCGGCGTGCTCGGCACCGGCCTGGAAAATCTTTATCCACAGCGCCACCGGCGGCTCGCCGCCGCGATGATTGACCAGGGCAGCGCCGTGGTTTCCGAGTTCCCGCTGGACGCCGCGCCCCAGGCGGGCAACTTCCCGCGGCGCAATCGCATCATCAGTGGCCTGTCCCTGGGGGTGCTGGTGGTGGAAGCGAGCATGGCCAGCGGTTCGCTGATCACGGCGAAACTGGCGGCCGAGCAAGGGCGCGAGGTCTATGCGATTCCGGGGTCCATCCATCATCCCGGGGCCAAAGGCTGTCATCAGTTGATCCGCGATGGCGCGATGCTGGTGGAAACCATCGAGCATATCCTCGAAGGATTGCGCGGCTGGCAGGCCTTGTCACGCCCTGCGCCGCTGCCGGTCACCCATCCGCTGGTAGCGTTGCTGCATGCCGCGCCGCACACCAGCGAGGCTTTGGCGATTGCCAGCGGACGACCGTTGTCCCAGGTACTTGCCACCCTCACGGAACTGGAGCTCGAAGGTCAGGTGATCAGCGAGAGCGGGCGTTGGCTTGCGCGCTGCCAGGCTTTGTAGCTGGGTTTTGTAAGGAAGATCGGTAAACTGCGCAGAGCTTTTGTCTGGAGAGTGAGCAAATGGTCAACAGGTGGCGTGTGCTGGAAACCGCACGGGAAATTCGCGCAGGCGCGGTGATTGCCTATCCAACCGAAGCCGTCTGGGGCCTGGGCTGTGACCCATGGAACGAAGAAGCGGTGGACCGCCTGCTGGCGATCAAGAACCGCTCGGTGGACAAAGGCCTGATTCTGGTGGCGGACACGATTCGCCAGTTCGACTTTCTGTTCGAAGACTTCCCGCAGGATTGGATCGACCGCATGGCCAGCACCTGGCCAGGGCCGAACACCTGGCTGGTGCCTCATCAGGATTTATTGCCGGAATGGGTGACCGGTGTGCACGACACGGTGGCGCTGCGGGTCACCGATCACCCGCTGGTGCGGGACCTGTGCTCGCTGGTGGGCCCGTTGATTTCCACCTCGGCCAACCCCCAGGGCCGCCCGGCCGCCCGCTCGCGGATTCGCGTGGAGCAGTATTTCCGTGGGCAGGTGGATCGGGTGTTGGGGGGCGCGTTGGGTGGGCGCAAGAACCCGAGCCTGATTCGCAACCTGGTCACGGGTGAGGTGGTGCGGCCTTCCTGAGACCGCGTCGCGCTTATCGCGGGCAAGCCCGCTCCCACACTTGATCGCATTCCAACTCGGTCAACAGGTGGGAGCGGGCTGGGCCGCGATGAGGCCCTCAAGGCAACAAAATAGTCGACCCTGTAGTCCGCCGCCCCGACAGCTCTGTCTGCGCCTTCGCCGCCTCCGCCAGCGAATAGCGCTGGTTGATATCAATGCGCACCTTGCCGCTCTTGATCATCGAAAACAGGTCATCGGCCATCACCTGCAAGTCCTTCGCGTTGCCGGCATAAGTCGCCAGCGTCGGCCGGGTGACATACAGCGAGCCCTTCGCCGACAGAATCCCCAGGTTCACCCCGTCCACGGCACCCGACGCATTGCCGAAGCTCACCACCAGACCCCGTGGCGCCACGCTGTCCAGAGACGTCAGCCAGGTGTCCTTGCCCACGCCGTCGTACACCACCGGCACCTTTTTGCCGTCGGTCAATTCCAGCACACGCTGTGCGACGTTTTCCTTGCTGTAATCGATGGTTGCCCAGGCGCCGAGGGATTTGGCCAGTGCCGCCTTTTCCGGCGAGCTGACGGTGCCGATCAGCTTCGCGCCCAGCGCCTTGGCCCACTGACAGGCCAGGGAGCCCACGCCACCGGCGGCTGCGTGGAACAGAATGGTGTCGCCTGCCTGCACCTCATAGGTCTGGCGCAACAGGTATTGCACGGTGAGGCCCTTGAGCATCGCGCCGGCCGCCTGTTCGAAGCTGATGTCGTCCGGCAGGTGCACCAGGTTGGCGGCCGGCAGCACATGCAGTTCGCTGTAGGCGCCGAGCGGCCCGCTGCCGTAGGCCACGCGGTCG
Organism: Pseudomonas sp. Leaf59; assembly: GCF_920984685.1. NCBI lineage: Bacteria > Pseudomonadati > Pseudomonadota > Gammaproteobacteria > Pseudomonadales > Pseudomonadaceae > Pseudomonas > Pseudomonas sp. Leaf59. Next base: position 85,838 of record NZ_CAKLBR010000005.1, on the reverse strand, counting down.
CCCACCTTGAATTGGCTGACTTCGCTGCCCACCGCGTCGACCACGCCCGCACCTTCTGCACCCAGGCCCGATGGCAAGGCCGGCGGTGCGTAAAGGCCGCTGCGGAAATAGGTGTCGATGAAGTTCAGGCCGATGGCCTCATTGCGCACCCGCACCTGTTGTGGGCCGGGCTCTGCGGGCGTGTAGTCCACGTACTCGAGCACGTCGGGGCCGCCATGGGCGCTGAACTGGATACGTTTGGCCATCTGCACATCTCCTCAGGTTCGAATTCGCGTAGCCTCCTATCGGACTCCTAAGCTTGACCTTCGTCAACTGCGGCGGCGGCAGGTGCAGTGTTATCCTGTGCGCCCATTTGCCGCCGACGCCCTATGGCTTCGTGCTGCTTTGCCCGATTCAAGGTGACCTCATGACTACCCGCACCGAGGCTGTCAAAGCCTACCTGCTCGATCTGCAAGACCGCATCTGCAGCGCTCTGGAAGCTTTCGAGACGGACACTCGCTTTATCGAAGACGCCTGGACCCGGCCTGCCGGCGGCGGCGGGCGCACCCGTGTGATCGAGAACGGTACGGTGATCGAAAAAGGCGGCGTCAACTTTTCCCACGTATTCGGCAGCGGTTTGCCGCCCTCCGCCAGTGCCCACCGCCCGGAGCTTGCCGGGCGCGGCTTCGAGGCGCTGGGGGTGTCGCTGGTGATCCACCCGCACAACCCGCATGTGCCGACGTCTCACGCCAACGTGCGCTTTTTCAACGCAGAAAAAGAAGGCGAAGAGCCGGTGTGGTGGTTCGGTGGCGGCTTCGACCTCACGCCCTACTACGGCGTTGAGGAAGACTGCATCCACTGGCACCGCGTGGCCGAAGAAGCCTGCGCGCGGTTCGGCCCGGACGTGTACCCGCGCTACAAGGCCTGGTGCGACACCTACTTCCACATCAAGCATCGCAACGAGCCGCGCGGCATCGGCGGGCTGTTCTTCGATGACTTGAACGAGTGGGATTTCGACACCTGCTTTGCGTTCATGCAGGCCATCGGCAATGCCTACATCGACGCCTACCTGCCGATTCTGCAGCGCCGCAAGGCCATGGCGTACACCGAGCAGCAGCGCCAATTCCAGGAATTCCGCCGGGGTCGTTATGTCGAGTTCAACCTGGTCTACGACCGTGGCACCCTGTTCGGCCTGCAATCGGGCGGGCGTACCGAGTCGATCCTGATGTCGCTGCCGCCGCAAGTGCGCTGGAGCTACGACTGGAAGGCCGAGGCCGGCAGTGAAGAAGCGCGCCTCACCGACTACTTCCTGCAGGACCGCGACTGGCTGGGTATTGCGCCGCCCAAGGCAGCACAGTGATGGACCGTTATGTGGTGTTCGGCAATCCCATCGGCCACAGCAAGTCGCCGTTGATTCACCGTATGTTCGCCGAGCAGACCGGCGAGCAACTGGACTACAGCACCCTGCTTGCGCCACTGGAGGATTTCGCCGGCTGTGCCCGTGAGTTTTTTCTGCAGGGGCGCGGCGCCAATGTCACCGTGCCGTTCAAGGAAGAGGCGTTCCGCCTGGCCAGCAGCCTGACCGAGCGGGCGCGCCGCGCCGGTGCGGTCAACACCCTGAGCCAACTGGGCGATGGCACCTTGCTGGGCGACAACACCGATGGCGCCGGCCTGGTGCGCGACCTCACGGTCAACGCCGGGCTGACGCTGGAAGGCAAACGCATCCTGTTGCTGGGCGCCGGTGGCGCGGTGCGTGGTGCGCTGGAGCCATTGCTGGCCGAGCGACCCGCGTCGCTGATCATCGCCAACCGCACCGTGGAGAAAGCCGAATCACTGGCCGAGTTGTTCGACGATTTGGGCCCGGTGTCGGCCAGCGGTTTCGATTGGCTGCGTGAGCCGGTGGACGTGATCATCAACGCCACCTCGGCCAGCCTGTCAGGCGATGTACCGCCGATTGCGGGCAGCCTGATCGACCCGGGCAGGACATTCTGCTACGACATGATGTATGCCCAGCAGCCTACTGCGTTCTGTCGCTGGGCCAGCGAACACGACGCGGCGATCGCGATGGATGGCCTGGGCATGCTGGTTGAGCAAGCGGCCGAAGCATTCTTCCTGTGGCGCGGTGTGCGCCCGGATTCGGCGCCGGTGCTGGCTGAACTGCGCCGACAGTTGGCCTGACACCCATCCAATTATGGGAGGGGCTCAGTCTTCGAAATGGATGGGGCAACGGTCGGCGCCTTCCAGCTTTCTCAGTTCCTCTACCACCTGGGGCCGAGCCCGGCGCAAGGTCAGGCTGCGTCCCAACCCCTGCAACCGCCGTGCTTCCTGGTGCAGCATCTCCACCCCCGAATAGTCGATGAAATTGATCTGTTGCGCCTCGATCACCACCCGCTTCCCCGCGAGTCTTTGCAGGCGCACCTGCAGGTAATGGCTGGCGCCAAAAAAGATCGAGCCGCCCACCCGCAGCACATCATCTTCACCGTCGCGCCAGTGCTGGACGCTGGGTTGTGACGTGCGCTTGAGGTAGAAAAACAGCGAGGCCAGCACCCCCGCATAAATTGCCGTCTGCAACTCCAGCAGCAAAGTCGCCAACAGCGTCAGGCTCATCACCACGAATTCCGCGCGACTGACCCGGAACAACGCGCCAATAGCGCGACGGTCCACCAGGCCCCAGCAAATCAGCAGAATGCTCGCCGCCATGCTCGGGATCGGGATCCGTGCGATCAACGCCGCGCCAAACAACGCGAACAACGCCACCCACAGCGCCGAAAATACCCCGGCCAGTGGTGAGCAGGCGCCCGCCTCAAGGTTGAGGCCCGAGCGCGTGAAGGAACCGGCCGACAAATAGCCGGAAAAAAATCCGCCGACCATATTGGATAAACCCTGCGCACGAACTTCCTGGTTGGCATCGAGCAATTGCTGCGAGCGCGCCGACAAGGCGCGCGCAATCGACAGGCTGGTCACCAGCCCCAGCATGCCCACCGCCACGGCGCCGGGCAGCAGGCGCAGAATCACGTCCAGGTCCATCGGCAACGGGCTGAACGGCGGCAGCTTGCCGACAAACCCACTCACCCGCGCTACGTGCCCGAACATCGCCGGCCACAGCCACGCGGCCACGCTGCTCAGGGTCAGGGCGATCAACAGCGTCGGCCAGCGCGGCACCCGGTACTTGAGCAACGCGCCCAGCAGCAAGGTGCCGAGGCCCAGGATGAGCGAGGCGTGGTCCCACTCGCCGCGATGTTCGATCAGTGCCAGCAGGCTGTTGAGGGCGGTGGTCTGGCTCGGCAGTTCAAGCCCCAGCAGGTTGGGCAACTGCCCCAATGCGATGACCACGGCGGCGCCGAGGGTGAAGCCGAGTACCACCGAGTGCGAGACGAAATTCACCAGCGCACCGAAGCGCAGCAGGCCGAGCAGCCACTGGAACACGCCAGCCAGGAACGTCAGCAGCAGGATCAGGCTGATGTAGTCCCGCGAGCCCGGCACGGCCAATGGGCTGACGCTGGCGTAGAGGACGATGGAAATCGCCGCCGTAGGCCCGCAGATCAGGTGCCAGGACGAACCCCACAGGCAGGCGATCAGCACCGGGATGATGGCTGCGTACAGGCCGTATTCGGGTGGCAGGCCGGCGATCAGCGCGTAGGCAATCGACTGTGGCAGGGCAAGTACGGCGCCGCTGAGACCGACCAGTGCGTCCCGTCCGACGCTCGCGCGGGTTTGATTCGCCAGCCAGGCGAGGAAGGGAAAGAGTGTGTAGCGAGTGGGCCGGGGCATCTGTAACTCGGCTTGAAAGATTTGGCTCAAGATTATCAGCACCCACACGCCCCTGTGGGAGCTGGCTTGTGTGGGAGCTGGCCCATTCCCACAGAGGGCAGCGGTGGGGCTTTAGAGCTGGGCTTTGACTGCCGCCAATGCGTCCTTGCCATCCACGGTCTTCACCCCATCAAGCCACTTGTCGAGCACCGCAGGGTTGGCCTTGATCCACGTCTTCGCGGCCTCGGCGTTGCTGACCTTGTCGTTGGCCACCTGCGCCATGATGCTGTTCTCCATGTCCTGGGTAAAACTCAGGTTGGTCAGCAGTTTCCCCACGTTCGGGCAGGCCTGCGCATAACCCTTGCGGGTCAGGGTGTAGACGCTGCCGGTATCGCCGAAGTACTGCTCGCCGCCCTTGAGGTAATGCATCTTCAACTGCACGTTCATCGGGTGCGGCGTCCAGCCAAGGAAGGTGACGAAGCGCTGCTTCTTCACCGCCCGCGACACTTCGGCGAGCATCGCCTGTTCGCTCGACTCGATCAGTTTCCACTGGCCCAGGTTGAAGTCGTTCTTCTTGATGATCTCCTGCAGCGAGATATTGGCCGGCGCGCCGGAGCCGATGCCGTAAATCTTCTTGTCGAACTTGTCGGCGAATGTGTTCAGGTCGGCAAAATCATGCACCCCCGCATCCCACACATAATCCGGCACGGCCAGGGTGAACTCGGTGCCGTCGAGGTTCTTCGCCAGTTGCACCACATCGCCATTGGCCACGAACTTGTCGTAAAAGCCTTGCTGCGCCGGCATCCAGTTGCCGAGGAACACATCCACTTTGCCGTCCTTGAGCCCGCCAAAAGTAATCGGCACCGCCAGGGTGTCGACCTTGGGTGTGTAGCCCATGCCCGTCAGCAAGAAACCGGTAATGGCGTTGGTTGCGGCAATGTCGCTCCAGCCCGGGTCAGCCATTTTTACCGTTTCGCAACGTGTGTCTGCGTACGCATTGGCGCTGGCCAGCGCCAGAATGCTCAGTATCACCGTCAACTTTTGCATGACCTTCCCTCTGTCTGTTTATTGGTTCTGGCAGGGTTGTGGATAACGTGCCTTGCGCTCCAGATCGTCGAGGTCGATGTGGTTGCGCATGTATTGCTGGCTGGCGTCCACCAGCGGCTGGTGGTCCCAGCTCTTGAGCGTGCCCTGGGTCAGTGCCTCGAACACCAGGCGACGACGGCGTTGGCTGGCGAGCACCTGCTGGTGGATCGCCGGGATGTCCCATTTGGCCCGCGCCTCTGTCAAAAACGCCTCGAACAGCGGCCGGTGTTCCGGTGACTGGCTGAGGTTTTCCCGCTCGTGCGGGTCGTTGTGCACATCGAACAGCAGACACGGATCGTCTTCGCTGTAGATGAATTTCCAGGCGCCCCGGCGAATCATCATCAAGGGGCTGATGGTGCCTTCGGCCATGTATTCGCCAAACACTTCGTCGTGCCCGCCCTGCCCTTGCAAGTGCGACACCAGCGAGCGGCCGTCCAGCGGCAGGCGCGGGTCGAGTGCGCCGCCGGCCAGTTCCACCAGGGTGGGCAGCAGGTCGGCGGTGGACACGGCCGACGTGACGCGGCCGGCGGCGAACTGCCCTGGCGCACTCACCAGCAACGGCACGCGGGCAGCCATTTCAAACCAGTGCATTTTGTACCAGAGGCCGCGCTCGCCGAGCATGTCGCCGTGATCGCCCGAAAAGATGATGATCGTGTCGTCGGCCAGGCCGGTGTCTTCCAGGGTTTGCAGGAGCTTGCCGACGTTGCTGTCAATGTAGCTGCAGGCGCCGAAGTAGGCGCGGCGCGCATCGCGGATCTTGTCGACCGGCAGCGGCTTGTCCCACAGGTCATACACCTTGAGCAGCCGTTGGGAATGCGGGTCGAGGTCGCTCTGCGCAGGCGTCACGGGCAACGGGATGTCGCTGTCGTCGTAGAGGTCCCAGAACGGTTTGGGAATGGTGTACGGGTCGTGAGGGTGGGTCATCGACACGGTGAGGCAGAACGGCCGGTCGCCGTCCTCGCGAATGTGGTCGAACAGGTACTGCTGGGCCTTGAACACCACCTCCTCGTCGAAATCCAGCTGGTTGGTGCGCACGCACGGGCCGGCCTGCAGCACCGATGACATGTTGTGAAACCAGCTGGGGCGCACATCCGGTTCGTCCCAGTTCACTGCCCAGCCGTAATCGGCGGGGTAGATATCGCTGGTCAGGCGTTCTTCAAAACCGTGTAACTGGTCGGGGCCGCAAAAGTGCATCTTGCCCGACAGCGCGGTGCGGTAGCCCAGGCGGCGCAGGTAGTGGGCGTAGGTCGGCACATCGGCGGGAAAGTCCGCCGCGTTGTCGTAGGCGCCGATCTTGCTCGGCAGCTGGCCGCTGACCAGCGTGAAGCGCGACGGTGCGCACAGCGGGCTGTTGCAATAGGCGGCGTCGAACACCACGCCCTGGGCGGCAAGACGGCTCAGGTTGGGCAGCTTGATTGGGGAAGGTCCGTAGAACGGCAGCATCGGCGCGGCCATTTGATCGGCCATGATGAAAAGAATGTTCTTGCGCTTCATGATCTATCGGCATTCCATAGGCGGTGTTTATGCCAGTGAGCATGCAGCCCATGAAAAGTGGGGTAAAGCCCATGAAAAGCAATGTCTAGGATAAGCACAGCTTATGTATGAAGCCCTCGGCGACCTGTCCCTCGACCTGCTGCGCGCCTTCGAAGCCGCTGCGCGCCACCGCAGCTTTACGGCGGCGGCGATGGAGCTGGGCGCCACCCAACCGGCGATCAGCCAGCAGATCAAACGCCTCGAAGAACAGCTGGCGATCCGCCTGTTTGATCGCATCTACCGCGGCATTGAACTGACTGACGCCGGCGCGCTGTTGTTCGAGCATGTGCAGGGCGGCTTGCAGGGCATCAATCAGGGCCTCAGCGCGATCACCCAGCAGGACCAGCACGAAGTGCTGCAGGTGGCCACCGACTTTGCCTTCGCCGCCTACTGGCTGATGCCGCGCCTGCACCGTTTTCATGAGGCCTACCCGCAGGTGGACGTGAGCCTGGTGACCAGCGAACGCAACCACGCCAGCCTGCGCAGCGACATCGACGTGGCGGTGCTGTTTGGCGACGGCCGCTTCAAGCAGGGCGACAGCCTGTGGCTATTCAACGAGGAAGTATTCCCGGTGTGCAGCCCCCAGTGGCTCAAGGATCAGGCCCGGCCACTGAGCGTGCAGACCTTGCCCGAGTACCCGCTGCTGCACCTGCGTCAGGAGACCAACAGCCAATGGTTCAATTGGGCTGGCGTGTTCCGCGAGCTGGGGATCGCCGTAGCGCCCACGCCCGGCCAGTTGCGTTTCGACAACTACACCCTGCTGATCCAGGCGGCGATTGCCGGCCAGGGCGTGGCCATCGGCTGGCGGCACCTGGTGGATAACCTGCTCGAGCAGAACTGGCTGTGCCGGCCGATCAGCGACACGGTGATCTCGCGCTTCGGCTACTACGTGGTGCAGCCACAACGTAAACGACGCGGGCAACTGGTCGAGCGATTTGTCGACTGGTTGCTGGCGGAGCAGGCCAGCAGCGCGCAATCGCTGACCGGACTGGCCCTGCCCTCGATTGCCGTCTAGCATTTGGCGCACATCCGCTGCGGAGGCCGCCATGCAACGCATCAAGGGCTATCACGCCCATATCTACTTCGACGCCGACACCCTCGATCAGGCCCGCACGTTGTGTGAAGACGCCGCCGCACTGTTCCCGCTGCGCATGGGGCGCATGCACCAACGGCCGGTGGGCCCGCACCCGGACTGGAGCTGTCAGCTGGCGTTCGACGTCGAATACATCGGTGTGGTGCTGCCCTGGCTGGTGATCCATCGCAATGGCCTGGTGGTGTTCCTGCATCCGGACACCGGTGACGACCTCAAGGACCACACCGACTACGCGATCTGGATGGGGGCGATGCGGGAGCTGAACCTGAGCGCATTTACATAAATAGCCGTTGATTCCCTATATATGGGACAGATATTTATATATTGAGATTAGCGCCGCCTTGGGTTTATATTCCCCCATCCGCTCAGAACACTCAGGTGAAGCGATGCAGGCGCAATTGATCGCGCTCGATTGGGGGACCAGCTCCCTTCGTGCTTACAAACTCGGCCCCGCAGGCGTGGTGCTGGAACAGCGCGCGCTGGCGTCGGGCATCATGCATTTGCCCACCGAGGCCCGCGCTATCGCCGGTGTGCGCTGCACCGATGGTTTCGAGCTGGCCTTTGACGCGGCCTGTGGCGACTGGCTCGATGCGGCGCCCCATCTGCCGGTGATCGCCTGCGGCATGGTCGGCAGCGCCCAGGGCTGGAGCGAAGCGGCCTATCGCGCTACACCCGTCGACGTCTCCAGCCTGGGCCAGGCCTTGCACCGGGTGCGCAGCCTGCGCGGTGCCGAGGTGCACATCGTGCCCGGTGTGATCGAGCCGGACGGCTTGCCCAATGTGATGCGCGGCGAAGAAACCCAGGTGCTGGGCGTGCTGCAAAGCCTGCCGGCGGGCGCTGACGTATTGATCGGCCTGCCCGGCAGCCATTGCAAATGGGTCAAGGTGGTCGATGGCCGCATCACCCATTTCGACACTTTCATGACCGGTGAGCTGTTCGCGATATTGAGCAAACACAGCATTCTGGGGCGTACCCAACAGCCCTGTGAGCAGTTCCAGGCCCAAGCCTTTGACCGAGGCGTACACGTGGCGCTGTCGGCCGATGGCCAGCGCGGTTTGCTGTCCACCCTGTTCAGCGCCCGTACCCTGGGCCTCACCGCCGAACTCTCGGCCGAGCAACAAGCGGATTATCTTTCCGGCCTGATGATCGGCCATGAACTCGCCGGCCTGCCGGGCAGCGCAAAACACCAGCCGATCATCCTGGTCGGCGCCGCTGCTCTTTGCACCCGCTATCAACGCGCCCTCGCCCTTTGCGGCTTCGCCCATGTCAGCCTGGCGCAGGAAGCCACCGAGCGCGGCCTGTGGCAATTGGCCGTGGCGGCCGGGCTCACTCAACCAGCAACGGAGGCCTGACATGCTCAAGCACGCACTGGCACAAAACGGTTTGATCGCGATCCTGCGCGGCGTACGCCCGGACGAAGCCCTGGCCATCGGACTGGTGTTGTACGACGCCGGTTTTCGCGTGATCGAAGTGCCGCTCAATTCGCCCGACCCCTACACCAGCATCCGCACCCTGCGCGACACCTTGCCCGCCGATTGCCTGATCGGTGCCGGCACGGTGTTGACGCCGGAACAGGTCGAGCAGGTCAAGGCGGCCGGCGGCCAGGTGATCGTCATGCCCCACAGCGATGCCAAGGTACTGCGTGCGGCAAAAGCGGCCGGCCTGTACCTGTCGCCGGGTGTGGCGACGCCCACCGAAGCGTTCGCGGCATTGGCCGAAGGCGCCGATGTGCTGAAGCTGTTTCCGGCCGAGCAAATGGGCCCGGCGGTGATCAAGGCGTGGCTCGCGGTATTGCCGGCGGGCACCCTGCTGCTGCCGGTGGGCGGCATCACCCCGGACAACATGCAGGTGTTCAGCGACGCCGGCGCCAAGGGTTTCGGGTTGGGTTCCGGGTTGTTCAAACCGGGTATGACAGTGGATCAGGTCGCGAGCCGCGCCCAGGCGTATGTCGCCGCCTGGAAAGCCCTGAGCTGATATCAAGTTCCGCGCCCGCAGGCGCCGCATCGATAAGAGAGATAACAGATGAAAATCACCAAACTGACGACCTTTATCGTCCCGCCGCGCTGGTGCTTCCTCAAGGTCGAGACCGACCAGGGCGTGACCGGCTGGGGTGAGCCGGTGGTCGAGGGCCGCGCCCACACGGTGGCGGCTGCCGTTGAAGAACTGTCCGACTACCTGATCGGCAAAGACCCACGCAATATCGAAGACATCTGGACCGTGCTCTATCGCGGCGGCTTCTACCGTGGCGGTGCCGTGCACATGAGTGCCCTGGCCGGTATCGACCAGGCGCTGTGGGACATCAAGGGCAAGGCCCTCGGCGTGTCCGTGAGCGACCTGCTCGGCGGCCAGGTGCGCGACAAGATTCGCGTGTATTCGTGGATCGGCGGCGACCGTCCGGCTGACACCGCGCGTGCCGCCAAAGAGGCCGTGGCCCGTGGCTTTACCGCGGTGAAAATGAACGGCACCGAAGAACTGCAGTTCGTCGACAGTTTCGACAAAGTCGACCTGGCCCTGGCCAACGTGGCGGCCGTGCGTGATGCAGTCGGCCCCAACGTGGGCATCGGCGTCGACTTCCATGGCCGCGTGCACAAGCCGATGGCCAAGGTGCTGATGAAGGAGCTGGACCCGTACAAGCTGATGTTTATCGAAGAGCCGGTGCTCAGCGAAAACTATGAAGCGCTGAAAGAGCTGGCGCCGCTGACCAGCACGCCGATTGCCCTGGGCGAGCGCCTGTTCTCGCGCTGGGACTTCAAGCGCGTGCTCAGCGAGGGCTACGTCGACATCATCCAGCCGGATGCCTCCCACGCGGGCGGCATCACCGAGACGCGCAAGATCGCCAACATGGCCGAAGCCTACGACGTGGCGCTGGCTCTGCACTGTCCGCTGGGCCCGATTGCCCTGGCGGCCTGCCTGCAACTGGACGCGGTCTGCTACAACGCGTTTATCCAGGAACAAAGCCTGGGCATTCACTACAACGAGAGCAACGACCTGCTCGACTACGTGCGCGACCCGGGCGTGTTCGACTATGACCAGGGCTTTGTGAAGATCCCCAACGGCCCGGGCCTGGGCATCGAGATCAACGAGGAATACGTGATCGAACGCGCGGCCATCGGCCACCGCTGGCGCAACCCGATCTGGCGCCATGCCGACGGCAGCTTTGCCGAGTGGTAAGCACGCTCTGACTGAAAGAATGCGGTTAAACAGGTGGGAGGGGGCTTACTCCCGATAGCTGGGTGTCAGTCGACATTTTCAGTGGCTGATTCACCGCTATCGGGAGCCAGCCCCCTCCCACCCAGTCCTCAATAAACATAAAAAGAGGCACTCCCCATGCAACCTGAATCCCTCACCGGACAGGCTTCTCTCGTCACGCCTAGCCGAAAGCGCTACTTCATCGGCCTGCTGCTGTTCATCACCGTGGTGATCAACTACCTGGACCGCAGCAACCTGTCGATTGCCGCGCCAGCTTTGACCAGCGACCTGGGGATCGACCCGGTGCATGTCGGGCTGATCTTCTCCGCGTTCGGCTGGACCTACGCGGCCATGCAGATTCCCGGCGGCTGGCTGGTCGACCGGGTGCCACCGCGCATCCTCTACACCGCCGCCTTGCTGTTGTGGTCGATTGCCACGGTGATGCTGGGCTTTGCCGCCAGCTTTATCGCGCTGTTTGTGTTGCGCATGGCGGTCGGCGCACTGGAGGCCCCGGCCTATCCGATCAACAGCCGTGTGGTGACCACTTGGTTTCCCGAGCGCGAACGCGCCACGGCGATTGGCTTTTATACCTCGGGGCAGTTCGTCGGGCTGGCGTTTCTGACGCCGGTGCTGGCCTGGCTGCAACACCGGTTCGGCTGGCACATGGTGTTTGTCGCCACGGGCGGCGTGGGCATCCTGTGGGCGCTGATCTGGTACGCGGTGTACCGCGAGCCGAAGGATTTCAAAGGCGCCAATGCGGCGGAAATTCAACTGATCCGCGACGGCGGCGGCCTGGTGGACATGCAGGCGCAGACCAAAAAGGCGCCGTTCAGTTGGGTCGACCTGGGCATTGTGCTGAGCAAGCGCAAACTCTGGGGCATCTACCTGGGCCAGTTCTGCCTGAACTCCACGCTGTGGTTTTTCCTGACGTGGTTCCCCACTTACCTGGTGAAATACCGTGGCATGGATTTCATCAAGTCCGGCCTGCTGGCCTCGCTGCCCTTTCTCGCGGCGTTTGTCGGTGTGCTGTGTTCCGGGATCTTTTCCGACTGGCTGATCCGCCGGGGAGCGTCGGTGGGCTTTGCACGCAAGTTGCCGATCATCAGCGGGCTACTGATTTCCACTGCGATAATCGGCGCCAACTACGTGGACTCGACGGCGTGGGTGATTGCCTTCCTGGCGCTGGCGTTCTTCGGCAATGGCCTGGCATCGATCACCTGGTCGCTGGTGTCGACCCTGGCCCCCGCGCGTTTGCTGGGATTGACGGGCGGGGTGTTCAACTTCATCGGTAACCTGTCGGCGATTGCCACGCCAATCGTGATCGGCTTTCTGGCCAGTGGCGACTCGTTTGCGCCGGCAATAACCTACATCGCCGTGCTGGCGCTGCTTGGCGCGTTGTCCTACGTGCTGCTGGTGGGCAAGGTCGAGCGGATCGAGTTGTAAACCCTGACCCGCCTGTGGTGGCGGGCGGGCTTCTGTGGCTAGCAGGCTTTTTGTGTTGTGGCGAGCGGGCTTGCTTGTGGCGAGCGGGCTTGCCCCGCGTTGGGGTGCGAAGCGCCCCCAATCAAGCAAAACGCGGTGTACCTGATACGACTCAGCGTCTGGTTTTGGGGCTGCTGCGCAGCCCAACGCAGGACAAGCCTGCTCGCCACAAGCAAGCCCGCTTGCCACAAAAAGCCTGCTTAGTTGAGTACGTTGGCAAGGATCTCGTAGACGATGCCGGTGCCCACTGCGATCAACACCACGTCCGGGCCGGAGCGGCGCCATTCGTAACCGTCGTAGCGCGGCAGGCGCTCCAGTTCGCGGGGGCCGAGGCGCTCGCCGTAGTAGCCGGGGGGCAATGGTCGGCCGCGTTCCAGGCGCACGTCCGGTGGCGGTGGCGCGCCGCGTGCGAACTGGTCGTGGTGGTCGTGGATGATCTGGCGCACCGGGCCGAAATCCCGGGGTGGGCCGCCTCGGCGGTCGTCCTGCGGGCCACGTTGCTCATGGGCCCCCGGCGGGCCGTCACGACCCGGGCCTTCGCCGCGCGGGTCGGGCGGCGCGGCGTGCACCAAGGCGCTGGCGCCGAGTACCAGCACGCCGAGACCTGCAATCACGGATTTGGGCATTTTCATCGGGGATTCCTCAGGGCACACACAAAAAAGGGATTTCGAACGAGGTTCGAAATCCCTGGGTCTTGCTGTTTAGGCCGTGCCCGCGCGGGTTGATTCCTCTGTATCAGGAACTTTACCTAGCGCTGACGGGACGCTTACTTACGCGCGTTACGCACGCCTTCGGCCAGCGCCGCGCAATGGCTCAATACCCCATCGATAGCGTGCTCGTGGCTGCTGGCGTTGGCGATGTGGTCGATCAATGCCGAGCCCACCACGACACCGTCCGCCAGGCGAGCGATGGCAGAGGCCTGTTCCGGCGTGCGGATACCAAAACCGATGCTGATCGGCAGGTCGGTATGGCGGCGCAGGCGCGTCACGGCTTCTTCGACGTGTTCCAGGGTGGCGGCGCCGGCACCGGTCACACCGGCCACCGACACGTAGTACACAAAGCCGGAACTGCCGTTGAGCACGGTAGGCAGACGCACATCGTCGGTGGTCGGCGTGGTCAGGCGGATAAAGTCGATGCCGGCGGCCTGGGCCGGGTCGCACAGCTCAGCGTTATGCTCGGGCGGCATGTCGACCACGATCAGGCCATCGACCCCAGCGTCCTTGGCGTCGCTGATGAACGTCGGCACGCCGTATTTGTGGATCGGGTTGAAGTAACCCATCAACACCAGCGGCGTGTCGTTATTGTCCTTGCGGAACTCGCGCACCATCTGCAGGGTTTTCGCCAGGTTCTGTTTGGCTTCCAACGCACGGATGTTCGCCAACTGGATCGCCGGGCCGTCGGCCATCGGGTCGGTGAAGGGCATGCCCAACTCGATCACATCGGCGCCGGCCGCAGGCAGGCCTTTGAGGATCGCCAGCGAAGCGTCATACCCCGGGTCGCCGGCGGTGACGAAGGTCACCAGGGCGGCGCGGTTCTGTTCTTTCAGCTGCGCAAAGCGGGTTTGCAGGCGGCTCATCAGTGTGTCTCCTGCTTGGCATGCTCTGGTTGAGCATGTCCCATGTGGTGCATCACGGTCTGCATGTCCTTGTCGCCACGGCCCGACAGGTTGATGACCATCAGGTGATCCTTGGGCAGGCTCGGTGCACGCTTGAACACTTCGGCCAGGGCATGGGCGCTTTCCAGCGCAGGAATAATCCCTTCCAGGCGGCAGCATTTGTGGAACGCCTCGAGGGCTTCGTCGTCGGTCACCGAGGTGTACTGGACGCGGCCGATGTCATGCAACCACGCGTGTTCCGGGCCGATGCCGGGGTAGTCCAGGCCTGCGGAAATCGAGTGGGCGTCGATGATCTGACCATCGTCGTCCTGCAGCAGGAAGGTGCGGTTACCGTGCAGCACGCCTGGTACGCCGCCGTTGAGGCTGGCGGCGTGTTTGCCGGTCTCGATGCCGTGGCCGGCCGCTTCGACGCCGATGATGTCCACGCTCTTGTCATCCAGGAACGGGTGGAACAGGCCCATCGCGTTCGAACCGCCGCCGATGCACGCCACCAGGCTGTCCGGCAGGCGGCCTTCCTGGGCTTGCATCTGGTCGCGGGTTTCCTTGCCGATCACGGCCTGGAAGTCACGCACCATGGCAGGGTAAGGGTGCGGGCCGGCCACGGTGCCGATCAGGTAAAAGGTGTCGTCGACATTGGTCACCCAGTCGCGCAGCGCTTCGTTCATCGCGTCCTTCAGCGTGCCGGTGCCGGCCACCACGGGGATGACTTCAGCGCCCAGCAATTTCATGCGGAACACGTTGGCCTGTTGGCGCTCGATGTCGGTGGTGCCCATATAGATCACGCATTGCAGGCCGAAGCGCGCCGCCACGGTGGCGGTGGCCACGCCGTGCATGCCGGCGCCGGTCTCGGCGATGATGCGTTTTTTGCCCATGCGCCGCGCCAGCAGAATCTGGCCGATGCAGTTGTTGATCTTGTGCGCGCCGGTGTGGTTGAGCTCTTCGCGCTTGAGGTAGATCTTGGCGCCGCCGCAGAATTCGGTCAGGCGTTCGGCGAAGTACAGCGGGCTCGGGCGTCCGACGTAGTCGCGCTGGAAGTAGGCCAGTTCCTTATTGAAAGCCGGATCGATCTTGGCCGCTTCGTATTCGCGGGCCAGGTCGAGGATCAACGGCATCAGGGTTTCTGCAACGTAGCGGCCGCCAAAGCCGCCAAACAGGCCGTTAAGGTCCGGGCCGTTGCGCAGGTCGGTCTGGGACTCAATCATGGGACGCTCCAGGGAATAGGGGGTGAGAGATGCAATGAGGTCCACTCTACCCCTCACGCTCCAGGCTGAAAACCGATAAGATCGCCGCAACCTGTCAGGAAAACTCACAGATGAGCCGAGACCTCCCACCGCTCAATGCCTTGCGCGCGTTTGAAGCCGCAGCGCGGCTAAACAGCGTCAGCCAGGCAGCCGAGCAGCTGCATGTGACCCACGGTGCGGTGAGTCGCCAGCTCAAAGTGCTTGAAGAACACCTGGGCGTCAGCCTGTTCGTCAAGGAAGGTCGTGGCCTTAAACTCACAGATGCAGGCGTACGGCTGCGTGATGTGAGTGCCGAGGCCTTCGAACGGCTCAGGGATGTGTGCAACGAATTGACCCGCCACAGCGCCGACGCACCCTTCGTGCTGGGTTGTTCGGGCAGCTTGCTCGCGCGCTGGCTGATCCCGCGCCTGGGCCGCTTGAATGCCGATCTGCCAGACCTGCGTCTGCACCTCTCGGCGGGTGATGGCGATCTCGATCCGCGTCGACCGGGTCTCGACGCCCTGCTGGTGTTTGCCGAACCACCATGGCCGGCCGACATGCAGGTGTTCGAGCTGGCCAGCGAACGCATCGGGCCGGTCATGAGCCCGCGTTTCGCCGGTTACGAAAGACTGCGCCAGGCCCCGGCTTCTGCCTTGTGTGGCGAACCGCTGTTGCACACCACCTCGCGCCCGCAAGCCTGGCCCAGTTGGGCGCAGCCACACGGCATCGAGCCCGGCACGTTGAAACTCGGCCAGGGGTTTGAGCATTTGTATTATTTGCTGGAAGCAGCAGTGGCGGGACTTGGGGTGGCGATTGCACCGCAGCCGCTGGTGGCAGAGGACCTGCGTGCGGGTCGGCTGGTGGCGCCATGGGGTTTCAGTGAAACCCCGGCGCACCTGGCGTTGTGGCTGCCCAAGCGCGCCGCAGACGGGCGCGCAGGGCAATTGGCGCAGTGGCTCAAGGCTGAGCTGGCGCGCCAGACCACGTATTAGTCACCGCGTTTGCACAGCAGGTAGGCTGCCAGCAGGCCCAGTGCACCGACGGCAACACCGGCAGTAGTCCATGGGTGCTCTTGTGCGTAGTCACGGGTAGCAACGCCG
Source organism: Pseudomonas sp. Leaf59 (assembly GCF_920984685.1). Lineage (NCBI taxonomy): Bacteria > Pseudomonadati > Pseudomonadota > Gammaproteobacteria > Pseudomonadales > Pseudomonadaceae > Pseudomonas > Pseudomonas sp. Leaf59. The sequence goes on along the minus strand of NZ_CAKLBR010000005.1, from coordinate 69,791 downwards.
GTTTCGCGCAGTTTGACCTTGCTTTCTTCGTAGGCATCGGTGATCAGGTGGCGAGAGTGCTTGAGGGCGTTCTCGGCATTGCTTTTCAAGGCCTTCAGTGTTTTGCGCGACTCATCGGACGCGTCATCCTTGAGGCTCTCAAGGGATTTGAGCAGGCTCGAAATCTCGGCTTCCATGCTTTCCAGCGACGCTTTGCGTAAAGAAGTGTTGGCCATGTGAACTCTCCTGAAAGTGATTGAGTGGCGTGTGTAGATACCGACTGCGCCCGTTTCAGAAAGTGCAGTAATTCTGAACTTTCTCCTGCGAATGGTCGCCTGAAGCAGTAAGAACATTCACTGCTAGTCTTGATTGACGACCTTTAGGAGAAACGCCATGAGTAATCACACCTACAAGAAAGTCGAACTGGTGGGTTCGTCCACCACCAGCATTGAAGATGCGATCAACAACGCATTGGCTGAAGCCAGCAAAAGCCTGACGCACTTGGAGTGGTTCGAGGTGACTGAAACCCGTGGTCATATCGAGAACGGCAAGGTTGCCCATTATCAGGTCACCCTCAAGGTGGGATTCCGTATTGCCAGTAGTTAATCGGGTGAGTTGAACTTTGCTCGCTGGCCGATTGCCATAACCTGCGCTACACACATTGGGTGCCGACGCCATAGGCGTCGGCACGCTCAATTTGATCAGCGCAAGGAAGTAACGGATGAAAAAGTTTCTGTTGGCAGTAGGTTTGTTGAGCATTGCAGGCACAGCTCTGGCGGCGGGCAAGCCTTGTGATGAGCTGAAAAGCGAACTCGCAGCGAAGCTTGACGCTAAAGGCGTTCAGCATTACTCGCTGGATGTCGTCGAGAAAGGCGCAGCGGCCGATGCCAAAGTGATTGGCAGCTGTGAAGGCGGCACCAAGGAAATCGTCTACAAGCGCGGTTAATCCCGTGCTCCAGACATAAAAAACCGACGCAGGTGCGTCGGTTTTTTTATGCCTGAGGTTCAGCCCTTCATCACTTGCGCCAGCAGCTCGTAGGAATGAATCCGATCGGCATGCTCGTACAGGTCGCTGGTGAAGATCAGCTCGTCGGCGCCGGTCTGCTCGATCAGCACCTCCAGCCTGGCGCGGATTTTCGCCGGGCCGCCGACCATGGCCAGGCCGAGGAAGCTGCCGACCGCGTCTTTTTCGTGGGGCAGCCACAGGCCATCCATGGTGTTTACCGGTGCGCGCTGCACCAGGCTCTGCCCGCGCATCAACGCGAGGATGCGTTGATACATCGAGGTGGCCAGGTACTCGGCCTGTTCGTCGGTGTCAGCAGCCACCAGCGGAATGCCGAGCATCACGTAGGGCTTGTCCAGCACGGCTGAAGGCTGGAAGTGATTGCGGTAGACGCGCACCGCCTCGTGCATCAGGCGCGGTGCGAAATGGGAGGCGAAGGCGTAGGGCAAACCGCGCTCACCGGCCAGTTGTGCGCTGAACAGGCTTGAACCAAGCAGCCATACCGGCACATGGGTGCCGGTGCCGGGCACGGCGATCACGCGCTGATCGGGGGTGCGTGGGCCGAGGTAGGCCATCAGTTCGGCCACGTCCTGCGGGAAGTCATCCGCACTGCCGGAGCGCTCACGGCGCAGGGCGCGGGCGGTCATCTGGTCGGAGCCGGGCGCGCGGCCCAGGCCCAGATCGATGCGGCCAGGGTAGAGGCTTTCGAGGGTGCCGAACTGTTCGGCGATCACCAGCGGTGCGTGGTTGGGCAGCATCACGCCGCCGGAGCCGACGCGGATGGTCGAGGTGCCCCCGGCCAGGTAGCCGAGCAATACCGAGGTGGCCGAGCTGGCGATGCCGTCCATGTTGTGGTGCTCGGCCACCCAGAAACGGTTGTAGCCGAATTTTTCCACGTGCTGGGCCAAGTCCAAGGAGTTGCGCAGCGACTGCGCCGGGCTGCCATCGGCGCGCACGGGTACCAGGTCGAGGGTCGAGAACTTTACGTCGGACAGCGATTTCATAAGCCTGCTTCTCCAATAGGGGCGCAGGCTTTCAAGACGAACCAAACCTGCCGCTTCATGTGCATGCTCTGTGAAATGAGGGCATATACCCGAGATTCAATAGCAGGCTAGGAAATTTCCTACTAATTCGCTAGGTTTTTCCGACAAGATGAACTTTGCCGCGCCGTCTAACCTCAGAATCCTTGACGACGTAAAACCACCGTTCGAGGAAACCGCTATGAGTATCGTTAAAAAAGCATCCGCGCATTGGGAAGGTGATCTGAAGACTGGCCTGGGTTCCATCTCCACGGAAACCGGCGTACTTCGCGAAGCGCCCTACGGCTTCAAGGCCCGTTTCGAAGGCGGCAAGGGCACCAACCCTGAAGAACTGATCGGTGCCGCCCACGCCGGTTGTTTCTCCATGGCGTTTTCCATGATTCTTGGCGACGCTGGCCTCAAGGCTGACAGCATCGACACCCAGGCAGAAGTGACCCTGGATCAGGTTGAAGGCGGCTTCGCCATTACTGCGGTGCACCTGGTGCTGAAGGCCAAAATCCCCGGCGCCAGCCAGGCGCAGTTTGATGAGCTGAGCAAGAAGGCCAAGGAAGGGTGCCCGGTGTCGAAGCTGTTGAACGCCACCATTACCCTGGACGGCACGCTCGTTAACTGATGCAGCCGCTTCAATGTGGGAGGGGTAAGCCCTCCCTCATTTTTCCACACGTTCAGTTGTGCGTTAAATCAGAACTCCCGTTTCGCAAATGTGGTCCTATAGCCTATGCAGCCTAGGCGCACACCCGTGCGCATGCATTCAGGGAGCTACACACATGAAACGTTTTGCCTTGGCAATCATCTGCGGTGCGTTGGCCACGTCGGCTGTGGCCGCACCAAAAGATTGTGAAGAGCTTAGAAAAGAGATCGAAGTGAATATCCAGGCCAAGGCGATTCCGTCCTACACCCTGGAAATCATCACTGCCGAAGAAGCCAGGAATCACGACAGCGCCATGATTGTCGGTTCGTGCGAAAACGGCACCAAGCGCATCCTCTATCAGAAAAACAACGACTGATCAGAGGCAGTTCACGCTGCGCTCTTCGGCCAGCAACTGACGTGCCGGGTCATACAGGCGGATGTTTGGCGTGAACGCCAGCGAGCGCCCTTCCAGCACGTAGCGCTGGCCGGCCTGGAAGTGGTCGTACTGCAGCGTCATGAAACACGTGCGGTACATCATCTGGCTGAGGCCGCCCAATCCGCCACCGGCGGGCACTTCAAAATCAAAGCGCACCATCAGCTCGTGAGGGCCGGGGGGCATTTGGAAGAAGCGACCGTCATTGAGTTTCTCCCCGTCCAGACGCTCCGCCATCACCAGTTTGGCGCCGGGCGTGGGCGTGGTGAAATCGACCCAGGCCTGCTGCGGGTCGACGGCCGGCAAGGGCGTCAACGCGCAGGCGCTGAGCAACAGGGCGGCGGCGGGAATCAGAAGCTGGCGCATGGCAGGAACTCAACGCGGGACGAAGTTTGAGTATAAACACGTCATCGCGTGGAAAAATCACCTTCAAGCGCGATAGTCTGGCGGCCCCACTTCCAGGAGCAGCCACCGCATGGTCAGGCGTTTATTTCCCGCAGTGCTGCTCGTGTTGCTTGGTGGTTGTTCCAGCGTTGGTTATTACAGCCAATTGGCCGACGGCCAGTGGCAATTGCTGCGCGCACGGGAGCCGGTGGCCGCCGTGATTGCCGACCCGTTCCGACCCCAGGTCTTGCGTGACCACCTCGCTCAATCCCAGAAAGCCCGCACATTTGCCAGCGAGCACCTGCACCTGCCGGACAATCAGAGTTACCGGCTGTACGCCGACATCCACCGACCGTATGTGGTGTGGAATGTCTTCGCCACGCAGGAATTTTCCCTGTCACCGCAGAACCACTGCTTCCCTATCGCCGGGTGCGTGGCCTATCGCGGCTACTACAACCAGGGCGCGGCGCGCGGCGAGGCGGCGTTGTTGCGGCAACAGGGCCTGGATGTCGCCATCGGTGGCGTCGAGGCCTATTCCACCCTGGGCTGGTTCAATGACCCGATCATGAGTTCGATGATGAGCTGGGGCGACGAGCGCCTGGCCACGTTGATCTTCCATGAACTGGCGCACCAGCGTTTCTATGTGAAGGACGACACCGAATTCAACGAGTCATTTGCCACCTTCGTCGAGCAGGAAGGCACCCGCCAATGGCGTGCCGCCAGAGGGCTGGCGCCGCTCAGCCAGGCGGCGTCGCAGCAGCGTGACCAGTTTATCCGGTTGGTTCTCGACACCCGCACGCGCCTGGAAACGCTCTACACACAGCCCCTGGCCGTCGATGCGATGCGCCAGGCCAAGGCGGCGGAGTTCGAGCGTTTGCGCAGCCAGTATCGGCAGATGCGCGACAGCCAATGGGCAGGCGACAAGCGTTATGACGCGTGGATCGACCAGCCGCTGAACAACGCGCGGTTGCTGCCCTTCGGCCTGTATGACCAGTGGGTGCCGGCGTTTGCCGGGTTGTTCAGGCAGCAAGCTGGGGACTGGGTGAAGTTTTATGCGGCGGTCGAGAGACTGGGTGGGTTGCCGGTGGCGCAGCGCAAGGCGGCGCTCAGGCAGTTGGAGGGTGTTGCCAGTGCTGGCCTCATCGGGAGCAAGCCCCTCCCACATTAGCCGGGTGTTCACAGGTCAAAATGTGGGAGGGGGCTTGCTCCCGATAGCGGCTCAAAAGCGCTGCAAAAACCCCTGATGCATCTCATCCAGCGTCTCGAAATGCCAGGTCGGCGCCTCGGCATTCAGCTCTTCAAAACTGCCGAACCCATACCCCACCGCTGCCGAATCCAGCCCGTTGCGGCGCGCGCCAATCAGGTCATGTTTGCGATCACCGATCATCAGGGTTGCCGCCGGGTCCAGGCTTTCTTCGCGCATCAGGTGCGCAATCAGCTCGACCTTGTCGGTGCGCGTGCCGTCCAGTTCGCTGCCGTAGATCACCTTGAAGTGCCTGGCAAAGTCGAAGTGTCGCGCAATTTCCCGGGCAAATTCCCACGGTTTGGAGGTGGCCACGTAAAGCTGGCGTCCCTGCTGGTTCAGCGCTTCCAGCAACGGCATCACGCCGTCAAATACGCGATTTTCATACAGCCCGGTGACCTTGAAGCGCTCGCGGTAGAAATTCACCGCCTGCCAGGCCTTGGCTTCGTCGAAGCCGTAGAACTGCATGAACGCCTGCAGCAACGGCGGGCCGATGAAGTGTTCAAGCCGGGTCAGGTCCGGCTCATCAATCCCCAGTTTGCCAAGGGCATATTGAATCGAGCGCGTGATGCCTTCGCGCGGGTCGGTGAGGGTGCCGTCGAGATCGAACAGTACGGTGGAGTAACGCAGGCTCATTGGTCGAACCCCTCTGCCAGGTGCAGGTCCTTGAGCTTCACGTAGTTGGCGGCGCTGTAGGTGAAAAACGCGCGCTCCTTGTCCGTCAACGCGCGGACCTGTTTGACCGGGCTGCCCACGTACAAAAAGCCACTGTCGAGGGTCTTGCCCGGCGGCACCAGGCTGCCGGCGCCGATGATCACGTCGTCCTCCACCACGGCGCCATCCATCACGATGCTGCCCATGCCGATCAACACCCGGTTGCCGACGCGGCAGCCATGCAGCATGACTTTGTGGGCGACGGTCACATCGTCGCCGATCAGCAACGGGAAGCCGTCCGGGTTGAACGGCCCGGCGTGGGTGATGTGCAGCACACAGCCGTCCTGCACGCTGGTGCGCGCGCCGATGCGGATGCGGTGCATGTCGCCGCGAATCACGGTCAGCGGCCAGACCGAGCTGTCGGTGCCGATTTCGACATCGCCGATCACCACCGCCGAAATATCGACAAAAGCCCCGGCGCCGAGGGTTGGCGTGTGGTTCTGATAGGTGCGAAGGGTCACGATAGCCTCTCTCTTGTGTGCTGATAGCTGCGGTGGGTGTTGATTGTAATTAAGATGGCCCCATCTTTGTCTTATCCGTTTTCTTCAGCCAAGGTGCCCACCGTGAGCGCGAACAACCCGCTTCTGCAGTCCTACGACCTGCCGCCGTTCTCAGCGATCCGTGCCGAGCACGTGCAACCGGCCATCGAACAGATCCTCGCCGACAACCGCGTTGCCATCGAAGGCATCCTGCAAAGCCAGGGTAAAAACCCTACCTGGGCAGGCCTGGTCCTGGCGATGGACGAACTGAATGACCGCCTGGGCGCCGCCTGGAGCCCGGTCAGCCACCTGAACGCCGTGTGCAACAGCGCCGAGCTGCGCGAAGCATACGAAAGCTGCCTGCCGGCGTTGAGCGCTTATTCCACCGAGATGGGCCAGAACCGCGCGCTGTTCCAGGCCTTCGAAGCCCTGGCCAACAGCCCGGAAGCCGCCGGTTTCGACGTGGCACAAAAAACCATTCTGGAGCATTCCCTGCGCGATTTCCGCCTGTCGGGTATCGACCTGCCGCCAGAACAGCAGAAGCGCTACGCCGAAGTGCAAAGCAAGCTCTCGGAGCTGGGTAGCAAGTTTTCCAACCAACTGTTGGACGCCACCCAGGCCTGGACCAAGCACGTTACCGATGAAGCCACCCTCGCCGGCCTGACCGACTCGGCCAAGGCGCAAATGGCCGCCGCTGCCCAGGCCAAAGGCCTCGACGGCTGGTTGATCACCCTGGAATTTCCCAGTTATTACGCGGTAATGACTTACGCCCACGACCGCGCCCTGCGCGAAGAAGTCTACGCCGCGTACTGCACGCGGGCGTCGGACCAGGGCCCGAATGCCGGTCAGAACGATAACGGCCCGGTGATGGAACAGATCCTCGATCTGCGTCAGGAACTGGCCCAGCTGTTGGGTTTTGCGTCGTTCGCCGAGCTGAGCCTGGCCACCAAGATGGCCGAGTCCAGCGACCAGGTGCTGAGCTTCCTGCGTGACCTGGCCAAGCGCAGTAAACCGTTTGCCGCCCAGGACCTGCAACAGCTCAAGGCTTACGCCGCCGAACAGGGCTGCGCCGACCTGCAAAGCTGGGACAGCGGTTTCTACGGCGAAAAACTGCGCGAGCAACGCTACAGCGTGTCCCAGGAAGCCCTGCGTGCGTACTTCCCGATCGACAAGGTGCTGAGCGGCCTGTTTGCCATTGTGCAGCGCCTGTATGGCATCGAGATCGCCGAGCAGAAAGGCTTCGACACCTGGCACCCGGACGTGCGCCTGTTCGAAATCAAGGAAAACGGCCAGCACGTCGGGCGTTTCTTCTTCGACCTGTACGCCCGCGCCAACAAGCGTGGCGGCGCCTGGATGGACGGCGCGCGCGACCGTCGCCGCACCCTCGACGGCGTGCTGCAAAGCCCGGTGGCCAACCTGGTGTGCAATTTCACCCCGGCCGACAGCGGCAAGCCTGCGCTGCTGACCCACGATGAAGTCACCACCCTGTTCCACGAATTCGGCCATGGCCTGCACCACCTGCTGACCCGCGTCGAGCATGCCGGCGTGTCCGGCATCAACGGCGTGGCCTGGGATGCGGTGGAGTTGCCGAGCCAATTCATGGAGAACTGGTGCTGGGAGCCCGAAGGCCTGGCGCTGATCTCCGGTCATTACGAGACCGGCGAGCCGCTGCCTCAGGACCTGCTGGAAAAAATGCTGGCGGCGAAGAACTTCCAATCCGGCCTGATGATGGTGCGTCAGCTGGAGTTCTCGCTGTTCGACTTCGAAATGCACGCTACCCACGGCGATGGCCGCAGTGTCGCGCAGGTGCTCGAAGGTGTGCGTGACGAGGTCTCGGTGATGCGTCCGCCGGCCTACAACCGTTTCCCCAATAGCTTTGCGCACATCTTCGCCGGCGGTTACGCGGCGGGGTACTACAGCTACAAGTGGGCTGAAGTGCTGTCGGCGGATGCGTTCTCCAAATTCGAAGAAGACGGCGTGCTCAACGCCGACACCGGACGCGCCTTCCGCGAGGCGATCCTGGCGCGCGGTGGTTCCCAGGCACCGATGGTGCTGTTCGTCGACTTCCGTGGGCGCGCGCCGACCATCGATGCGCTCCTGCGCCACAGCGGCCTGAGTGAGGACGCAGCAGCATGACGGTGATCACCAAGAAGCAGTTTATCGCCGGGGCGGTCTGCCCGGCGTGCAGCGAGCCGGACAAGCTGAAAATGTGGACCGAAGACGACGTGCCGCACCGCGAATGCGTGGCCTGCGGGTATACCGACACGTTGAATGACCAGGGCTTGTCGGTGCCCAGGGAATTGGGCACGCGGGTCAATACCTCGGCGCTCAAAGCGCCGGCCGACCCCAAGGTGCAGGCGGTGCAGTTCTTTCCCAACCCCAAGTTGAAGAAAGACTAAAACCCTCGTACCCGACTCAACATGTGGGAGGCGGCTTGCCCCCGATGGCGGTGGATCAGCTGAAAGACAGGCTGACTGACACGACGCTATCGGGAGCAAGCCCCCTCCCACATTTTTTTGTTCGGCGCTTAACGAGGTCTACGGATGCTTAGCCTGCTATCATTTGTAACCAATGATTGCCCGAGCCGCTCTCCAGAAGCGGTGGCCAAACCCGTGACCACATGATGAGGTGCACCCATGTCTGATCAAGATCAAGACAACCCCCGGCGTGATTTTTTGCGCAAATCCTTGACCTTGATCCCGGTGGTCACGGTTGCCAGTACCGGCCTTGGCGGCTCGATGCTGATGGCCACGCCCGAGCCTGTGCAGGCCGCGTCTGCCAAGTCTGTAGCCAGCGACAAAGCCTACGAGCCGAGTTATTTCACGGCCGAAGAGTGGGCGTTTATCAACGCCGCCGTCGAGCGCCTGATTCCTGCCGATGCGCAGGGTCCAGGTGCTTTGGAAGCCGGTGCGCCGGAATACATCGACCGCCAGATGAACACGCCTTACGCCAGCGGAGCCCTGTGGTTCATGCAAGGCCCATTCAATGCCGACGCCGCGCCGGAGATGGGCTGGCAGAGCAAGTTGGTGCCCCGGGAGATCTATCGCCTGGGCATTGCCGCCACGGATGCCTGGTCGAAGGCGTTCAACGGTAAAGCTTTTGCTGCGCAAGACAGCGCTACCCGAGACGATATGCTTCGGCGCCTCGAAGCAGGCGGCGGTGAAGTTTCTGCGCATTTTGGGGCAGTGCCGCCAAAGATGTTCTTCAACCTGCTGCTGCAAAACACCAAGGAAGGGTTCTTCTGCGACCCGATCCACGGCGGCAACAAAGGCATGGTCGGCTGGACCATGATCGGCTTCCCCGGCGCCCGCGCCGACTTCATGGATTGGGTGGAACGCAACGAGCAATACCCCTTCCCGGCTGTTTCCATCCGTGGCGAGAGGGCATAAACGTGGCGACCATCATGAAGAAAGTCGATGCAGTGATCGTCGGCTTCGGCTGGACCGGTGCAATCATGGCCAAGGAACTGACGGAAGCGGGCCTGAACGTGGTAGCGCTGGAGCGCGGTCCGATGCAGGACACTTACCCGGACGGCAACTATCCCCAGGTCATCGACGAACTGACCTACAGCGTGCGTAAAAAACTCTTCCAGGACATTTCCAAGGAGACGGTGACCATTCGCCACAGCGTGAATGACGTCGCCCTGCCCAACCGCCAGCTTGGCGCCTTCCTGCCAGGCAACGGCGTCGGCGGTGCGGGCCTGCACTGGTCGGGCGTGCATTTTCGCGTCGACCCCATCGAGTTGCGCATGCGCAGCCATTACGAGGAGCGCTACGGCAAACACTTCATTCCCAAGGACATGACCATCCAGGATTTCGGCGTCAGCTACGAAGAGCTGGAGCCGTTTTTCGATTATGCGGAGAAAGTCTTCGGCACCTCCGGCCAGGCCTGGACCGTCAACGGTCAGTTGGTGGGCGAAGGGCGTGGCGGCAACCCGTATGCGCCGGACCGCTCCAATCCGTTCCCGTTGCAATCGCAGAAAAACACCGTCTCCGCACAGCTGTTTCAGAAAGCGGCTGCCGAGGTCGGTTACAAGCCCTACAACCTGCCGTCGGCCAATACCTCGGGGCCTTACACCAACCCCTATGGCGCGCAGATGGGGCCGTGCAACTTCTGCGGATTCTGTAGCGGCTACGTCTGCTACATGTATTCCAAGGCATCGCCAAACGTGAACATCCTGCCGGCGTTGCGCCAGGTGCCCAACTTTGAGTTGCGGCCCAATTCCCACGTGCTCAAGGTCAATCTCGACAGCACCAAAAGCAAAGCCACCGGCGTGACCTACATCGACGCCCAGGGCCGCGAGTGCGAGCAGCCGGCGGACCTGGTGATCCTCGGTGCCTTCCAGTTCCACAACGTGCGGCTGATGCTGCTGTCGGGCATCGGCAAGCCCTACGACCCGATCACCAACGAGGGCGTGGTGGGCCGCAACTTCGCCTACCAGAACATGGCCACCATCAAGGCGTTTTTCGACAAGGACACCCACACCAATAACTTTATCGGTGCGGGTGGCAATGGCGTGGCCATTGATGATTTCAACGCGGACAACTTCGACCATGGCCCCCATGGTTTTGTCGGCGGCTCGCCGATGTGGGTCAACCAGGCGGGCAGCCGGCCGATTGCCGGCACGTCCAACCCCCCGGGCACTCCGGCCTGGGGCAGTGCGTGGAAGCGCGCTACCGCCGACTACTACACCCATCAGGTGTCGATGGATGCTCACGGCGCCCATCAATCCTACCGGGGCAACTACCTCGATCTGGACCCGGTATACCGCGATGCCTACGGCCTGCCCTTGCTGCGGATGACGTTCGACTGGCAGGAAAACGACATCAAGATGAACCGCTTCATGGTCGAGAAAATGAGCAAGGTCGCCGAAGCGATGAACCCCAAGTCGATTGCCCTGCTCGGCAAGAAAGTCGGCGAGCATTTCAATACGGCGGCCTACCAGACCACCCACCTCAACGGCGGCGCGATCATGGGCACCGACCCGAAGACCAGCGCGTTGAACCGCTATCTGCAGAGCTGGGATGTACACAATGTGTTTGTCCCCGGCGCGTCCGCTTTCCCACAAGGTCTGGGCTACAACCCTACCGGCCTGGTGGCCGCGTTGACCTACTGGTCGGCCCGGGCGATCCGCGAGCAGTACCTGAAAAACCCCGGCCCGTTGGTTCAGGCATAAGGAGCGATGACCATGAAAGCATTTGTTATCGCGACCCTGGCGCTGTTCAGCAGTTGCTCGGTGAGCGCTGCCGAAACCGATCTGATCAAGCAGGGCGAATACCTGGCCCGTGCCGGTGACTGCGTGGCCTGCCACACCGCCAAGGACGGCAAGCCGTTCGCCGGCGGCCTGCCGATGGAAACGCCCATCGGCGTGATCTATTCCACCAACATCACCCCGGATAAAACAGGCCTGGGCGACTACAGCTTCGAAGACTTCGACAAGGCCGTACGCCATGGTGTCGCCAAGAGCGGTAGTACGCTGTACCCGGCGATGCCCTACCCGTCTTACGCGCGTGTCAGCGAAAGCGACATGCAGGCGTTGTACGCGTATTTCATGAAAGGCGTGGAGCCGGTGGCCCAGGAAAACCGCGACAGCGACATTCCCTGGCCCCTGAGCATGCGCTGGCCATTGGCGGCGTGGCGCTGGATGTTTGCGCCTGAGGTGGCGGATTACCAGGCGCCGGCGGGTGCCGATCCGGTGATCAGCCGTGGCGCCTATCTGGTGGAAGGCCTCGGTCACTGCGGCGCGTGCCATACGCCGCGTGCGCTGACCATGCAGGAAAAAGCCCTGAGCGCTGCCGATGGCAACGCGTTCCTGTCCGGTAGCGCGCCGCTGGAAGGCTGGATCGCCAAGAGCCTGCGCGGCGATCACAAGGACGGCCTCGGCAGCTGGAGCGAAGAGCAACTGGTGCAGTTTCTCAAGACCGGTCGCAGTGACCGCAGCGCGGTGTTTGGCGGCATGAGTGACGTTGTCGTCCACAGCATGCAGTACATGTCTGAAGACGACCTGACCGCTATCGCCCGTTACCTCAAGAGCCTGCCTGCGGTCGATCCCAAGGACCAGCCGCATCAGTACGACAAACAGGTGGCCGAGGCGCTGTGGAAGGGCGATGACAGTAAGCCGGGCGCGTCGGTGTACATCGACAATTGCGCGGCTTGCCACCGTACCGATGGCCATGGCTACACGCGAGTGTTCCCTGCGCTGGCAGGCAATCCGGTGCTGCAGACGGCGGATGCCACGTCGTTGATCAACATCGTGTTGAACGGCGGTACGTTGCCAGCCACCCACGCGGCGCCATCGACCTTCACCATGCCGGCGTTTGCCTGGCGTTTGTCGGATCAGGAAGTGGCGGACGTTGTCAGTTTCATTCGTGGCAGCTGGGGCAATAAAGGCACGCCGATCAGCGCCAGCGAGGTGGCCGACCTGCGCAAGAGCGATATGCGCAGCACCTCGGGCGATGACCTGGGGCAGGTCACGCAAAAGCACTGACCGCCGGACGGCACTGGTCATAACGCTTGTGTCTCGATACTGTACATAAAAACAGTATCGAGGCATTTTCATGACGACTGCGCTGCCGCCCCGTGGCCGGGGCACGGCCACCAATCTGCACAACCGCTTTGCGCCCACCGTCAGCGTGGCTGAAGACGACGGCTGGCATCAGGAAGTGCCGCAGACCCAGGGCACCGAAGTGCGCATCGAAACGGCCAAAACCATCATCACGCGCAACAACTCGCCGGATCTGCCGTTTGATCGTTCGATCAACCCGTATCGCGGCTGCGAGCATGGCTGCATCTACTGCTATGCGCGGCCCAGCCATGCCTATTGGGACATGTCGCCGGGGCTGGATTTCGAAACCCGCCTGATCGCCAAGAGCAATGCCGCCGAGGTACTCGAGCAGCAACTGTCCAGGCCCGGCTATGTGTGTGCGCCGATCAACCTGGGTTCCAATACCGACCCGTACCAGCCCATCGAGCGCGAGTACAAAATCACCCGGCAAACCCTGGAAGTGCTGCTGCGCTATCGGCACCCGGTGACCATCATCACCAAAGGCTCACTGATACTGCGCGACCTCGACCTGCTCACCGAACTGGCCCGGCAACGGCTGGTGGCGGTGATGATCAGCCTCACCAGTCTGGACGACGAACTCAAGCGCATCCTCGAACCGCGCGCGGCGGCGCCCAAGGCGCGTCTGCGGGCCATTCGCGTGATGCGTGAGGCAGGCATTCCGGTGGGTGTGCTGTGCTCGCCGATGATTCCGATGATCAACGACAGCGAGCTGGAAAACCTGCTCACCGAAGCCCACGCTGCCGGGGCGCAAAGTGCGGCCTACATGATGCTGCGCCTGCCGCTGGAGGTGGCGCCGCTGTTCGAGGAGTGGCTGGCGGCACATTACCCGCAGCGCGCGGCCCACGTGATGAGCCTGGTGCGCCAGGTGCGCGGGGGTGAGGTGTACGACAGTCGGTTCGGCGTGCGCATGCGTGGCGAGGGGCCCTTTGCAGACCTGTTGGCACAGCGGTTCAGCAAGGCGCTCAAGCGCCTGGGCCTGGATCGTCGGGAGGGGTATAACCTCGATTGCACGGCGTTCTGTCCACCGGGTAGACAGATGGCACTGTTATAGACTGATCCGGTGAGGTACATCGTTACTGTAGGGATAGTCGCGTTTTGATATCAATGAAACCCTTGATCTAGAGCGGTTCATTCAGCTTGAGTTAAGTTTCGATGGTTACCTTGTTCAGCGAGTGACCAATGAGTCGGTGACCTGGTTTGTGGCAATTGCACAACTATTTCACGGCTCTGGCGTCGAACTGAGCTGAACCCTGCCCCTGCATAAAGTATGAGGATGAATCATGAGTGATAACGATAAACAGCCGTTGGCTGCGTCGGCTTCAGCCCCTCAAGTGGCGGAGTCCGCCGATGCAGCGCTGCAGCACATCGTTGATGGTTTTTTGCATTTCCATCACGACGTCTTCCCCCAGCAGGAAGAATTGTTCAAGAAACTCGCCACGGCCCAGAGCCCACGTGCGATGTTCATTACCTGTGCCGATTCGCGCATCGTGCCCGAGCTGATTACCCAAAGCTCTCCTGGCGACCTGTTCGTGACCCGTAACGTCGGCAACGTGGTTCCGCCCTATGGCCAGATGAACGGCGGCGTATCCACCGCCATCGAGTACGCGGTACTCGCCCTGGGTGTGCAGCACATCATCGTGTGCGGCCACTCCGACTGCGGCGCCATGCGCGCAGTGCTCAACCCCCAGAGCCTGGAGAAGATGCCGACGGTCAAGGCCTGGCTGCGGCATGCCGAGGTCGCCAAGACCATGGTCCATGACAACTGCGACTGCGCCAATGAAGGCGAAAGCATGCAGGTGCTGACCGAAGAAAACGTCATCGCCCAGTTGCAGCATTTGCGCACCCACCCGTCCGTGGCTTCGCGCATGGCCAATGGCCAATTGTTTATCCACGGCTGGATCTACAACATCGAGACCAGCGAGATCCGCGCCTACGACGCGGATCAGTCGGCATTCCGACCGTTGGGCGGTGAAGGTCCGATTCCGTCCGCGACGCCTAAAGCGCGCTTCTAACACACTTCCCTGCCGGGTAAAGCGGTGGCTGCCATGGATGCAGCCAGGCTTTACCGCGCCCGGCGAATGCCTCGGGAGAGTCATCATGCGTGCTGCTCAATTGAAAGCTGTATTGCCACGGGAGCTGCTCGCTTCCGTGGTTGTGTTTCTGGTCGCCCTGCCCCTGTGCATGGGGATCGCGATCGCGTCCGGCATGCCGCCGGCCAAGGGCCTGATCACCGGGATCATCGGCGGGTTGGTGGTGGGCTGGCTGGCGGGGTCGCCGCTGCAGGTCAGCGGCCCGGCGGCGGGCCTTGCGGTGTTGGTGTTCGAGCTGGTGCGTCAGCACGGCATGCTGATGCTCGGGCCGATTCTGCTGCTGGCGGGCTTCCTGCAATTGGTGGCCGGACGTTTGCGCCTGGGCTGCTGGTTCCGCGTGACGGCGCCTGCAGTGGTGTACGGCATGCTCGCGGGTATCGGCGTATTGATTGTGCTGTCGCAGGTGCATGTGATGCTCGACGGTGCGCCCAAGCCTTCCGGGCTGGACAACCTCACGGGCCTCCCGGCGGCGCTGGTCGAAGCGATCCCGACGCTGGGCGGCGGCCTTGGCTGGCAGGCCGGTCTGCTGGGGCTGTCGACCATGCTGGTGATGTACCTGTGGGACAAATTGCGCCCGCAGAAACTGCGCTTTGTGCCCGGCGCTCTGCTCGGTGTGGGCCTGGCGACCGTGACCAGCCTGGTGCTGGCGTTGCAGGTCAAGCGCGTGGAAGTACCGGAAAACCTGGCGGACGCCATCGATTGGCTACGTCCCAGCGACCTGCTCAACCTGGCCGATCCGCAGCTGTTGATCGCGGCGTTCGCCGTGGCGTTCATCGCCAGCGCTGAGACCCTGCTGTCCGCCGCCGCGGTTGACCGTATGCACAGTGGGCAGCGCTCGGACTTCGACAAGGAATTGTCTGCTCAAGGTGTAGGCAACATGCTCTGCGGTCTGGTCGGCGCCCTGCCGATGACCGGCGTGATTGTGCGCAGCTCGGCCAACGTCCAGGCCGGCGCCACCACGCGGCTGTCGGCGATGTTCCATGGCCTGTGGCTGCTGGGCTTCGTGCTGCTGCTGTCGAGCGTGCTGCAAAGTATTCCCGTGGCGAGCTTGGCCGGCGTGCTGGTATACACCGGGATCAAGCTGGTGGACATCAAGGCGTTCAAGGCGTTGGGGCGCTATGGGCGGATGCCGATGTTCACCTACGCGGCCACGGCCCTGGCGATCATTTTCACCGACTTGCTGACGGGCGTGCTGGTGGGCTTCGGTCTGACATTGCTCAAGCTCGCGTTCAAGGCCTCACGCTTGAAAGTCAGCCTGATCGACCTGCCGCAGGACGCCGAGATGGAACTGCGCCTGACCGGTGCGGCGACCTTCCTGAAGGTACCGGCGCTGACCCAGGTGCTGTCGACGGTACCGGCGGGGACCACCGTGCATGTGCCGCTCAATAACCTGAGCTATATCGACCATGCATGCCTGGAGTTGCTGGAGGAATGGGGCCGCGCAAATGCGGCGAAGGGCTCGAAGCTGGTGATTGAGGCGCGGGGGCTGAAGCGCCGCCTGGAAGGGCGGATAAGGACCACAACCGGGATTGGATCCGCCCCGGCTTGAATACCCGGGAGGCTCCGCCAAGGTGAGCGGGCTTGTTGTGGCAAGCCCTAATGCCGCTCAGTTAAGGAAAATGTGTGGGCTTATTGTGGCGAGCGGGCTTGCCCCGCGTTGGGGTGCGAAGCGCCCCCAATCGAGCAAAACGCGGTGTACCTGATACGGCTCAGCGCCTGGCTTTGGGGCTGCTGCGCAGCCCAACGCAGGACAAGCCTGCTCGCCACAGGGAATCTGCGCTTAACTGAACGGCATTAGGGCAAGCCCGCTCGCCACAAGGGGGTGGTTGACTGCTCATGGGCAGTGTGAAATTTCAGGCTTTAACATCAACACGTTATTTTTGTTTGCTAAGAAGGCGTTTGCGCCCTCCCGCATTTGATCTTTTGGCTGTGCAGATCAGGCAGGCTGATCCAATGCCAGTTCAACGCCCAACTGCCGTGAAAGGCACGGCCAGCGCTTCCACGCAGCTTCGGTGTTCGGGCTTCTCAGCTTTTCCCGGTAGCGCTCTACCGACTCCAGCGCAAAACTCTCTTCGTTGAGCATTTCATCCACCGCCAGGTGTACCGCCTCGTCCAACTGGTTGGCGAAGGCTTCGCCGATCAATTGGTGGGCAATCAGGTTGGCCACGGTGGTATCCGCCGGTATCAACGGCTGACCGAAATGCTTGATATACAGATCGTTTACTTCTTCCACCAGGCGATGCGCCAGGTAGGCCTCATCGAGCAAACTTTCCAGGCCCTCGTGCCCGGCGAGGATTGACGGTGGCTGCAGGAAAAAATGCTCGGCGATCTTCAGTACCGGTTTGATCTGGCTTTCGATACCGGCTGCGCGGGCCACGTCATTGGCGGCGTCCAGCAGGTCCGGGACGAGGTCGATGTAGGCCGTGACGAAGCGTGTCATGACCCCGTTGCGATCACTTTCAGCCAGGGAAATGGCCGAATGCAGGTGCGGCAATTGTTTTTCCAGTTGCAGGGCCAGTTGGCCCGTGCTGGCTTCGTGGTGATGGGCACGGGAAATCTGCTCGCGCAATGCGGCGGTGTTCATGGTGGCTCCAGTCAAGCAGGTGTAGGAAAGAGGAGAAGTTAGCCCGTTTATCCGAGCGCCTAAGATGCATTTGTCATAATTACTTCATGGTTATGCGCGTGCGCTATATCCCAGCGCAAATTTTAGTCGCAAAAACGTTTCCGCTCCTGACTTTATCGGGTGGGACTGATCGTTTTTCACTGATTTTCCCGGCTACATCACGAGTTTACGAACGCTGCCTATACTCGACGGTGTCCTCGACTGTGTGGCCCTTGCGGATACTGGGTGGGTGTTATGGCTGAATCTGTTCCGCTCAAACGGTTTATTGCGCGCGTGCTGATCCTCGCGGTGGCGATGTTCGCTTTCAGCTTTGCTCTGGTGCCCATCTACGATGCGCTGTCCAGCGCGTTCGGCCTCAACGACGGGACCACCGGGCAATACGAGGGGTCGCAAGTGGTGGACTCGATGCGCCAGGTGCGGGTGCAGTTTCAGTCCACCAATGCCGCCAATATGGCGTGGGATTTTCATGCCAAGGCCAGTGAGGTCGTGGTCCATCCAGGCGCCGTCAGCGAGATGCTGTTCGTGGCCTACAACCCCACCGACAAACCCATGACCGCCCAGGCGGTGCCGAGCATTTCCCCGGCGCAAGCCGCGCCGTACTTCCACAAGACCGAGTGCTTCTGTTTCACCCAGCAAGTGCTGCAACCCGGCGAGCGCATAGAAATGCCGGTACGTTTCATCGTCGACCGCGACATGCCCCGGGATGTGACGCATATAACGCTGGCTTACACGTTGTTCGATATCACTGCTCACTCATCGCCCGTAGCCCTGCGTGGCGAGGGCTAGCTACTGTTTGCCCCCTCCATAACGGAGGCCAATACATGCTCAATCATGATACGTACTACATAACCTGAAGCAGCATTACACCCAGCTGCTTCTCCTGCTTTACACTCCGGCACCTGTTGCTGTCGTTTATCGCCCTGCTCATAAACCACTCCTACTGTTGACCCTATGACTCGAACTCAAAAAACTGTCTTCATGCTGATTGCCCTGGTGGCGTTGATCCTGGGCCTCATCGTTAACAAGGCGATCTCGGGAAGGGGTCAGGTTGACTCTGTGGCGTTGATCGACGCAGGCATCATCCTGCTGCCGCAAAGCCGCCCACTGCCGCCAGTGACCCTGCAAGATCAGAACGGCCAGCCGGTGGTGATCAACGAGTTGAAAGGCAAGTGGAGCCTGCTGTTCTTCGGCTACACCTTCTGCCCGGACATCTGCCCCACTACCCTCGCCCAGTTACGCCAAATCAAGAGTGAGTTGCCCAAGGAGGCTGTGGATAAGTTGCAGGTGATTCTGGTCAGTGTCGACCCGCATCGCGACACTCCGGCGCAGCTCAAGCAGTATTTGGGTTACTTCGATCCGCAGTTCCGCGGCCTGACCGGTGCGACTGTGGATGATGTGCAGAAGATGTCGAATGCCGTGAGCATCCCCTTCATACCAGCTGACACCAGCAAGCCCAACTACACCGTCGACCACAGTGGCAACCTCGCGATTATCGGGCCGGACGGCACCCAGCGCGGGTTTATCCGCGCGCCGTTGAACAACCAGAAGCTGGTGGCACAGTTGCCGGGGTTATTGCTGCGCAAGTAAGGCCGGCACAAAAAAAGTGGGAGGGGGCTTGCTGCCGATAGCGGTGAGTCAGTCGACCTATCAGTTGACTGAAGCGCTGCTATCGGGAGCGAGCCCCCTCCCACTTTTTTGACCTCCATCAGGTTGGAGGTCGCAGATTTACGGACGAATCAGAACGCTGGCTTGATCGCACCCTTGTATTTCTCTTCGATGAATTGCTTCACTTCAGGGGTGTGCAAGGCGGCTACCAGCTTCTTCACGGCGTCCGAGTCCTTGTTGTCTTCGCGGGTCACCAGGATGTTCACGTAAGGCGAGTCGCTGCCTTCGATCACCAGCGCGTCCTTGGAAGGGTCAAGCTTGGCTTCCAGGGCGTAGTTGGTGTTGATCAGCGCCAGGTCAACCTGGGTCAGCACGCGCGGCAGGGTGGCGGCTTCGAGTTCGCGGAATTTCAGGTTTTTCGGGTTGCCGGTGATGTCCTTGATGGTCGACAGGATGTTGGTCGGGTCCTTCAGGGTAATCAGGCCGTTTTTGGCCAGCAGCAACAGGGCGCGGCCGCCGTTGGTGGCGTCGTTGGGGATGACCACGTTGGCGCCGTCCGGCAGCTCGTCGAGCTTCTTGTACTTGCTGGAGTACGCGCCCAGAGGTTCCAGGTGCACGCCGCCAACGCTCACCAGGTGAGTGCCCTTGGCCTTGTTGAACTCATCCAGGTACGGCTGGTGCTGGAAGAAGTTGGCGTCCAGGCGTTTTTCTGCCACCTGCACGTTGGGCTGCACGTAGTCGGTGAAGACCTTGACCTGCAGGTCCACGCCTTCTTTGGCCAGGGCAGGCTTCACGAACTCGAGGATTTCCGCGTGCGGCACCGGCGAGGCTGCAACGGTGAGGGTTTCGGCGTGGGCGGAAAACGCCGCAACGGCGGCAAAAGCGACCAGTAGTTTTTTCATGCAGCAAGCTCCTTGTTCGGTTAATTGCCGGCTTCTGGCCGGCAATGGCCGTTATTTTCGAGAAAAATGCACCACCAGTCGATCGCCGACGGTTTGCAGGATTTGCACCAGAATC
This sequence comes from Pseudomonas sp. Leaf59, assembly GCF_920984685.1. Lineage (NCBI taxonomy): Bacteria > Pseudomonadati > Pseudomonadota > Gammaproteobacteria > Pseudomonadales > Pseudomonadaceae > Pseudomonas > Pseudomonas sp. Leaf59. The sequence goes on along the minus strand of NZ_CAKLBR010000005.1, from coordinate 49,985 downwards.
AACAGCATTACCACGGTGACCACCATCACGTCGGTCTGGAAGCGCTGGTAACCAAAACGGATCGCCAGGTCACCCAGGCCACCGGCCCCGACCACACCGGCCATGGCCGTGTAGGACACCAGTGTAATCGCCGTCACCGTAATCGCTGCAAAGATGCCGGGCCGTGCCTCGGGCAGCAATGCGTTGGTGATGATCTGGCGAGTGCTGGCGCCCATGGACTGGGTGGCTTCGATGATGCCGCGGTCCACTTCACGCAGGGCGGTTTCCACCAGCCGCGCGAAGAACGGCGTGGCACCGACCACCAGCGGCGGGATCGCACCCGCCACGCCCAGGGACGTGCCCGTGATCAACACGGTGAACGGAATCATCACGATCAACAAAATGATGAAGGGCAGCGAGCGCAGCATGTTCACGATCAGCGACAGCAGTGCGTACAGGCCTTTCTGCTCGAACAGCTGACGCGGGCTGGTCAGGAACAGCAGCACGCCCAGCGGCAGGCCCAGCAGCACGGTAAAGAACAGCGAACCGAACAGCATGGTCATGGTGTCGCCCGTGGCGAGCCAGATCTCGGACCAGTCGATATTGGCGAAGAAACTCAGGAAAACGTCCATCAGCGCAGCACCTCCATATGGACATCGGCTGCGGTAAATCGCGCAAATGCCGCGTCCATGTCACCGCCGGTGACGGCCAGGGTCAGTTGCCCGTAAGGGATATCTTTGATGCGGTCGATCCGACCGGCGAGGATGCTGTAGTCCACCCCCGTTTCGCGGGCGACGGTGCCCAGCAATGGCGCGTAGGTCGCTTCGCCCTGGAATGTGAGGCGTACGATGCGGCCTGGCACGTGGGCGAAATCATCGCGCTGCTCGCTTTCGTCGATCTGGTCGGCTTCCTGCACGAAACGCTTGGTGGTCGGGTGCTTGGGGTGCAGGAACACCTCGGCCACCGAGCCTTGTTCGACGATGACGCCGGCGTCCATTACGGCCACCTGGTCGCACACGCGCCGGATCACGTCCATTTCATGGGTGATCAGCACGATGGTCAGCTTCAGCTCGCGGTTGATCTCGGCCAGCAGTTGCAAAACCGACGCCGTGGTTTGCGGGTCGAGGGCGCTGGTGGCTTCGTCGCACAGCAGAATTTTTGGCTTGGTCGCCAGGGCGCGGGCGATGCCGACGCGCTGTTTCTGGCCGCCGGACAGCTGCGCCGGGTATTTTTTGGCGTGGTCCGACAGGCCCACGCGGGCAAGCAACTCGGCCACGCGCAGGTCGATGGCCTTGCGCGACAACTCGCCGGCCAGGGTCAGCGGCAGTGCCACGTTGTCGGCGACGGTCTTGGACGCCAGCAGGTTGAAGTGCTGGAAAATCATCCCGACCTGCTGACGGAAGCGGCGCAGGCCGTTGGCATCCAGTGCGGTGACTTCTTCGCCGTCGACCGTGATCTGCCCGCCACTCGGTTCTTCGAGGCGGTTGATCAGGCGCAGCAGCGTACTTTTACCCGCACCCGAATGGCCGATGAGGCCGAACACCTGGCCGTTTTCGACGCGCAGGCTGGTGGGGTGCAGGGCGGGGATATCCCTACCGGCGACGCGGTAGGTTTTATGGACGTTTTGAAACTCGATCACGTAGCGAACCTTGTGGGGCGCATGGAAAAGGGATCAGCGGTTAGCCGGGCGCGCATTTTAGCCTGTCCGTATAGTCTTTCTTAGCATTTATTTCGCATTCAACCAGCGATTTGGCAATAACGCGATCAAAGGTCATAAAAAAGGAACGGCCCAAAACCTCATCAGTCACTACTTAAGCAACTCGATTTCCCAGGTGCCGTGCCTGGGGTTTTGCTCAAAAGAGCCGGGGAACGCTCTGGCCACTTTGAATAAGGAGTTTTGACTGATGAGTAACAAGAAGCCAGCCACCCCGCCGAAGAGTGAACTCGCGGGCACCGATACCCTTGACCGTGGCAACACCAACGCCAAATTGCAGGCCCTGGAAGAATTCCGTTCCGACGCGACCGGCCAGGCGCTGCGCACCAACCAGGGCGTGAAAATTTCCGACAACCAGAACAGCTTGAAGGTGGGCGCTCGCGGCCCCTCGCTGCTCGAAGATTTCATCATGCGTGAAAAGATCACGCACTTTGACCATGAGCGCATTCCAGAGCGCATCGTGCATGCCCGTGGTACCGGCGCCCATGGTTACTTCCAGACTTACGAAGACCACTCTGCGCTTAGCAAGGCTGGTTTCCTGCGTATGCCGGAGCATAAAACGCCGGTATTCGCGCGCTTCTCCACCGTGCAGGGCCCGCGCGGCTCCGGCGATACGGTGCGTGACGTGCGTGGTTTTGCCGTGAAGTTCTTCACCGAGGAAGGCAACTTCGATTTGGTGGGCAACAACATGCCGGTGTTTTTCATTCAGGACGCGATCAAATTTCCTGACTTTGTGCATGCCGTAAAACCTGAGCCGCACAACGAGATTCCTACTGGCGGTTCGGCCCACGATACCTTTTGGGACTTCGTGTCGCTGCAACCGGAATCGGCGCACATGGTGATCTGGGCCATGTCCGACCGTGCCATTCCAAAAAGCCTGCGTGCCATGCAGGGTTTTGGCGTGCACACCTTCCGTTTGATCAACACCGAAGGCAAGTCGAGCTTCGTCAAGTTTCACTGGCGGCCAAAGGTTGGCACCTGCTCCCTGGTGTGGGACGAAGCGCAGAAGTTGGCCGGTAAAGACACCGACTACCACCGTCGCGACCTGTGGGAAGCGATTGAGAGCGGCGACTACCCTGAGTGGGAGCTGGGCGTTCAGATCGTTGCAGAAGAAGACGAGCATAACTTCGACTTCGACCTGCTTGACCCGACCAAGATCATCCCCGAAGAGCTGGTGCCGATCACCCCGCTCGGCAAGATGGTGCTTAACCGCAACCCGGACAACTTCTTCGCCGAGGTCGAGCAGGTTGCGTTCTGCCCAGGCCACATCGTGCCGGGTATCGATTTCACCAACGACCCGCTGCTGCAAGGCCGTCTGTTTTCCTACACGGATACGCAGATCAGCCGACTGGGCGGGCCGAACTTTCACGAGATCCCGATCAACCGTCCGGTTGCGCCGTTCCATAATGGCCAGCGCGACGCGCAGCACCGCACCGTGATCGACAAGGGCCGCGCCGCCTACGAGCCGAACTCCATCGACGGTGGCTGGCCGAAAGAAACACCGGCAGGCCCGACTGACGGCGGTTTCGAAACCTATTACGAGCGTGTTGACGCCAACAAGGTGCGTGAGCGCAGCGAGTCGTTCGGCGATCACTTCTCCCAGGCCACACTGTTTTTCAACAGCATGAGCCACCACGAGAAAGAGCACATCATCGCGGCCTACAGCTTCGAGTTGGGCAAGGTCGAGCGCGAGTACATCCGTGCCCGTCAGGTCAACGAGATCCTCGCCAACATCGACCTGGAACTGGCCAAGCGCGTTGCGCAGAACCTGGGCCTGCCGGCGCCGGCCAAAGGCACCGTGCCTGTGCGTGAGACCTCGGTTAAAAAATCGCCGGCCTTGAGCCAGGTGAACCTGCTATCGGGTGATATCAAGACGCGCAAAGTGGCGATTCTGGCGGCCAATGGCGTGGACGGCGCAGCGATTGATGCAATGAAAAAAGCGCTGGAGGCAGAAGGTGCCCACGCCAAGTTGCTGGGGCCGACTTCGGCGCCGGTGACGACGGCAGATGGCAAGGCGCTGCCGGTGGATGCGTCGATGGAAGGCATGCCGTCGATTGCCTTTGACGCGGTGTTTATCCCGGGCGGTAAAGCTTCGGTGGACGCGCTGAGCGGTGACGGTGTGGCGCTGCACTATGTGTTGGAGGCGTACAAGCACCTGAAGGCGATTGCGGTCGCCAGTGACGTGAAGCCGCTGTTGGATCTGCTGAAGCTGGAGGCGGACGAGGGGCTGATCGTGGGCGCGGATGCGAAGGCGTTCAAGGCGTTCTTTGCGGCGATTGCCGAGCATCGGGTCTGGGATCGTGAGGCCAAGGCCAAGGCAATTCCGGCTTAACTTATTGGTTGTTTCTTAAACCGCAATCGGGAGCAAGCCCCCTCCCACCCCTGGAATGCGTTCCAGGGGTGGGAGGGGGCTTGCTCCCGATTTGCGTTAGTCCGCCTTGCGCGGAATCAGCACAACCTGCGCCGGAATGTGTTTCAGGATCTGGCGGTGGATCTTCAGCTCATACCCCGAATCAATCCGCTTCACCCGTTTGGTCAGTAATGTGGCCAGCCACGGGTAATCCTCGGTGCGCGGCGCCTGGATGCTCACGTCGCACTGGTAATTCACCACATCGGTGGCAATCGCATCCAGTTGATGGCGCAGGGCTTCGATATCGGTGAGGTTCAACGCCACCGTAGTGCTGGGCGCCGCCGGGTCGATGACCTTGGCGGGCGGCTTGGCTTCGGCGGCTTTCAAGGCGGCCTCGGCTTTGTCCAGCTCGGCTTTGCGCGCATGGCTGATCGCACTGTTGACGCCGCCGGTGAGGGCCGGCGCCTTGGGCATCAGCGCACGGGCACGGCTCAGGGCGGTGGCGGCAGCGTTGACGTCGCCCTTTTGCAGGACGATCTGGCTGCGCTGCAGGTAGGCTTCGGCCAACTGGCGTTGGTAAGCCTCCAGCGCCGGGTCATTGGGTGTTTGTGCCTGCAAGGCCGCCAGTTGGTCCTCGGCGGTTGCCAGCTCGCTGCTGGCCAGGTTTTGCTCCAGCTGCGCGATGGCCGCAGCGCGAGCGTCCGGCGTCGCGAGGGCGGCGGGCGGTGTGCTTTGACAGGCGCCCAGCAGCAGGGAAAATGCGGCAAGGAGCAGATAACGGGAGGTGAACGGCTTCATTCCTGCGACTCTCTAATTGCGCAAAAAGCGAGCAAGTCTACACCCCTCGACGGGGCAGGACAAAACTCAGCAGAAACAGGGCCGCGGCCGCGACCACAATCGATGGCCCGGCCGGCGTGTCCTTGAACCAGGACAACGCCAGGCCCCCACAGACGGCAAGCATCCCCAACAGGCTGGCGCCGATTGCCATCTGCTCCGGAGAGCGGGCGTGGCGCTGGGCGGCGGCGGCGGGAATGATCAGCAGCGACGTGATCAACAATACGCCGACAATCTTCATCGCGACAGCAATCACCACCGCGATCAACAACATCAGGGCCATGCGCAGGGCCGGCACCGGCAAGCCTTCGACCTTGGCCAGCTCCTCGTGCACGGTAATCGCCAGCAGCGGGCGCCACAGCGTCACCAGGAGCATCAGCACGGCAGCGCTGCCGCCGAGGATCCACGCAAGGTCGGTCGGGCTGATCGCCAACAGGTCGCCGAACAGGTAGGCCATCAGGTCGATGCGCACTTCATGCATGAAGCTCAGCACCACCAGGCCCAGGGACAAGGTGCTCGGCGCCAGGATGCCCAGCAGGGTGTCGGAGGCCAGCGGCTGGCGCTGTTGCAGGGTCACCAGCAGCACCGCCAGCAGCAGGCAGCCCACGGTGACGGCGATGGTCGGGCTCACATCCAGCAAAAAGCCCATGGCCACGCCGAGTAGGGCGGCGTGGGACAAGGTGTCGCCAAAATACGCCATGCGCCGCCACACCACGAACGAGCCCAGCGGGCCCGCCACCAATGCCAGAGCCAAGCCTGCCAGCAGGGCGTAGAGCAGAAAATCAGCCATGCTTGCAGCTATCTCCGTGAACATGCACGTGGGGTGCAGAAGGGTCGTCGACCACGGCGCCATGCAGGTCGTGGGCGTGGTCGTGATGGTGGTGATAGATCGCCAGGCTCTGCGCGTTCTTGCCGAACAGCTCGACAAAGGCCGGGTCGCCGCTGACCTGTTCCGGGTGGCCGGAGCAGCACACGTGGCGGTTGAGGCACACCACCTGGTCGGTGGTGCTCATCACCAGGTGCAGGTCGTGGGACACCATCAGCACGCCGCAGCCATGGCGGTCGCGCAGGCGGGTGATCAGGCTGTACAGCTCGGCCTGACCGGCCACGTCGACGCCTTGCACGGGCTCATCGAGCACCAGCAGTTCGGGCTCGCGCAGCAGGGCGCGGGCCAGCAGCACGCGCTGCATTTCGCCGCCGGAGATGCTTTGCACCGGGCTGTCGATCACCTGCTCGGCGCCGACTTCCTTGAGCGCCGCCTTGGCGCGGGCGCGGTCAACGCCGGGCACCAGGCGCAAAAAGCGCAGCACGGATAACGGCAAGGTCGGATCGACGTGCAATTTTTGCGGCATGTAGCCCACGCGAAGCTTGGGCTTGCGCCACACGCTACCGGTGTCGGGCTTGAGCAGGCCGAGCACGGCGCGCACCAGGGTGGTCTTGCCGGCGCCGTTGGGGCCGATCAGGGTGACGATCTGCCGTGGCTGGACACTCAGGGCGATGTTATCCAGCACGGTTTGCCCGGCGAACGTGACCCCGACCTGCTCCAGGCGGATTAACGCGTTGCTCATCAAGCCCCCTGGCAGCCCGAGCACAGGCCGACCACTTCGACCGTTTGCCCTTCGACCTGAAAGCCCACCTCGGCAGAACTCTTGATGATCGCGTCGCTGATGCTTTTTTGTTCAAGCTCGATGGCGGCGTGGCACTCGCGGCAGATCAGGAACTGGCCCTGGTGCGCGTGTTCGGGGTGGTTGCAGCCGACGAAGGCGTTGAGCGAGGCGATGCGGTGCACCAGGCCGTTTTCCAGCAGGAAATCCAGCGCGCGATACACGGTAGGCGGCGCGGCGCGACGGCCGTCCTGTTCGCTGAGCACGCCGAGAATGTCGTAGGCGCCCAGCGGTTTGTGGCTTTGCCACACCAGTTCCAGCACGCGGCGACGCAGGGCGGTCAGGCGCAAACCCTTTTGCGCACACAGGGTGTCGGCTTCCGCCAGCGCGGTGTGCACGCAGTGAGAATGGTCGTGGGGACGGCTGGCAAGCGGTGTTTTAGGCATGAGCGGCGACAGACATTTGATAGAGACGTTATTATGTTACCCGTTCCTACGCCATTGAGTGGTCATCGTGTCCCGACTTTTTCCAGTTTTTGTCATATTTATCGCCAGTTTTTTCGTTGCGGGGGCCGCTCAGGCCGAGGTCAAGGTGCTGACCAGCATCAAGCCGTTGCAGCTGATTGCCGCCGCTGTGCAGGACGGCGTGGCGGTCCCCGAGGTGTTGTTGCCGCCGGGTGCGTCGCCGCATAACTTCGCGTTGCGCCCATCCGACGTACGGCGCGTGCAGTCGGTGGACCTGCTGTATTGGATCGGTCCGGACATGGAGAGCTTCCTGCCGCGCGTGCTCAAGGGTCGCAGCGCGCCAACGGTGGCGGTGCAGGACCTGCCTGGCATGAAACTGCGTCGCTTCGCCGAAGATAGCCACTCTCACGCCGACGATGCCGACGAGCATGACCACGATCACCGTCCGGGCAGCCTGGATGCGCACGTGTGGCTGTCCACGGTCAATGCGCGAGTGATCGCAGCGCGCATGGCGGCGGACCTGAGTGCCGCCGACCCGCAGAACGCCGGCCGTTATGAGAGCAACGTGAAGGCTTTCGACGAGCGTCTGGACGCACTGGATGCGCGCCTGAAAAAGCGCCTGGCAGGGATCGCCGGCAAACCTTATTTTGTGTTCCACGAAGCCTTCGATTACTTCGAAGAGGCTTACGGGCTCAAGCATGCCGGCGTGTTCAGCGTTGCCGCCGAAGTGCAACCGGGCGCCCAGCATGTCGCGGCAATGCGCACGCGTCTGCAGGAAGTGGGCAAGACCTGTGTGTTCAGCGAGCCGCCGCTGCGCCCGCGTCTGGCTGAAACCCTGGTGGCAGGTCTGCCGGTAAAACTGGCGGAGCTGGATGCGCTGGGCGGTTATACACCGGCCACCGCTAATGGCTACGAGCAAGTGCTGGACAAGCTGGGTAACGACCTGGCGGGCTGCCTGGAGTCGCTCTAAGACCAAGCGAAGATCAAGTGTGAGAGGGGGCTTGCTCCCGATGACAGTGTGCCAGGCATGCATAAGTTGCCTGATACGCCGCTATCGAGAGCAAGTCCTCTCCCACATTTTTTGATCCGGTAAGGCTTCAGAGGGCGAACGGCAGGTGGACGCTGACCCGCTGGCGTTGCGCCAGGCGGTGTTCGAACTCCGCTGGATCGTGAATCAGCACATCCTGCCCGGCAAACGACTCAGCAGCAATCAGGCGCGACAGCCAGAACCGTACGCACGCCACCCGCAGCATCGTCGGCCACAGTTCGGCTTCCTTCGCGGTAAACGGTCGTAGCCCCGCGTAGGCGCCCAGCAACGCACGGGCCCGCGGCCCATCGATTGCGCCTTCTGCGTTCGAGCACCAGTCATTCAGCGCAATCGCGACGTCATACAGCATCGGCCCGGAGCAGGCGTTGTAGAAGTCGATCAGGCCGGTCAGGTGGGTGCCTTCGAACATCGCGTTGTCGCGGAACAGGTCGCCATGGAGGTTGGCCCGCGGCAGGGCCAGGATGTCGGCCTTGTGCGCCTGGATCTCGGCCAGCGCGTCCTGCAACAGGCTTTGCTGCGCGGCGTTCAAGTGCGAAACAATCTGTGCACCTTCACTGAGCATCCAGTCCAGCCCGCGGTCGGTCTTGCGTTCCAGCACCTTGTCGCCCTGGGTGGCCTGGTGCAGATGGCCGAGCAGTTCGCCGACCTGGGCGCAATGCTGCGCATTGGCGTGCGTGATGTGCTTGCCGGCCAGGCGCGGTTGCAGCAGCGCCGGTTTGCCGGCCAGCTCGCGCAAGGCGACGCCGTCGGTGGTGCGCAGCGCGTAGGGCACCGGCAGGTCGGCGTCGTGCAGTACGTCGAGCAGCTCGATGAAAAACGGCATTTCTGCCACAGGGCCGCGCTCAACCAGGGTCAGGACGAACTCGCCCTGATCCAGGCTGATGAAGAAATTGGTGTTTTCGCTACCAGCGGCAATCCCCTGGAAGTCGATCAGGCGGCCGAGCCCGTAGGGCGCGAGAAAGGTTTCCAGCTCGGGCCGAGCCAGGGGGGTAAACACAGACATGGGTAAACTGCCGTTACGGACGCTGCGAATTGCAGCGTCGATTAAAGTGGGGAAATCATTTCCATTCGAAGATCTTCCATGACGGAATCAGCATATCCGGCTGGTCAGAGCGGATGAAGTTCGCGTCGGTTCCGTCCGCGCGCACCAGGAAATACGGCGGTGCACCTTTGGGCGTGACCTTGATCGCATACAGAAAGCCATTCTGGCGGTACTCCTGGATGGTCTTGTCGCCTTCCGTGCGAATGGTCACTTCCGGGTCGGCCGACGGCGCATCGTCTGCCGCCATGGCAGCCATCGGAGCGAGTGCAATCAGGCCAGTCAACAGCAGGCGATTGAATGTACGCATGATAACCTTGTCCCTTTGTTTTCATTGGTCCGGCTATTCTAGCGCCTGACCCGCCGAAAAGGTTGATCCTGCTCATGAGCCAAGCGCCCCTCGTCCTGGTGGACGGTTCTTCTTATCTGTACCGCGCCTTCCATGCACTGCCACCGCTGACCACCTCCAAAGGCCTGCCGACCGGCGCGGTCAAGGGCGTGCTGAACATGCTCAAGAGTCTGCGCCGGCAGTACCCGGACAGCCCGTTCGCGGTGGTTTTCGACGCCAAGGGTGGGACTTTTCGCGATGACATGTATGCCGATTACAAGGCCAATCGTCCGAGCATGCCCGATGACATGCGTCTGCAGATCGAGCCGCTGCACCAGAGTGTGATCGCTCTGGGCTTTCCGTTGCTGTGCGTCGAAGGCGTCGAAGCCGATGACGTGATCGGCACCCTCGCCCGCAGCAGCGCGGCCGCCAGCCGGCCGGTGGTGATTTCCACCGGTGACAAGGACATGGCGCAGTTGGTCGACGGGCACATTACCCTGGTCAACACCATGACCGGTAGCGCGATGGACGTAGAGGGCGTGAAGGAGAAATTCGGCGTCGCTCCGGAGCAGATCATCGATTATCTGGCATTGATGGGCGATTCGTCCGACAACATTCCCGGCGTGCCGGGCATTGGTCCCAAGACTGCCTCCGGCTTGTTGGTGGGCGTCAATGGCGGCCTCAAAGAGCTTTATGAGCAGTTGGACATTGTGCCGAGCCTGCCGATTCGCGGCGCCAAGACCCTGCGCGCCAAGCTGGAAGAGCACCGCGAGATGGCGTTCCTGTCGTACCGGTTGGCCACGATCAAGATCGATGTGCCGCTGGATATCGGCCTGGACGACCTGCACCTGATCGAACCGGACCGTGAAAAGCTGCTTGAGCTGTACACCCTGCTCGAGTTCAAGAGCTGGTACGACGAGATTCAGCGCGATGCCAAGCGCGTCGAGCTGAGCGCGGCGCCCGTGGCGGTCGAGGTGGTCGAGGCTGCACCCACGGCTCCCCTGGAAACGGCCTACACCACTATCCTCGACCAGCCGACCTTCGAGCTATGGTTGAAGAAGCTCCAGGATGCACCGTTGTTCGCGTTCGACACCGAAACCACCGGCATCGACGCGCAAAAAGCGCAATTGGTCGGGGTGTCCTTCGCCGTGCAGTCCCATGAAGCGGCCTACATCCCGCTGACCCACTCCTACATCGGCGTGCCGGACCAACTGGACCGTGACACCGTGCTGCTTGCCTTGAAACCGCTGCTGGAAGACCCGGCCAAACTCAAGGTCGGCCAGCACGCCAAGTTCGACATGAACATCCTCGCCAACTGCGCCATCGGCGGCGACCCGGCGCAAGGCATCACCGTGCGCGGCATTGCTTTCGACACCATGCTTGAGTCCTATGTGCTCAATGCCACCGTCACCCGGCACGACATGGACAGCCTGGCGAAGAAGTACCTGGACTACGACACCGTCAGTTTCCAGGACATCGCCGGTAAGGGCGCCAAGCAACTGACCTTTGACCAGATCGCACTGGAACAGGCCGGCCCGTACGCAGCCGAAGATGCCGACGTGACCTTGCGTCTGCACCAGGCGCTGCACGCGCAATTGGCCGCGATCCCGAGCCTGGCCAGCGTGCTGTCGGATATCGAAATTCCGTTGGTACCGGTGCTGGCGCGCATCGAGCGTCAGGGCGCGCTGGTGGACAAGGAGTTGCTGGGTATCCAGAGCATCGAATTGGGCCACAAGATGGTCGAACTGGAGCGCCAGGCATTCGAGATCGCCGGTGAGGAATTCAACCTGGGTTCTCCCAAACAGCTCGGCTCGATTCTCTACGACAAGCTCGGCATGCCGGTGCTGAAAAAGACCGGCAAGGGGCAGGCCTCGACGGCGGAAGAAGTGCTGGCCAAACTGGCCGAGGATGACTATCCGCTGCCCAAGGTGCTGATGCAGTACCGCAGCATGAGCAAGCTCAAAAGCACCTATACCGACCGCCTGCCGGAACAGATCAACCCGCGCACCGGGCGTATCCACACGTCTTATCACCAGGCGGTGACCGCGACCGGGCGCCTGTCTTCCAGCGACCCGAACCTGCAGAACATCCCGGTGCGCACCGCTGAGGGGCGGCGCATCCGCCAGGCGTTTGTCGCGCCCAAAGGTTACAAGCTGCTGGCAGCGGACTATTCGCAGATCGAGCTGCGCATCATGGCGCACCTGTCCAGGGACGAAGGCTTGATGAATGCCTTCCGTCACAATCTGGATGTGCACACCGCCACTGCGGCCGAGGTGTTCAAAGTGGAGTTGGGCGAGGTCACCTCCGACCAGCGCCGCAGTGCCAAGGCGATCAACTTCGGCCTGATCTATGGCATGGGCGCGCAGAAGCTGGGCAAGGACATTGGCGTTGATACCAAGACCGCCAAGGCCTATATCGACGTGTATTTCGCCCGCTATCCCGGGGTCCGCGAGTACATGGAGCGCACCCGCGCCCAGGCTGCCGACCAGGGCTACGTGGAAACTTTCTTCGGCCGCCGCCTGTATGTGCCGGATATCAATTCCAACAGACCCCAGGAACGCGCCGCCGCCGAGCGCACGGCGATCAACGCGCCGATGCAGGGCACCGCCGCCGATATCATCAAGAAAGCCATGGTGCGCGTGGATAACTGGCTGACCGACTCGGGTCTGGATGCCAAGGTGATTCTGCAGGTACACGATGAATTGGTGCTGGAGGTGCGTGAGGATCTGGTCGCCGAAGTCAGCGAGAGGATTCGTGAGCACATGAGCGCTGCCGCGCAACTGGACGTGCCCCTGCTGGTGGAAGTGGGTGTGGGCAACAACTGGGACGAAGCGCACTGACGGCGGGCGTTCGCCACCGGCAACGGGCGGTGGCACAGCGTTTGACGTGGGAAATAGCCTTCAGGTATTTCACAGTTTTTCGGGCGGGCCGGAACTTAACCTGTGAATTGCTACTCAGAGTCTCTGAATGGGTGGTGAAGCCCTTCAAAGCTCCTATGTTGTGTTAAGTGTTGGCAGATATCCGGACTCCGCCCTAGCGGTCCGGAACTTGAACCCCGAACTTCCCCTCCCCATACGAAGTCCGGGGTTTTTTTTGCCTGCAGAAAAGCTATTCGGCGATTTCTGCGCCCTTGTCTGCCAATTCCATCCAGCCGGCCAGCACGGTGTAGGCGTCTTCCAGGCCCATGCGCTTTGGCGCCGAGAACAGCTGGATGGTGATGGTGTCACCCCAGCCCTTGCGGATTTCGGCCTGCACCTTGAGCAAGGTGTTCTTGGCCGCGCCGTAGGTGAGCTTGTCGGCCTTCGTCAGCAGGATATGCATCGGCATGCCGCTGGCGACAGCCCAGTCGAGCATCAGCAGGTCGAAGTCGGTCATTGGATGACGGATGTCCATCATCAGGATCAACCCTTTCAAACTCTCGCGGCCACCCAGATAGGCCTCCAGGTGACGCTGCCAGTGCAGCTTCAGCGGGATGGGTACTTTCGCGTAACCGTAGCCTGGCAGGTCGACCAGGCGACGCTCGTCGTCCAGCTTGAAGAAGTTGAGCAGTTGCGTGCGACCCGGGGTCTTCGAGGTGCGCGCCAGGCTGGCGTGGGTCAGGGTGTTCAGTGCGCTGGACTTGCCAGCGTTGGAGCGGCCGGCAAAGGCGACTTCAAAGCCTTCGTCATCGGGGCATTGGTCCACTTTGGCGGCGCTGAGCATGAAGGTGGACTGTTGGCACAGACCGAGGATGGGATTCTTGAGTTGCATGAGATTTCCGATGTGAGCGGTGCCGAAAAAGGGGGCGGCAAGCGGTGTCGTTTCCGTTTAAGTAACGCGAGTATATGATGCCGCAGATTTTGTGTGTGCTTTCATGGCGCTCAGGCTACACAGGAACCCCAGGCGCTGTACAACCGAGTTTGTGTTCAAAGGCAATACCGCGCGTGGTTTTATGCAGGGCCGCAAGGCTGGAGATCACCAGGTCGTCGATCCGTTGATGATGAGTAAACCCGGTAGATAACGTTTAAAACTTCTGGCCGCAGTTGGATGAGTAGTTGGATTAGCTGATGAATAAACTGATCGTAAGTCTGCTGTTGGCCCTGGGCATCACCGGTGTTGCCCAGGCTGCGGGTGACGCCAAGGCGGGCCAGACCAAAATTGCCGTATGTGGGGCCTGCCACGGTCCCGATGGCAACAGCCCGGTGCCGAATTTTCCCAAGTTGGCAGGTCAGGGCGAGCGCTACCTGGCCAAGCAGATGCACGATATCAAGGACGGCAAGCGTACGGTGCTGGAAATGACCGGCTTGCTGGCCAACTCCAGCGACCAGGACATGGCCGACCTCGCGGCATACTTTGCCGCCCAGAAAGGCAGCGTGGGCGCCGCTGACCCCAAGCTGGTCGCCCGTGGCGAAAAGCTGTTCCGCGGCGGTGACCTGAGCAAGGGCCTGCCGGCCTGCACCGGTTGCCACGCGCCCGATGGCACGGGCAATGCTGCTGCGGGCTTTCCGCAGTTGAGCGGTCAGTACGCGCAGTACACCGCCAAACAACTGACTGATTTTCGCAAGGAAGACGCAGGCCGGGCCAACGATGGCGAGGCGATGACCATGCGCACCATCGCCCGCAAGCTCAGCGATGAGGACATTGCGGCCCTCTCCAGTTACATCGAGGGTCTGCACTGATGGGCCGCGACGTTAACACTCGATTAATCCCGCGATGCAAGCATAAAAAGGGTGGCCCGGGCCGCCCTTTTTTGTGGCCGCTGCCGTTACACTAACGAACTCATGTCCGCGTAGACCTGTCACAACTAAAGGTCGCGTGAGGCGACTTTATTTGTCCAGGAGTAAAGCATGCGTAATCTGATCCTCAGCGCCGCTCTCGTCACTGCCAGTCTTTTCGGCATGACCGCACAGGCCGCCGATGTGCCGCTTGAAGCGGGTAAAACCTACGTCGAGCTGGCTAACCCGGTGCCGGTTTCGGTACCAGGCAAGATCGAGGTGGTGGAGCTGTTCTGGTATGGCTGCCCGCATTGCTACGCATTTGAACCGACCATCAATCCCTGGGTCGAGAAACTGCCCAAAGACGTGAACTTCAAACGCATCCCGGCCATGTTCGGCGGCCCTTGGGATGCCCACGGCCAATTGTTCCTGACCCTGGAAGCCATGGGTGTCGAGCACAAGGTGCATAACGCCGTATTCAACGCCATCCAGAAGGAAGGCAAGCGTCTGACCAAGCCGGACGAAATGGCTGACTTCGTGGCCACCCAGGGTGTCGACAAAGAAAAATTCCTCGCTACCTTCAACTCCTTCGCCATCAAGGGCCAGATCAAGCAGGCCAAGGAACTCGCGCAGAAGTACGGGGTGCAAGGCGTGCCTACCATGATCGTCAACGGCAAATACCGTTTCGACCTGGGCTCCACTGGTGGTCCTGAAGCGACCCTCAATGTCGCTGACCAACTGATCGCCAAAGAGCGTGCAGCCAAGTAAGGGGCTCGTCATGCGCCGCTGGGGAACCGAACGTGGCATTGGCCTGCACGAACCGCAGGTCAATGAACATCACCTGGAGTCAACGGGCCTGCCGGCGGACAGCCGTCTGCGCTTGCTCAGCTTCAATATCCAGGTGGGCAACAGTACCGAGAAGTATCGGCACTACCTGACCCGTGGCTGGCAGCACCTGCTGCCCCACAAAGGGCGCACCGGTAACCTGCAGAAGATCGGCACCCTGCTCAATGACTTTGATCTGGTCGCGTTGCAGGAAGCTGACGGCGGCAGTCTGCGCTCGGGCTATATCAACCAGGTGGAACACCTGGCCCAGCTCGGCGGCTTCCCCTACTGGTACCAGCAACTCAATCGAAACCTCGGGCGTCTGGCGCAGCACAGCAATGGTGTGCTCAGCCGCCTGAAGCCGACGGCCATCGAGGATCACCCGCTTCCAGGCCCGAAGGGGCGCGGCGCAATCCTCGTGCGATTCGGCGAAGGCCCGGAAGCGCTGGTAGTGGTGATGATGCACCTTGCCCTCGGCGGGCGGACGCGCAACCTGCAACTGGCCTACGTGCGCGAGCTGATCGGCAACTACAAGCACCAGGTGTTGATGGGGGACATGAACACCCACGCCAACGACCTGCTTCTGAATTCACCGTTGCGTGACCTCGGGCTACTGGCGCCGCAGGTCGAAGCGACGTTTCCCAGCTGGCGCCCGCAGCGCTGCCTGGACCATATCCTGCTCAGCCCGACCCTCACGCTGGAAAGTGTGCAGGTCCTGGCGCAGCCCATTTCCGATCACCTGCCCGTCGCGGTAGAGATTCGTCTGCCGGGTTCGCTCACGGTTGATGCATTGCCCGCGTTGAGCACCAGCCCTCGCGGACCCCTTGCATGAGCGACGACGCCGAGCGCTGGAAAGAAAAATACCTGTTAAGCATCGAGCAGCAGGACAAGCTCGAACGCCGTTGGGCCGCCCGCCTCGACCTGCTGCGCCGGGGCCTGGTGCGCAGTACGCTGGCCGCTGAAGGCACCGACCGCGCCGTCGACCAATGCATGAAGGAAATGCGCGATGTGGTGCGCACCGACGACATGGACGCCGCCCTCGCCGCCTTGCTGCCGCGCCTGGAAAAAGCCGTGCTCGATTCAGAGCAGCGCCGCGAGACCCGTGTCGACCAGATCAGCACCGCGCTCACCGCCCTGGTCGCCCAGCTGCAGCAATTGCCACTGCCGCGCGAGGTGGCGCGCCCGCTCAAAGCCTTCGCCAAGCAACTGGACAGTCGCGTGGGCCAGGCTCGTGAGATTCCGCTGCTGCTCAGCGAATTGAGCAGCCTGCAGGGGCAGGCGTTGAATAATCTGGAGGCTGACGGCGAAACTCCACGGCCTGGTCCAGGTTTGCTGCAACGCTTGTTCGGGAGCGCCAAGGAGGTCGCGCCCGAAACGGTGGCCGATGAGCCTCCGGTAAAGCCGACGTCAAAACCGGTTGCTCCAGAGCCTGTGACTGAAGAGCAGGCCGCTGCACCTGCCGAACCGCCACCCCAAGTCTTGCCGACCCCTGCGCCATTGCCGCAATCGCTGACAGCAGCGCCTGCGGTTGAAGTCGCCGCACAACCCAAGGTCGAAGCGGCACTTGCAGAAACCGCCGTCGCCGAACCTGCCGCTGATCCTGAACCCGAACCTGAAGCCGAAGAGCCGCCCAACGAAAGCGCGCTCGCGGCCTTTATTGAAACCCCCGAAGTGCTGGTTGATACACCGGAGGAGACCAGCATCGGCAGCCTGTCGCTGCCGCCCGTTCTTGAGGACGAAGAAGCCGACGAGCAGCCCGGGGAAAGCGGCTATGCCCTGCCCGACTCGCCGGAGCCTTCCTACAGCTCCGTGGCCCGGCATATCGAAAGCACCTTGCTCGGCCTGCTGGAAGACCTGAGCCTCCCAGAGCGCCACCGGCCCCAGGCCGAAGCCATGCGCGAGCGCCTGGCCAATGGCTTGAACTGGTACGAGCTGCTGCCGATTCTCGATGACCTGGCGGTGCTGATGCTGGCGGTCACCGACAGCGGCCAGCATGAGTTCGAGGCTTATCTCAAGCACCTCAACGAGCGTCTTGAAGCGTTCCAGGGCCATCTGCAGGTGGCCAGCGATGACCACCTCGACAGCCGCTCCGCCGCCCGCCAGCTTGACACGCAGATACGCGAACAGGTCGACGGCTTGCAAAGCAGCGTGCAGGAAGCGGCCGACCTGGACAGCCTCAAGCAGGTATTGGAAAGCCATATCGAAGGCTTGCTCGGCACCATGGACGAGCACCGCCAGCAACGGGACCAGCGCGAAGAGGAAGTGGCAGCGCGGCTCCAGGGGCTGGCCGAACGCGTCGCCCACATGGAGCAGGAAGCGCTGGGCTATCGCGAACATATGGAGGTACAGCGTCAGAAGGCGTTGATTGACCCGCTGACCCGCCTGCCCAACCGCGCAGCGTGGAGCGAGCGTCTGGACCACGAGGTCAACGCCTGGCATCAGCGCGGCAACAGCCTGTCGCTGGCGATGCTGGACCTGGATCACTTCAAGCGCGTCAACGACGGCTACGGCCATCTGGCCGGCGACAAGGTGTTGAAGATCATCGCCAACGTGCTGCGCAAGCACCTGCATGGCCGCGACTTTATTGCGCGCTTTGGCGGCGAAGAGTTTGTGTTGCTGATGCCCGACACTTCACTCACTCAGGCGCTGGCTGTGGGCGAAGTGCTGCGGTCGGCCATCGAGGCCTGCCCCTTCCACTTCAAGGGCGAGCCGGTGACGATCACGCTGTCCATGGGCGTGGCGCAGTTCCAGCCGGGGGAGCGCAGCGACGTGGCGCTCAAACGCGCCGACGAGGCGTTGTATCGCGCCAAGGCCGCTGGGCGCAATCAGGTGCAGGCGGCGTAAAAATGTTCCATTTCATGATTTGAGCGCTGTGTCACACACCTTACGTTACACTGTTGCATTACCGTCTTCAGCGTGACGTCACTCCCTATGAAAACCCTGTACTTTGCCTTCCTGTTCATTCTGCTCGCCGGCTGCGCCAGTGGTCCGCGCATTGACACCAACCATCCCTCGGTCAACCACGACAATCGCGTGCAGTTCGTGATCGTCCACTACACCTCCACCAACCTTGAGCGCTCGCTGGCCTTGCTCACCCACGGCCAGGTCAGCAGCCACTACCTGATCGGCGACGACGCCAGCGCCACCATCTACAAGCTGGTGGATGAGAGCCAGCGCGCCTGGCATGCCGGGGAAAGCCAGTGGGCGGGCCGCACGTGGCTCAACTCCAGCTCCATCGGTATTGAAATCGTCAACCCCGGGTACACGGACACGCCGACCGGTCGCCTGTGGTACCCCTATTCAGAGGCCCAGGTGAAGTCCCTGGTGGTGTTGCTCAAGGACATCAGTAAACGCAACGGCATCGATCCCAAGAACATCATTGGTCACAGCGACATCGCGCCGCTGCGCAAACTCGACCCTGGTCCATTGTTCCCCTGGAAGCGTCTGGCCGACGAAGGCCTGGGCCAGTGGCCCGACGCCCAGGCGGTCGCCCGCTTCCGGCAGCAGTACGCAACGCAGCTGCCGAGCATCACCTGGTTCCAGGAAGAGTTGGCGAAGTTGGGCTACCCGACGCCGCAGACCGGCGAACTGGACGTGGCCACGCGGCATGTGATCGCGGCGTTTCAGATGCACTTCCGTGCGTCGCTGTTCGACGGCACGCCAGACGCCGAAAGCGCCGCGATCCTGAGTGCTCTGAACCAACGCTAAACCCCAGGAGGGCGCGTGGCGAGCGACCTTTATGGTGAGCGGCCTCTGTGGCAGCGGGCTCCCGACGAAGCCTGCGAACTACAGGGGCAACGCCATATAAAACTGCGTACCCTGCCCCGGCCGCGAGTACACGCCCATGCGTCCGCCGTGCAATTGCACGATTTCCTTGCACAGTGCCAGCCCCAGGCCTGCGCCACCTTTCTTGCGGCCCACCTGCACAAAAGGTTCGAAGATGCGCCCTTGCTGGCCATAGGCAATGCCTTCGCCATTGTCTTCGACGCTGACAATCACCCGCTCGCCATGGCGTCGTGCCTGCAGGTGGATTTGCCCGCCTTCGGCGGTATGACGCAGCGCGTTGGCCAGCAGGTTGTCGAGCACTCGCTCCAGTTGCGCCTGATCGGCGTACAGCCGTGGCACGTCGGCCTGGGCTTCCACCAGCAATTCAATATGTTGCGCGTTTGCCGTCTCGGCAAAGCGCGCGCGCGCATGCTCGAGCAGGTCCGTCACGTCGCATGGCCCCAGCGTGAGTTTCTGCAGGCCATTCTGGTAGCGCGAGAAGTTGAGCAAGTCGTTGATCAACTGCATCAGGCGCTGCATCTCTTCGTTGACCGTATCCAGCAGGTCCGCCTCACGGGACTCTGCCGGAAACTTCGCGCGCTCGCGAAAAAGACCAAACGCCATGTGCATGCCGGTCACCGGCGTGCGCAACTCGTGTGAGGCGCGCAATACGAACTCGCTGCGCACCCGCTCGAAGGCACGCTGCTCGGTGACGTCATGCAGCACCATCACCGCGCCGAGGATATGCCCCTGGGTATGACTCACCGGCGTAAGGCTGTAGGTCAGCAGGCGCAATTCGCCTTCGACTTCCACTTCCAGATCATCCGGCGCCCGCTCCAGGTTGCCGCCGCGCAGCACCAACTGCAATTGTTCATCCAGTTCCGGGCGCACCAGCGCTTCGCCCAGTCCCTGCCCCAGGCGCTCCTCGTCCCAGCCCAGTTGACGCTGTGCCACAGGGTTGAGGTGCTCAAGGCGGCCTTGGCGATCGATCATCAGCAGGCCGTCGTCGATGCTGTCGAGCACCGCCTGCAGGCGCTGCTGGCCGGCCAGAAGTTCGTCGACATTGGTTGCCTGATGCTGGCGCAGCGCCTCGGCCATGATGCCGAAGCGCCGGGTCAGCTGGTTCATTTCCGCCGCTGACGAGATCGGCAGCGTCACCTCGAAATCGCCCTGCCCGATCTTGTCGGCCGCCTTGGCCAGGGCTTCGATCGGCCCACCAAAGCGTCGTGCGATGCCATGGGCGGTGATGAAGCCGATAATCAGCACGGCAAGTCCAACCACCCCCAGCGCCGCAGCGATCAATAATGCACGGTTGCGCGACTTGTGTTCGCTGGCGTTGATGTTTTCCAGGGCTTGTTTGTGTTCGGCGATCAGGCCATTGCGCAAGGCGTTGAAGCTATCGGTCAGTTTCTGATTTTTTTTGTTCGCCAGTGGCGATCGCTGGGCTTCGTCGAACGCTTTCAGAAAGTCCAGGTAGTCGATGCGCGCCTGGCTGAAACCGTTGATTCGTCCATCACGCTTTTCATGGGCGATACCTTCGTCCAGCAACGCAAAATATTGCTGCTTGGACGTCTCCAGGGCCTTGGCGTCGGGTTGCTCTTCCAGCATCAGGATCAACTGGTCCCCCAGGCTCTGACGCAGCTTGAGCCCCAGGTCCAGGGTGATGAAGTTGCTGCGGATCAGCGATTCCTGGCTCTTTGCCATTTGCATCACGCTGACCAGCCCCAGCACCAGGCCCAACAGGGCCACGGTGATCAGTGCGGAGATGCTCAGGAATAACCGAGTGCGCAGTTTCATCGCAAGCTTCATAAGGTAAAGCTCACAGGTTGTACTGTTTGCGTTTGCGGTACAGCGTCGAGGCGTCGATACCCAGTGTACGGGCCGCCTGATCCAGGGTGTCGCTGGTGGCCAGTACCGCGCCGATGTGGGCTTTTTCCAGCTCATCCAGGCTCAACGCCGCACCGATGCGCGGCGCATTGTTGGTCGGCTGTTCCGCCATCCCCAGGTGGCTGATCTCGACTTTTTCCTGGGGGCAGATAATGCTCGCGCGTTCCACGACGTTGCGCAGTTCGCGGATATTGCCCGGCCAGCGGTAGTTGAGCAGTGCTTCGCGAGCCTGGTCGCTGAAACCTCGCGCCGGTCGTGCGTAGTCCTTGACGAAGCGCGCCAGGAAACGGTCCGCCAGGGTCAGGATGTCTTCACTGCGTTCGCGCAACGGCGGCAGGTGCAAGGTGATGACGTTGAGACGGTACAGCAGGTCTTCACGGAAGCGGCCGTCACGCACCATGTCTTCCAGGTTCAGGTTGGTGGCCGCGAGGATGCGCACATCGGCGCGGCGGGTCACCGGATCGCCGACGCGTTCGTATTCCTTGTCCTGGATAAAGCGCAGCAACTTGGGCTGCAGGGTCAGCGGAAAGTCACCGATCTCATCGAGAAACAGCGTGCCGCCGTCCGCCTGGTTGACCCGACCCAGCGTGCTCTCGCTGGCCCCGGTGAAGGCGCCGCGGCTGTGGCCGAACAACTCGCTCTCCATCAGTTCCGCCGTGAGAGACGGGCAGTTGATGGTGACGCAGGATTTCTTGGTGCGCTTGCTCCAGCCATGAATGGCCCGCGCCAGCTCACCCTTACCGGTGCCGGATTCGCCCAGGATCAGGATGTTGGCGTCGGTGCCGGCCACCTGGCGTGCGGTTTCGAGTACCACCATCATCGCCGGGCTATGGGAATCGAGGCCGTCCTTGGGTTTGCGCACTTCGCCCTCCAGCGCCTCCAGACGCGCGGAGAGCTGGCGCACTTCCAGCTGTTTGGCGGTGGCCAGACGCAATTGGTCCGGGCTGCACGGCTTGACCAGATAATCGGCCGCGCCGGCCTGGATCGCATCCACGGCGGTGTCGACGGCCGAATGCGCGGTGACGATCACCACGCGCATCCACGGCGCCTGAATGCGCATCTGCGCCAGCACGTCCAGGCCATTGTCTTCGCCCAGGCGCAGGTCGAGGAAGCACAGGTCGAACACCTGACGCTGCATCAGGGCATCGGCCTGGGCGGCGCTGTTGGCGGTAGCTACGGTGTAGCCTTCGTCTTCCAGGCAGTAACGGAAGGTGCGGAGAATCGCGGATTCGTCATCCACTAAAAGAATGCGGCCTTGAAGTTCCTTGGCTGATTCCATCTGTCCCGCGCTCCTTAACTTTAAATGATGATGGTGATTAGTCCCGGAATAATCGGGCAAGTTGCATGGTTTATTCTGATCGATAAAAGGCGACTTCGCGCAGCTATCTGCGCACCTTCTTACAGCACCCCAGGCTAGTGGCGTTTTTAGCCCTTCGTGCCACTTCGGCAACCGCTGCGGCGGGTTCTATCCCTCGATCCGACCACTGGCCATCGTGCATTTCGCACGGCCTGCAAGGGGGCATCGTGCAGGATGCTGGGGCATTTGTATTGGGTTCAATCGTAAATGGTTGATTTAATTGATATTTATTTTGAAAAAAAGCTGGCATGCGCTCTGCAATACATCTCCCAAGAGTGTCATGAACCAATAATCAGAATGCGGGAGAAATGCAGCATGACTCGCCAAAGCCTCAGCCAATTGCGTGTATCGCCACTGCGCCTGCAACAGGGTCTGTTTGCCAGCCTGGCCCTGATGATCACGTTGATTGGCGGCCAGCAGTTGCAGCACTGGCAACAGAGTCAGCAGCAAGTCCCGCAATTCGACCGTCCGGCCATGACGCAAAACCATTTTCGTTCCATCGCCAGCGCGACTGCCGATGTGACTGCCCCGCAATTGCGTGTGGTCGACCAGGATTCCACCCTGGACGCGCTGCCTACGCAAGAGCGCTGGGTGTTCTAGGCAATAAATCGGGCGCCGTACTGAGCGACCGCACTGCACTACAGCTGTTACCCCCTATGAAAGCGTAAGGAGAATCACCATGTTGAGTTGGGCAATCACGTTTCTGATCATCGCCATTGTGGCTGCAGTCCTCGGCTTCGGTGGCATCGCCGGCACCGCCACAGGTATCGCCAAGATCCTGTTTGTTGTCTTCCTGGTGATGTTCATCGCTTCGTTCTTCTTTGGTCGTAAAGGCCGAGGCTGAAGATGACCACTCTTTCTTTTAAAGCCATTACTGTCGCCCTGTTGTTGGGCGGCAGCGGTTTGGCGATGGCTGCCAATGACGGTCAGACCCGAGCCAACGAATTGCTCAGTGCGGACCCGCAGTACCGTGAAACCTGGCGAGACGTGGTGAAGAAAGAAGAGCGCCTGCCGGAATGGGTGATGAACCTGTCCGGCTCGGCCGAACAACAGATGACCGCAGTTGAAGAAGATGGCGACAAGTACTTGGTCGGGCCGCTTTGCGAGACTGCAGACACCTGCCTGAACAAGCGTCTGATCGTAGCCGTCAGCTTTGACAAGGAAGATGCCTACGCCCTGTTGGTGGAAGTCCCGGCCGGTTTGCCGAAGGACAAATCGCCGACGCGGCACGCCGATTACCGGTTTATCGGTAAGCCGGACGAAGGCATGCAAAAGCTGTTGATGGAACAGCTCAAGAAAGATCCGAATTGGTACTAGGTTCCGTTTGACGCACTCAGCGTCTGCGGGGCCGGCGTCCATAGAAAGAAGCCCGTCGCTTTTTTCTGTCTGCATCGCTCGCCAAGGGCGATGCATGACCAGGGGGCCGGGTTGCTCTGATCAATCGAGATCGGCGTGACCTACGGGTACAGGGAGTGCCTGCGCAAGGGCCGGGTCAGGTGAAAAGCTGCGACGCAAGTTCACAAGTCCTCAAGCTTGCTGAACTTGCGGCGGGCTCGTTGCTCTGATGGGCTGCTTCCCATACCAGCCTTAGCCGAATATTTCGTTTTCGCTCTTTACCAACCATTACTGGTTGTGTCGTCGCGACCACCTATCGAGAAAGTTTTGCCCCCTCCATAGGATATTTCTGACGCGTACTCCGTTAATTTACGGGCGTTTGTGCCAGCCCTTCAGCGCACGTCTGTCTCTCTGAGCAAGCCTGTATTGGCAGGTTCACGGCATGTTTGCCCGTCATATTGGCGTAATCGAACTGACCGGTCGGACAGTTATTTCCCAAAAAAGCCATGCCGATTCGGCATAGGGTAGGCGTTTACGGCATTAGACGTTGCGCCCTTGCATGGGAATAGTTGCGCCTTTTTTCGCCTGCCAGTAAGCCATTTCGGCCATGCGGCGGTGACCTTCCATGGAGGCTTGTGCACACACTTTTTCGCTCTCGAGCGTTGCGGCTGGCGCATTCGCCTTAAGTTCACGTGAAGTAAGGGTAATGACATGAAGAAGGCAAAACTAAGCCTCGCCTGGCAGATCCTCATCGGTCTGGTCCTGGGGATTGCAATCGGTGCGTTGCTCAACCATTTCAGTGCTGAAAAGGCCTGGTGGATCAGCAACGTCTTGCAGCCGGCAGGCGATATCTTTATCCGCCTGATCAAGATGATCGTGATCCCAATTGTGATTTCCTCGCTGATCGTCGGCATTGCCGGGGTCGGTGACGCGAAAAAGCTGGGTCGGATCGGTGTCAAAACCATTCTTTACTTCGAAATCGTCACCACCATTGCCATTGTTGTCGGCCTGTTGCTGGCCAACCTGTTCCATCCGGGCGCAGGCATCGACATGAGTACCCTGGGCACTGTCGATATCTCCAAGTACCAGGCGACTGCCGCCGAGGTGCAGCATGAACATGCGTTCATTGAGACCATCCTCA
This sequence comes from Pseudomonas sp. Leaf59, assembly GCF_920984685.1. NCBI lineage: Bacteria > Pseudomonadati > Pseudomonadota > Gammaproteobacteria > Pseudomonadales > Pseudomonadaceae > Pseudomonas > Pseudomonas sp. Leaf59. Next base: position 25,621 of record NZ_CAKLBR010000005.1, on the reverse strand, counting down.
ACCTGATCCCCTCGAATATCTTCGCCGCCGTCGCCCGTGGCGAGATGCTGCCGATCATTTTCTTCTCGGTGCTGTTCGGCCTCGGCTTGTCGAGCCTCAAGCCCGAGCTGCGCGAGCCGCTGGTGACCATGTTCCAGGGCGTGTCCGAGAGCATGTTCAAAGTCACCCATATGATCATGAAGTACGCCCCCATCGGTGTCTTCGCGCTGATCGCGGTGACCGTCGCCAACTTCGGCTTCGCTTCCCTGCTGCCGCTGGCCAAGCTGGTGATCCTGGTTTACGTCGCCATCCTGTTCTTCGCCTTTGTGGTGCTGGGCCTGATCGCTCGCCTGTTCGGCTTCTCGGTGATCAAGCTGATGCGCATCTTCAAGGATGAACTGGTGCTGGCCTACTCCACCGCCAGTTCCGAGACCGTGCTGCCGCGCGTGATCGAGAAGATGGAAGCCTACGGCGCGCCTAAGGCGATCTGCAGCTTTGTGGTGCCGACCGGTTACTCATTCAACCTCGACGGCTCGACCCTGTACCAGAGCATCGCCGCCATCTTTATCGCCCAGTTGTATGGCATCGACCTGTCGATCGGCCAGCAACTGATGCTGGTGCTGACTCTGATGGTCACCTCCAAAGGGATTGCCGGCGTGCCGGGCGTGTCCTTCGTGGTGCTGCTGGCCACCCTGGGCAGCGTGGGCATTCCGCTGGAAGGCCTGGCCTTCATCGCCGGCGTCGACCGCATCATGGACATGGCGCGTACCGCGCTCAACGTGATCGGCAATGCCCTCGCCGTGCTGGTGATTTCTCGTTGGGAAGGCATGTACGACGATGCCAAAGGCGAGCGCTACTGGAACTCGCTGCCGCACTGGCGCACCCGCACAGCAGTGCCGACCGCCCAGGCCACTCGCGGCTGATCGCCCTCAGGCGCTGAAACAAGCCCCGGAAAATTCCGGGGTTTGTCGTTTCTGTCAGCCCCGTTATCATTCGCCCCATCTTTCGGGGGATTTAACTGATGCTCAATGGCCTGTGGCTTGGCTTCTTTGTCGTGGCAATGGTGTCAGCACTGGCGCAATGGCTGGTGGGCGGTAACGCCGGAATTTTCGCGGCGATGGTCGAAAGCATTTTCGCCATGGCCAAATTGTCGGTGGAAGTCATGGTGCTGCTGTTCGGCACCCTGACCTTATGGCTGGGCTTTTTGCGCATCGCCGAAAAAGCCGGGATCGTCGACTGGCTGGCCAAGGCCCTCGGGCCGCTGTTTCGCCGGCTGATGCCCGAAGTGCCCGCCGGCCACCCGGCCATCGGCCTGATCACCCTCAATTTCGCCGCCAATGGCCTGGGCCTGGACAACGCCGCGACGCCCATCGGCCTGAAGGCCATGAAGGCGCTGCAGGAACTCAACCCCATCCCCAACACCGCCAGTAACGCGCAGATCCTGTTTCTGGTGCTCAACGCCTCGTCGCTGACGCTGTTGCCGGTGACCATCTTCATGTACCGCGCCCAGCAAGGCGCCGCCGACCCGACGCTGGTCTTCCTGCCGATCCTGCTGGCCACCAGCGCCTCGACCCTGGTGGGCCTGCTGTCGGTAGCGGTGATGCAGCGCCTGCGGTTGTGGGACCCGGTGGTGCTGGCCTACCTGATTCCCGGTGCGCTGGTGCTAGGTGGTTTCATGGCGTTGCTGGCCACCCTGTCCGCCACGGCGCTGGCCGGGCTGTCGTCGATCCTTGGCAACCTGACGCTGTTTGGGTTGATCATGCTGTTTCTGCTGATCGGTGCGCTGCGCAAGGTCAAGGTATACGAGGCGTTTGTCGAAGGGGCCAAGGAAGGCTTCGATGTGGCGAAAAACCTGCTGCCCTATCTGGTGGCGATGCTCTGCGCAGTCGGTGTGCTGCGTGCTTCCGGGGCGCTGGACTTCGGCCTGGAAGGCATCCGTCACCTGGTGGCGTGGACCGGCATGGACACGCGGTTTGTCGATGCCTTGCCGACCGCGATGGTCAAGCCGTTCTCAGGCAGCGCGGCGCGGGCGATGCTGATCGAGACCATGCAGACCCAGGGCGTGGACAGCTTCCCCGCGTTGGTGGCGGCGACGATTCAGGGCAGCACCGAGACCACGTTTTATGTATTGGCGGTGTACTTTGGGTCGGTGGGGATTCAGCGGGCAAGGCATGCCGTGGGGTGTGCGTTGCTGGCGGAGTTTGCCGGTGTGGTTGCGGCGATTGCGGTGTGTTACTGGTTCTTTGGCTGAGGCTGAAATCGCTATCGGGATCAAGCCCCCCTCCCACATTTTGAAAGCGTTCACAGGTCAAAATGTGGGAGGGGGCTTGCTCCCGATGAGGCCCTCAGCGATTCGTTGCTCTACTGCCCTGCTCAACCACCCAATCCACCACCTGCCTGTTCAACTGATCCCCCGCCAATCCAAACCCGGCGACTACCGCCGGCACCTTGGTATCGGCCACCGGCTGCCTTACCTCAAACCGCCGGCTGGCAATAATCCGCTGATCACTGCCCCGCACCACCCGCGCATCCAACCGAATCACCACCTGCACCGCACTGCCCTGGTATTCGCTCTGAAACGCCTGCAGCTGTCCGCCCAGCTCATAGTCGGCTTGCAGGTTGGTCTCGTCGGTACTCAGCAGCGTCACCCGCCCATCGCGCTGGAAGCCGTCGAGCAGGCGATTGCGCAGCAGCACCGGCGCCGGGTCGCTCCAGCGCGCGTGGGCATAGCTGCTGATCAGGTTGCCATTGGGCACCACGGCAATGCGCGGGCTGTCGAGAAACTCGCTGGTCTGGGGCTTGGTCACGCGCAGCGACCAGCTCAGCGGGGCGCCTTGTGTGGCGGCGGGCGTTGCCGTCAGGCGATACACGTCCGAAGGGTCCGCTTTGGGCAGGATCGAGCACGCGCTCAGCAGTGCCAGGGCCAGTGGAGCGATCAGTTGGCAAGCACGCTTCATGGCGTGAACTCCTTGTTTTTGTCGCTGCCCAGCAGGTAGCCGCTGGGGTTGGCTTCCAGGCGCCGGGAAATGGCGCGCAGCGACGCGAGGGTTTCGCGCAGCTCGCGCACGGCCGGCGCCAGTTCGTTGAGGCCCTGCATGCCGCTGTTCACCGAATCCTTATTTGTGGTGAGCAAGGTGTTGATGGTGGCGGTGCTTTGCTGCAGGGATTTCATTGCCTGCTCGGCGCTGCCGAACGCCTGTCTGCCCTGATCGTTGAGCAAGCCATTGGCGTTGCGCATCAGCACGGTGGTCTGCTCAAGCGCAGCGGTGGCCTGCTTGCTTACCTGCATCAGTTGTTGCATCACCACCTTGATATCGCCGCGCTGATCGGCAATGGCGCCAGTGGTTTGCTGCAGGTTGTCGAGGGTCTTGCTCAGGCGGTCGACGTTCTGCGAAGAAAACATATTGTTGGCGTTGTGCAGCAGCAGGTTGATGCCGGTCATCAGGTCATTGCTGTTATTGAGCAGCCGCGCGATGGGCGACGGTGAGGCGATGATCAGCGGCAGCTCGCCATCCTTGCCCTTGAGTTCGGGGCTTTGCGGCGTGCCGCCGCTGAGCTGGATGATCGAGGTGCCGGTGATGCCGGTCAGCGCGAGCTTGGCCTGGGTGTCTTCCTTGATCGGTGTCTGCCCGGCCAGGCGGATGCGCGCCAGCACGCGGCGCGGGTCTTTCGGGTCCAGGCGCAGGCTGGTGACGTCGCCCACCTTGATCCCGCTGTACTGCACCGAGCTGCCCTGGGACAGGCCGCTGACCGCCTCGTTGAAGATCACTTCGTAATCCTGGAAGGCGCTGTCGACGCTGGATTTGGCCAGCCACAGGCCAAACAGCATCGCGCCGACCACCACGATCACGCTGAACAGACCGATCATCACATGATGGGCGCGGGTTTCCATGTCATACCTCGTTGAGCGGTTGAGCGGCATCCAATGCCGCGCGGCCCCGTGGGCCGTGGAAATAGTCGTGAATCCAGGGGTCGTCGGTTTCCGAGACGACATCGATGGCGTCGGCCACCAGCACTTTCTTCTGCGCCAGCACCGCCACGCGGTCGGTGATGGTGTACAGCGTGTCCAGGTCATGTGTGACCAGAAACACGCTCAGGCCCAGTGCGTCGCGCAGGGTCAGGATCAGTTGGTCGAATTGCGCCGCACCAATCGGGTCGAGGCCGGCAGTGGGTTCGTCGAGAAACAGGATATCCGGGTCCAGTGCCAGGGCACGGGCCAGGGCCGCGCGCTTGATCATGCCGCCGGACAGCGATGCCGGGTATTTGTCGGCGGCCGACAGCGGCAAGCCGGCCAGGGCCAGCTTGACCGCCGCCAGGTGCTCGGCGTCGGCGCGGCTGAGGCCGGCGTGTTCGATCAGCGGCAGGGCGACGTTCTCGGTGACGGTGAGTGACGAAAACAGCGCGCCCTTCTGGAACAGCACGCCAAAGCGGCGTTCCACCAGGGAGCGTTCGTGCTCGGGCAGGTTCGGCAGGTTCTGGCCGAACACACGCACCTCGCCGGCGCTGGGCCGGCGCAGGCCGACGATACTGCGCAGCAGCACCGACTTGCCGCTGCCGGAGCCGCCGACCACGGCGAGGATCTCGCCTTTGTACACATCCAGGTCGAGGTGTTCGTGCACGCTCTGGCTGCCAAAGCGATTGCACAAGCCACGCACTTCAATCACCGCCTCGGCGGGTGCACGCAGTGGACGGCTCACCAGCCCATCTCCATAAAGAACAGTGCGGCGACCGCATCCAGCACGATCACCACGAAAATCGACTGCACCACGCTGGAGGTGGTGTGGGCACCTACCGACTCAGCACTGCCGCTGACCTTGAAACCTTCCAGGCAGCCAATGGCCGCGATCAGAAACGCGAACACCGGCGCCTTCACCAGGCCCACCAGAAAATGCTGCACGCCGATGTCCGATTGCAGCAGCGACAGAAACATTGCCGGCGAAATATCCAGGGCCACGGCACACACCACGCCACCGCCGACAATGCCCGAGAGCATCGCCAGAAACGTCAGCATCGGCAGCGCCACCAGCAGCGCCATGACGCGCGGCAACACCAGCAGCTCCATCGGGTCCAGGCCCAGGGTGCGGATGGCGTCGATTTCTTCATTGGCCTTCATCGAGCCGATCTGCGCGGTAAAGGCGCTGGCCGTGCGGCCGGCGATCAGGATGGCGGTGAGCAATACGCCGAATTCACGCAGAAAAGAGAACGCCACCAGGTCCACGGTAAAAATCGTCGCGCCGAAGCTCTTGAGCACCGTGGCGCCCAGAAACGCCACCACTGCGCCCACCAGGAAGGTCAGCAGGGCGACAATGGGCGCCGCGTCGAGGCCGACCTGCTCCAGGTGCGCGACCATCGGCGTGAGGCGCCAGCGTTTGGGGCGCAGCATGCCGCGGGCGAAGGTTTCAAGGATCAGGCCGATAAAGCCCAGCAGCTGTTTGCTGTCCTGCCACACGGTGTCCACCGCCCGGCCGATACGCGCCAGCAACTGGACGCTGGTGGCCTCTTCCGGACCTTTATCGGGCACGCAGAAATCGTTGAGGGAGCGGTAGACGGTCTTGAGCAACGCGCGGTCGGCGGCGGACAAACTGCAATCGGTCTGTTCGGCCGATTGCTCGATGCGGGTGGGGCCGAGTAACTCCACGAGCAGCGACGCGCCGGCAGTGTCCAGCGCGCCGAGGCCGTTGAGGTCGATGCGTGCGGCGGCGTCGTACTGGCCGTCGAGCCTGGCTGACAGTGTGCGCAGGCTTGCGTAGTGGGCCAGTGTCCAGTCCCCCGTAATCCGCAACTGTGGCGGCGAGATGGACGTATCGAGGTGGGCTGCGCCGGGCGTGGGACTGCTGGTCATAAGCTCCGAGCTTGTCTGCTATTTCGCAATGGCTACGTAATAGCACACTACCGTCTACGTTGGGTTGTCCGTTTGTGCGGTGTCCGTCACTTTGAAGCGCAGCACGCCGATCACCTGCCCGTCTTCGGTGAGCACCTGCACCTGCCAGCGCCCTACGGCGTCGCCGGGGAAGTTCTGTTTGTGGGTCCAGGCGCGGTAGCCTTCCTTGCGTCCGCCATGGATATCGAGGGCGATGCGGTCGACTTCTTTCCCGTTGAATTTCCACACATGGTAGATCCGCTCATCGAGCCCGCGCGGCGCGTTGATGGCGGTGTAGGCGTAAAGCCCGCCGCTGCGCAACTGGGCAGCGTTGACTTCCTTGAGGTCGTCACCGGGCGTGCGATCCTGCATTTGCGTGCTGATGGCCACTTCGGTCATCCACAGCGTGGCGGGCGGCACCCAGCTGCGCAGGAACCAGCCAGCGCAGCCGATGGCGGCCGTGACCCCCAGCAGCATCGCCCAGCCCCTGAGGCTACGCAGCGGCAGGCTCAACGCCAGGCTGGGAATCGACAGCGCCATGGCCACGCCGAGCGCCAGCTTGTAACTCTCGGCGGTGGTCAGGTGCAGGATGATCGGCAGCGCGGTGAGCAGCGCGGCAAACAGTGTCAGGGTGTGCAGGGCCAGGAACAGCGAGCGCTTGGGCGCCAGCCATTTGTAGTACAGCGGGTCGATGATCGACACCAGCGCCGCCGCGCCCAGCAGGCCGGTAAACACCGATTGGCCGCTGTTCCAGGCGGTGGTGACGAAGAAAAACGGCAGCACGAAAAACAGGCTTTCCTGGTGGATCATCTGGGTGGCATAGCGCAACAGCGGTTCGGGGATTTCCCGCTTGAACAGTTTGGCGAACAGTTGGGTAAAACTGTTTTCCAGCATCAGCCACAACCAGCTCACCAGCATGATCACCGCGATCCAGCTGGCCATGCCCTGCTGGCGGTCCACCAGAATGAAGCTGCCCACACCCGAGATGAAGCCGCCGAGTGCGATCACCCCTGGGTAGCGCTTCATCAGTTCGAGGATGCGCTGGATTACGTGACTCAGGTTTGGCATTCGGCGATTCGCAGTAGGTGTAGGAAAAGATCCCGGACAGAATAGCGTCTCGGTACGCGTGTGCGGTGGCTCACTGCGCGATCCGTTTGCGATAACCGCGCACGCCGATCAACACAATCGCGATCAGCCCGAGCACGCCGGCGCCGATCCAGTTCAGAGCGTCGTAGCTGAGCAGCGGTTTTTCGATGCGCCAGTAGCCCGGTTGCTTGAACACCTGGCGCATGGCCTGGTTGGTCTGTTCCAGGCTGACCGCTTTGATGCGCTTGACCGGGTCGCTGAAGCGCCCGTTGGCGTACTCGCCGGACGCGCTCCAATAATAGTCGGCCAAGGCGCTGTTGCCCTGCACGGCCCAGGCCTGGCGGGCGACGGCGGCCTGTTGCAGGCGGGCGAAGGCGGCCGGCTCGAGGCCGTCCTTGAGCAGCCTGGCTGTGAGGTCGTGCAGCACCTGTTGGGCCTCGGGGAGGTCTTCGCGTTCAAGATCGGCATTCAGGCTGAGGAAGCCGACACTGCCGAGTACTTCGCGCTCACTCCAGGGGCCGTAGGATAAACCGTGCCTGAGGCGCAGTTCGCGATACAACGCCCAGTCGAGGTAATCCTTGAGCAAGTCGTAGGTTTCGTCGTGCTGATCGTCCAGCATCGGCTCGGGAAACAGCCAGTGCAACTTGGCGCCGTCGCCGACCCAGCCGCGCATCAGGTCGCGACGATGAGCGGCGGCGTGCTGGATTTCGGGCAGGGCCAGGTGGTCGGTCGGCTCGACCGGGTCGAGTTCGCCGTAGGTGCGCTCAAGGTAGGCCGGCAGCAGTTTGTCGAGGTCGCCGACGATAATCAGGGTCATGTTGTTGGGGGCGTACCAGTTTTTGCGCAGTGTCTCCAATTGATCGCGCGTGAGTTGACCGACCTCGGCCCGTTCGGCGCACTTGAGGCCCAGCTCGACCGCCAGTTGATTGCTGGCGGTGTGGCCCAGGTCCTGACGGTCGAGCAGGCGCTGCAGGTGCGAATAATGCCCGCCGTCCTCGCGCTCGACGACGCGCTTGGCGGCATTGATATTGGCGTCGGTCAGTTCGGTGCGGGTGAGGATGGCCAGCAGCAGGTCGAGCACCTTGCGCTGGTTGTGTGCCGGGGCCTCGATCACAAAGGTGGTGTCGGCGTTGCTGGTGTAGGCGTTCCACTCGCCGCCCAGGGCCTGCATGCGGTCTTCGAGATCACCTTCGCCGCCACCGTCGATGCCGCTGAACAACAGGTGTTCGAGCAGGTGCGGCAGCTCTTTTTGCTCACAACTGAAGTCATCCAGGCCCACGCCAACCACCAGGCGAATCGCCACATGCCCGCGTTCGGTGCCTGGCTTGAGCAGCACTTGCAGGCCGTTGGGCAAGGTGTAGCCCTCGACTTGCAAACGGTCAAAAGCAAAGGCATGGGCAGAGCCCATGAGCAGACAGGCGAACAACAGGCGACGCATAACAAGCTTCCTGGCGAGTGAGGTCAGCTTTAACTGACTTCACGGGCCACCATCCGTTCAGGGTGAATGCGTGATGTCGGCAATATCGTCGGAGGAGAGTGCGCCGGTGTCGGACGTTTCCAGCACGACATAGGCGCTGCTGCAAAACAGCGAGTTGAGGCGCTTCATGTCGGCAATCAGCTCCAGGTGCAGGGAGCTTGTCTCCAGGCTCTGTACGATCTTGTGTTGCAACCGGCTGACATGGGCGTGGGCCAGGCGACGCTCCTGGGCGCGGAAGCGGCGTTTCTCGCGCAGTAACTGGCGGGCGCTTTCCGGGTCGGCACTCAGGAACACCGACAGACCCAGGCGCAGGTTGGCGATCAACTGGCTGTGCAGGCCCGAAAGCTCCTCCAGGCCGACCTCGGAAAACTGGCGGCGCTGCGAGGTCTTCTGCTGCTGCACCTTGCGCAGCATGCGCTCGATCAGGTCGCCGGCCAGCTTCAGGTTGATCGACAGCTCGATGATCTCGGCCCAGCGCCGGCTGTCGTGTTCGCCCAGGTCTTCGCGCGGCATCTGCGCCAGGTAAAGCTTGATCGCGCTGTACAGCGCCTCGACGTCGTCGCTGAGACTGCGCATTTCCTGGGTGATGGCGGTTTGTTTGCCGCGCAGCACTTCCTGCATGGCCATCAGCATGTTGTCGATCAGGTCACCCAGGCGCAGGGTTTCCCGCGCAGCGTTGGCCAGGGCGAGGCTCGGTGTGGCGAGGGCGGCTGGGTCCAGGTGGCGCGGCTTGGCCTTGCCGTTGACCTCTTCGCGCTCCGGCAGCAACCACTCGCACAGCCGCGCCATCGGGCCGATGGTGGGCAGCAGGATCAGGCAGCGGCTGACGTTGTAGAGCAGGTGGAAGCTGATGACCATGCCCTGGGCGCTGTAGTCCAGGCTGTCCATCCACAGCACCAGCGGGTCGAGCACCGGGATGATCAGCAGCAGGCCGATCAGTTTGTAGAGCAGGCTGCCCAGCGCCACCTGGCGCCCGGCGGCGTTCTGCATGCTGGTGCTGAGGAAGGCCAGTATGCCGCTGCCGATATTGGCGCCGATCACCAGGCCGATGGCCACATGCAGGCCGATCACGCCGGCACCGGCCAGGGTGGCGGTAAGCAGCACGGCGGCCAGGCTGGAGTAGGAAATCATGGCGAACAGTGCACCGATCAGGGCGTCGAGCAGGATGTCGCCGGTCAGCGAGGCGAAGATCACTTTGACGCCCTGAGCATGGGTGATCGGTCCGGCGGCTTCGACGATCAATTGCAGGGCGAGGATGATCAGGCCGAGGCCGATGCCCACGCGGCCCAGTTGGCCGGCGCGCGTCTGTTTGCGTGACAGGAAAAAAATAACACCGAGGAAAATCAGCAGCGGTGACAACCAGGACAGGTCGAAGGTCAGCACCCGCGCCATCAGCGCCGTACCGACGTCGGCACCGAGCATGGTCGCCAGTGCGGGCACCAGCCCCATGAGGCCTTGGCCGACAAAGGACGTCACCAGCATCGCGGTGGCGTTGCTGCTTTGCACCATGGCCGTCACCAGAATACCGGCGACGAAGGCCAGCCAGCGTTTGGACATGTTCTGCCCGATGACTTGGCGCAAGTTGGAACCGTAGACCCGCAGAATGCCGGTACGGACGATGTGCGTGCCCCAGATAAGCAGGGTCACGGCGGAAAGCAGATTGAGCAAGGTCAGCATGCTCGGCCCCCCGTGTGGGTGTGCTCCATGAAGAGCGAAGGAAAGGTGCCGCGTGCCGTTCTACGTCTTGTACTTAAGCTGTAGTTGGCGAATAGGCTCCGCGCCAGCATCGCATAGCTACATCAGGGATTGAAACAAAACTGTCATAAGGAGCGCTCCCACGCGGAGTGTGGGAGCGTTCAGCAGCGGCTCGGGGATTATTGACCCGGAACATCCTTGCGCAGTTTCACTGGGTCCTGCTGTTTCTTCTTTTTCGCGATGGCGGTACGCATCTTGATGTTGACCGCTTCCACCGCCAGTGAGAACGCCATGGCGAAGTAGACGTAGCCTTTTGGCACGTGCACGTCGAAGGATTCGGCGATCAGCACGGTACCCACCACCAGCAGGAACGACAGCGCCAGCATTTTCAGCGACGGGTGCTTGTCGATGAACGCGCTGATGGTGCCGGCCGCCAGCATCATCACCAGCACCGCGACCACAATCGCCGCGACCATCACCGGCACATGGGAGACCATGCCGACGGCGGTGATCACCGAGTCCAGGGAGAACACGATGTCGATGATCGCGATCTGGATGATGGTGTAGATGAACTTGCCACCCTTGCCACCGGGTTCGTCCTGGGATTCGTCTTCACCTTCGAGGGCGTGGTACATCTCCTGGGAGCTTTTCCACAGCAGGAAAAGGCCACCGAAGAACAGGATCAGGTCGCGACCGGAAATACCCTGGCCGAACACCACGAACAGGTCGGCCGTGAGCTGCATGACCCAGGTGATCGACAGCAGCAACAGGATGCGCGTGACCATGGCCAGGGCCAGGCCGAAGATCCGGGTGCGCGCCTGCATGTGCTTGGGCATGCGACTGACCAGGATCGAAATCATGATGATGTTATCGATGCCCAGGACGATCTCGAGGGCCGTCAGGGTGAAGAAGGCAATCCAGATTTCCGGATTGGTCAGCCATTCCATGTGTATTCCTTTGAGCAAATGTTAAACCGCGCAAGCTGCAGCGCCGCGCGGTGAGTGAGTCGGCAGGATTATAGAGTGCTGAACAGCGGAAAAATCCCCATCAGCAATGCGGCGAACATTATGCACAGGCATACCAGCACTGCCCACTTCAGGGTAAAGCGCTGGTGATCGCCGAATTCGATACCGGCCAGAGCCACCAGCAGGTACGTCGAAGGCACCAGCGGGCTGAGCAAGTGCACCGGTTGGCCAACGATCGAGGCGCGGGCCATTTCCACGGCGGTGATGCCGTAGTGGCTGGCGGCTTCGGCCAGTACGGGCAGCACGCCATAGTAGAACGCGTCGTTGGACATGAAGAACGTGAACGGCATACTCACCAGCGCGGTGATCACTGCCAGGTAAGGACCCAGGGCTTCCGGGATGACCGCCAGCAGGCTCTTGGACATGGCGTCGACCATTCCGGTGCCCGACAGGATGCCGGTGAAGATACCGGCGGCGAAGATCAACCCGACCACCGCCAATACGCTGCCGGCATGGGCGGCGACGCGGTCTTTCTGTTGTTGCAGGCACGGGTAGTTGACGATCATGGCGATACTGAACGCCACCATGAACAGCACCGGCAGCGGCAACAGGCCGGCGATCAGTGTGCACATCAGGCCCAGGGTCAGCGCGCCGTTGAACCAGATCAGCTTGGGACGACGGGCGTCGGGGAATTGCGACACGCTGATGTCGCTGTGGTCGATGTCGTCGCCCTGCAGGTGCAGCTCACCCAGGCGTGCACGTTCGCGCTTGCCGTACATATAGGCGATCACCAGGATCGCCACTATGCCGGCAGCCATGGCCGGAATCATGGGTACGAAGATGTCGGACGGGTCCACATGCAGCGCGCTGGCGGCACGGGCGGTCGGGCCACCCCAGGGGGTCATGTTCATCACGCCACCGGCGAGGATGATCAGGCCGGCCATGATCCGCGGGCTCATGCCGATGCGTTTGTACAGCGGCAGCATGGCTGCCACGCAGATCATGTAGGTGGTGGCGCCGTCACCGTCGAGTGACACAACCAACGCCAGCACGGCGGTGCCCACGGACACTTTCAGCGGGTCGCCCTTGACCATCTTGAGGATCTTGCGCACGGCCGGGTCGAACAGGCCGGAGTCGATCATCAGGGCAAAGTAGAGGATGGCGAACATCAGCATCACGCCGGTCGGCGCAAGCTTGGTGATGCCTTCGAGCATCATCGGGCCGATCTTCGGTGCGAAACCGCCGAACAGCGCGAACAGGATCGGCACGATGATCAAGGCGATCAGCGCGGACAGGCGCTTGGTCATGATCAGGAACATGAACGTGATGACCATGGCAAAGCCAAGGAAAGTCAGCATAGGGATACTCCAGGCGTAGCGCGGCTAGGGAATGGCGAACCGGTTGGGGTCAGCGCAGAACGAAAGGCACGAGGCGTACGGGGGGAGTGAGGGCAAGCAGGCGGTTACTAGCGGACATCAGGGATCACCATTGTTGTTGTTAACAGTCGGTCTGTTGCCGACAGTGAGGGCGATCCTAGACGCGTAAGCTTTCAGCCAGCTTTCGCCGGGGAAACGGGGGACACACGGTAAAAAATTTCACACTGCTTGAATTTATATAGCCTGGCTTTATGTGGGAGGGAGCAAGCCCCCTCCCAGATCTGGATTGTGGTGCAACACAGGGTCTACGGCAGTTCAAGGCCGCCAGCGGCTTTATGGAGGCTGCGCAGGTGCTCGCCGACTTGCTTGAGATTCGCCTCGCACGCGGCGATCTCGGCGGCGCGGGATGGCTCCAGCAGCGCCCTCACCTCTTTATCCAGCTCGCCAGTCAGCGATTGCAGTTGTTTCTGGCGTTCGGCGCTCTCCGATTCAAGACGCTTGGCTTCCGACGGCTGCGGCAGACCGTAACCGCTGCTGCCAAGCAGCTCCGCCGGGCGGCTGAGGAAGCCGCTGTTGGCGAGGATCTGTTGCAGCGTGGCGTTGGCCTTCTCCATGCCACCGTTCTTCAACTCGCGGGCACCGAGGTAGCGTTGTTTGACTTCGTCCTGCGCCAGCATCAACTGTCTGCGAAAGCTGGCCTGCTCCAGCAGCAGCAACGCGGCGCTGGTGCGCAGGTCGGCCTGGTCGAACCATTGACGGCGCTCCTGGGCACTCAGCGACAGCCAGTCTTCGACCTCGGTCTGCTTGATCGGCAGGTATTTGCGCAGCACATCGAACATCGCCTGGTAGCGCTCACGGAACGAGTCGAAGTGGTAACCCAGGCGCAATGCCTTGCGTTTGTCGTCCAGTACGCTGGTGTCCGCCAGGCCCCGGGCTTGCAGCACTTCGAGCAGGCCATTGGGGGTGATGTTGTCCAGCCCGGTCAGTTGCGGGTTGGCGCTGCCGCTGCGCAACAGCTTGAGGCTTTCGACGGCGCAGTTGTTGGAGATGAAGAAATAGTTGCCGTCGTAGCTCCAGTGCATCTCGGCGGCGTGTTCGACGGTGTCGTTGATCTCCTGGCGCGACAGCTTCAACGGTACGGAGGCCAGGCCGCGCAGCTCGGTCTTGGTGTACTCGTCGATCACCTGGGCCAGCGGCAGCACGAACAGGCGTGACGGGTACTTGCCCACCAGACCGTCCCAGCTCGACAGTTGTACGTCACCGACGAATGCGCGGTAGGACAACACCAGATGCTGGTCCAGGTCCAGCCGACAATCCGGGCCACGAGGGCGCCCGGGGGCGCAGATCACCAGACGCAACATGCTATGACCCCAGCGGCTGACCAAATTCTGGTTGGCTTCGGCGAGCAGGTAGTCGATTTCGTAGACGCGCTCGGGATCGACGTGGCCCAGTGGCGTTTTGGCAAAGTCATTGCCGGCGTTGAGGAAGGCGTAGGTCTTTTCGCAGGCGTCCTGCTGGGGGGGCGCCCAGCCGAAGTGTTCTTTGTAATAGCGGAACAGCGAAGGGCGACGGCAGGCGTAGCTTGGGTCGAGGAGGAAGTACTCCATGTTGACCGCCACGAACTCCAGCGGGCTGGTGGTTTCGTAAATGTCCGGGCTGCGCGCGATCTGGCGGTTGTGCTGTTCGCGTTCGCCGCGACGGCCCACATATTGCGGCCAGCCAGCGATGTCCAGCAGGCGTGGATCATCGCTGAGGGTGAAGCGGCGGTTGTTCTGACCCCGGCATTGGTCAGGCAGGCCGATCAGACCGGTGATGCTGTTCTGGCGGCTGCAGCGGTTGATCAGCGCGCGCTCGTCTTTGGACCACAGGCGCGCACGGTCGTAGATGTGGGTCAGTTCATGCAGCACGGTGGCGAGCATTTCCCGGCGCACGGTGCCGTGGGGGCGATGGGTCTTCCGGGTGGCAGCGCTGCCGTCGGTGAGGCTGGCGAGCAGGTTGCGGTTGAGGTCGAGCTCGGACACCAGCGAGGCCTGGCCGTAAGCGTTTTCGGGCATCTGGTCGGTCCAGCCGACATCGATGCGGCGGTCCAGTTGCTCGATAAAACGGGGCGGCAAGGCGCGCATCGCTTCATCGAGCAGTGCCTGGCTGGCCTGCTGTTCGGCGGGGCTCAGGCCTTCGGTCTTGAGCCGCAGTTGCAGGCTGGCCTGGGCTGCGCCGCTACACAGCAGCACAATCCCGGCCAGGAGCCAGGCGAGCAGGCGCCTCACAGAGCGAGAATAGCTTCGGCGAGGGTCTGGTCAGTGGCGTCGCGGGCTTCGGGCACGCGGGTGCGCAGGGTGTCGAAGGCGGCTTCGAGTTGTGCGCCGCGGATCTCGCCATGGGTGGCGACGAAACTGGCAGCATCATCGTGGGCTTCACGCACGACTTTGGAGTCGCGGATGGAGGTGGTGGTGTCCGAGGTGAAGTCGATGGTGCGCGCTGAGGCACGGACGACGATGTTACTGGTGGCCTTGAGGGTTTGCGCCTGGGCGACATCCGCCAGGAACAGCAGGCCGAGGACGGCGACGATCAGCGGGCTACGCATGGAATGGCTCCAGAATATTAAGATGATGATTGGACGAGAATTGCCTGCGCCAGTTCAAGGTCGCTTGCATGAAGTTTTGGCCGGGTGCGGCGCAGGTAATCCAGCGCAGACTCCAGGCGTGCGCCCCGCCATTGGCCGTCAGTGGCAATGAAAGCGGCAGCATCATCCCGTGCGGCCAGTACTCTTTTTCTGTCGAAGGGGGCGGACGTCACCTTGCTGGTGGCGTACACGCTGACGACGGTGCTCTGCACGGTCACGTCAAAGGCCGAAGCCAACGGTGACCAGCCAGCACACATCAACGCGGCAACAGTGAACAGGCGGTAAGAAAAAGCCATGGGACTCGACGCTTGATAACGAGCGCCAAGGCTAGCGCAATGCCCCGGCGAGAGCCAGCGCAGCGGCGTTTGGGAGCGGCTGGCGCTCCCTTTTCCTATACCGCGGTTATCAGATAGCCAGGATCGCCTGGGCCAGTTGTGCATCGGTTGCGGTATTGAGCTGCGGCGCCTGTTGGCGGATCTGCGCCAGGGCGCTCTCCAGCTTCACGCCACGGATAGCACCTTCACTGGCGACAAAACTGGCGGCGTCGTCACGGGCGGCGCGTACGACTTTGTTGTCGCGCAGGGAGGACGTGGCGTCGGAGGTTGCATCGGATGTGGCTTTCAGCGCGCCGACGATGGAATCGGTGGTGACGATAAAGCTGCTGGCGTGAGCATTGGCGGCCACAACGAGAAGCGTGGCAGCGCTCAACAGACGAAGACGGGACATGGGGTGACTCCTGTGGATGAACAATCAAGGTGGCGCAAGACCTCTGCGCTGTGGGCAATGTTGCCATCGAGCAATCAGACGTCAGCTCTGCACGGTTCGCCACGTAGTAGCGGGATATTAGGCTGCCGCTTGAGTGTTCGGGTAATTTTATATCGCTGCTTTAATTGTACTGGTGCTTTTTTAGTTTATAAGAACTGTACTATTTTCGAAGTAAATCGTTTTCAGATCCAAACGCCGAATACAACAAAACCCGCCTC
Source organism: Pseudomonas sp. Leaf59 (assembly GCF_920984685.1). Classification (NCBI taxonomy): domain Bacteria; kingdom Pseudomonadati; phylum Pseudomonadota; class Gammaproteobacteria; order Pseudomonadales; family Pseudomonadaceae; genus Pseudomonas; species Pseudomonas sp. Leaf59. The sequence goes on along the minus strand of NZ_CAKLBR010000005.1, from coordinate 9,577 downwards.
CGGTCTCCCGGGGCGGGCTTTGTTTTGACAAATCAGATTGCTGGCGTTGGACCCGGAAGGTCAGGGCCAGCGAGCGCCAATCAGCGCCAGAACGGCTTGCTCAGCTCTTCGTAGCGTTGAGCTTCGCTGATACCGGCGTCAGCCAGCAGACGCGAATCCAGGCGAGCCAGTTGATGGCGGCTGGAGATGCGGCGCTGCCACAACATCAGGTTGGCCAGAACGCGCAAAGGCATGGAAGCCTGGTTATTTACAGCTTTTTCTTCGAAGAACAGTTCGGAACTGAGTGTACGTTCCATGATTGCATCCTTCCGCTTATGGCGGGATTAGGTAGTGGTTTAACTGATGCCAATGATCCTCCTCGGGCGCAAGACTCTCCAGATACAGTTCACCTGTATTGTGAGGGCCCAGTTAACTGTTTAAAGGTGCTGTACTGTACGGAAATGGGGCAACTGTACCTGTCCGCACTGAAACAGTGCGAAATAAGTAATTTCGAGCTGAGGCGTAGGATATTTCGGTAGGAAATGACCAGTACAGCAGTACAGTTTTTTACATAAGTGCGGGCGTTGGCTGCGAGCTGAGCAAACTGTGTTTGCATCAGCTCGAATCTGTATCCATCACGCCTTGAGCATATGCCCGGTTTCTTCCAGGTTAATGTGCCAGCTCAGTGCTTCGCGCAGGATGTGCGGCGTATGCCCGCCGATAGCGCAGGCAGCTTCAAAGTAACGGTTGAGGGCATCGCGGTACGCCGGGTGCACGCAGTTGTCGATGATCACCCGCGCCCTTTCCCGTGGCGCCAGGCCGCGCAGGTCGGCCAGGCCGACTTCGGTCACGAGGATATCGACGTCATGCTCGGTGTGGTCCACATGGCTGACCATCGGCACCACACTGGAAATCGCGCCATCCTTGGCAATCGACTTGGTGACGAAGATCGCCAGATGCGCATTGCGCGCGAAGTCGCCGGAGCCGCCGATGCCGTTCATCATGCGCGTGCCGCAAACGTGGGTGGAGTTGACGTTGCCGTAGATGTCGAACTCCAGCGCCGTGTTGATACCGATAATACCCAGGCGCCGCACCACTTCAGGGTGATTGGAAATCTCCTGTGGGCGCAGTATCAGCTTGTCCTTGTAGTGTTCCAGGTTGCCGAATACGTCTGCATTGCGACGTTCCGACAAAGTGATGGAGCTGCCGGAGGCGAAGCTCAGCTTGCCGGCGTCGATCAGGTCGAATGTCGAATCCTGCAACACTTCCGAATACATGGTCAGGTCTTCGAACGGCGATTCGATCAGGCCGCACATCACCGCGTTGGCGATATTGCCGATGCCGGCCTGCAGCGGGCCGAGCCTGTTGGTCATGCGCCCGGCGTCGACTTCCTGCTTGAGGAAGTTGATCAGGTGATCGGCGATGCCCTGGGTGTCGCTGTCCGGTGGCGTCACGGTCGAAGCCGAATCCGCCTGGTTGGTGATGACGATGGCGACGATCTTTTCCGGTGGAATCGGAATCGCGGTACTGCCGATGCGATCGTCGACATTCACCAGCGGGATCGGTGTGCGGGTCGGTCGGTAAGTCGGGATATAGATGTCGTGCAACCCTTCCAGATTCGGGTTGTGCGCCAGGTTGATTTCGACGATTACCTGTTTGGCGAAAATCGCAAAGCTGGCCGAGTTGCCCACCGACGTGGTGGGCACGATATGCCCCTGCTCGGTGATGGCGATCGCTTCGATCACGGCAATGTCCGGCAACTTGAGCTGGTTGTTGCGTAATTGCTCGACGGTTTCCGACAGGTGCTGATCGATGAACATCACTTGGCCGGCGTTGATCGCCTTGCGCAGGGTGCTGTCGACCTGGAACGGCATGCGGCGGGACAGCACACCGGCTTCGGTCAATTGCTTGTCCAGGTCGTTGCCCAGGCTGGCGCCGGTCATCAGGGTGATTTTCAGCGGTGAAATTCTGGCGCGTTCGGCCAGGGCGTGGGGCACGGCCTTGGCTTCGCCGGCGCGGGTGAAGCCGCTCATGCCGACGGTCATGCCGTCCTCGATCAGTGCGGCGGCGTCGGCCGCGCTCATGACCTTGTTCATCAATGAAGGCAAGCGGATACGATCACGGTACATGGATAGTTATCTCGGGCTACGGAGGCAAGGTGCGCAGTTTAGTCATTTCAAAAAGTTTCGGCGCGCTACCATGGTCGCATGCCAACGCTTGATGTAGAGCCTTTGGTCGGTTTTACCCGCGCATTAAAAAACCCCAGCCTACGACAGGCCGGGGTTTGGTGTGTTGCGCTGGAGCAGGTTATTCGACGGCCTTCACCATATCTTCAATGACTTTTTTGGCATCACCAAAGACCATCATGGTCTTGTCGAGGTAGAACAGTTCGTTGTCCAGCCCGGCATAGCCGCTGGCCATCGAGCGCTTGTTGACGATGATGGTTTTGGCCTTGAATGCCTCGAGGATTGGCATGCCGGCAATCGGCGAGTTCGGGTCGTTCTTGGCGGCCGGGTTGACCACGTCGTTTGCGCCCAGCACCAGCACCACGTCGGCCTGGCCGAACTCGGAGTTGATGTCCTCCATCTCGAACACCTGGTCGTAAGGCACTTCCGCCTCGGCCAGCAGTACGTTCATGTGCCCTGGCATACGGCCGGCCACGGGGTGGATCGCGTACTTCACGGTGACGCCGCGGTGGGTGAGCTTCTCGGTCAGTTCCTTGAGCGCATGCTGCGCGCGTGCCACGGCCAGGCCGTAGCCTGGGACGATGATCACGGTGTCGGCATTGGTCAGCAGGAACGTCGCGTCGTCGGCCGAGCCGGACTTCACCGGGCGCGCTTCTTTCGACCCTGCCGCCGCACCGGCATCCGGCGCATTGCCGAAACCGCCGAGCAGCACATTAAAGAAGGAACGGTTCATGGCCTTGCACATGATGTACGACAGGATCGCGCCGCTGGAGCCGACCAGCGAGCCGGCGATGATCAGCATCGAGTTGTTCAGCGAAAAGCCGATACCTGCCGCCGCCCAGCCGGAATAGCTGTTGAGCATCGACACCACCACCGGCATGTCAGCGCCGCCGATGGGGATGATGATCAGCACGCCCAGTACAAACGCCAGGGCCAGCATCAGCGCGAAAGCTGTGAGGTTGCCGGTGAGCATGAACAGCAGGCCCAGGCCCAGTGTTGTCAGACCAAGCACCAGGTTCAGCTTATGCTGACCGGCGAACTGTACCGGCGCGCCCTGGAACAGGCGGAATTTGTACTTGCCCGACAGCTTGCCGAAGGCGATCACCGAACCGGAGAAGGTGATGGCGCCGATGGCTGCGCCGAGGAACAGTTCCAGGCGGTTACCGGCAGGAATCGCATCACCCAGTTGTTTGACGATACCCAGCGATTGCGGCTCGACCACAGCGGCAATTGCAATAAATACCGCAGCCAGGCCAATCATGCTGTGCATGAACGCCACCAGCTCTGGCATCTTGGTCATTTCCACGCGCTTGGCCATGATCGAGCCGGCGGTGCCGCCGATCAGCAGGCCGACGATCACATAGCCGATGCCGGCCGTCGCGAGTTCAGCGCCGAGCTTATAGATGAGGCCCACGGTAGTGAGTACCGCCAGCGCCATGCCGAGCATGCCGAACAGGTTGCCGCGTCGTGACGTGGTGGGGTGCGACAGGCCTTTGAGGGCCTGGATGAAACAGATCGACGCGATCAGGTAGAGCGTCGTCACCAGATTCATGCTCATTATTTCTGCACCTCTTCTTTAACCTTGGGCGCTTTCTTCTTGAACATCTCAAGCATCCTACGAGTCACCAGGAAACCACCGAACACGTTCACCGCCGCCAGGGCCACGGCCAGGGTGCCCATGGTCTTGCCCAGCGGCGTCACCGTGAGGGCGGCGGCCAGCATGGCGCCGACGATCACGATTGCCGAGATCGCGTTGGTCACCGCCATCAATGGCGTGTGCAGCGCGGGTGTAACGTTCCAGACCACGTGGTAACCGACATAAATCGCCAGCACAAAGATGATCAGGTTGTAGATACCCGGGGAGATAAGCTCTTCCATTGTCTGAATCCCTGCTTAGGCGTTTTTGCGGATGACTTGGCCGTCGCGGCACATCAGGCACGCGGCGACGATGTCGTCTTCGAGGTTGATTTCAAACTGCCCTTCCTTGGTGAACACCAGCTTCAGGAAGTCCAGCAGGTTGCGCGCGTACAGGGCCGAGGCGTCGGCGGCCACGGCGCCGGCGAGGTTGGTCGGGCCGCAGATGATCACGCCGTTTTCCACGACGACCTGATCGGCGACGGTCAGTGGGCAGTTGCCACCCTGGGCGGCGGCGAGGTCGATAACCACCGAGCCAGGCTTCATCTGCGCAACGGTCTCGGCGCTGAGCAGGGTTGGCGCCTTGCGGCCGGGGATCAGGGCGGTGGTGATGACGATATCGGCCTGTTTGGCGCGTTCATGCACGGCCAGGGCCTGACGCTGCATCCAACTGGCGGGCATCGGGCGGGCGTAACCGCCGACACCGACCGCGCATTCGCGTTCTTCATCAGTTTCGTAGGGCACGTCAACGAACTTGGCACCGAGGGACTCGATTTGTTCTTTTACTGCCGGACGCACGTCGGACGCTTCGATCACCGCACCCAGGCGTTTCGCTGTCGCGATGGCCTGCAGGCCTGCGACGCCGGCGCCAAGGATCAACACGCGCGCCGCTTTCACGGTGCCTGCGGCGGTCATCAGCATCGGCATGAAGCGCGGGTAGTGGTGCGCGGCCAGCAACACGGCCTTGTAACCGGCGATGTTGGCCTGGGAGGACAGCACGTCGAGGCTTTGGGCGCGTGATGTACGCGGCGCCGCTTCGAGGGCGAAGGCAGTGATGCCGTGCCCGGCTAGCCTGGCGATGGTTTCGTTGCTGAACGGGTTGAGCATGCCCACCAGGACGGTGCCACTTTTGATCAGCGCCAGTTCGCTGTCGCTGGGTGCCACGACCTTGAGAATCAGCTCGGCGCCAAAGGCATCGTTGGCACTGCCAATGGTTGCGCCGGCCGTTTCATAGGCGCTGTCGACGATGCTGGCCTTGGCGCCTGCTCCGCTTTGCACCGTGACCTTGTGGCCCTGGCCGATCAGCTTCTTGATGGTTTCCGGGGTGGCAGCCACCCGCGTTTCACCGGTCTGGGTTTCGAGAGGAACACCAATGTGCACGTCAAATCTCCTGCATGATCTTTTTGCTTTTGATCTTTTTGTAAAAAGGCCAGTGCACCGCGAGTGGCGCAACTGGGGCGGCCGATCAGCACGACCCCGCAGAAATGACAGCGGGGCGCGGCATTTTGCAGGCGAACTTTACGGCCTTCAAGGGATTATGACGGGTGACGAATAATTAACTACAAGTCACCGTGTGACTGATTGTCGCAATATGATGGATTAACCTGTTCAACATCATATAGTTAGACGGGTAACTGTGTTTATAGCGTGTTTTTTCAGGACTGCTATGAAACGTCGTGGATTGAACATTGAGAGTCGCTGCAACCCTTGAAAATAATGAGGTTGAAGCTTTTTTTGGACGGGGAATACAGTCGACTTAATTGCGACATATAAATATATCTGTAGGGCTTTACAGTATTTGACTACAAGGTCAGTAAATTACTGTTTTCCTTTAAATGCTGGGGCTGTAGCGCCGTGACTGCTCAATCAGCCAGTCTCTGAAAGCGTGTAATGAGGCAGATCCGACCTTTCTCTCGGGAATCATGAGGAAATAGGCTTTGGTGCTGGCCAGCGCTTCAGGGTTGGCGATCACCAATCGCTGTTCTTCAAGCTCTCGCTGGATAAGGAAGGGCGGAATCAGGGCGATGCCCATGTCATGCATGGCTGCCTGGGACAGCATCGAGAACAGCTCGTAACGGGGGCCTGTCATGTCGCGAGGTACATTCAGCTGTTGGGCGTTGAACCACTGGCGCCAGGCATAAGGGCGGGTGGTCTGTTGCAGCAGCGGCCGTTCCGCTATTTCCTGCGGGCTGAAACATTTGCGCGTGCCGAGCAGTCCTGGGCTGCAGACCGGCACGGGGTTTTCGCCCATCAACCTGTGGGATTCGGTACCGGACCAGTCGGCGTCGCCAAAGTAGATGGCCGCGTCGAATTCCGTGTCGGCAAACAGGAACGGGCGCGTACGGTTGGTCAGGTTGACGGTGACTTCCGGGTGCTGGTGCTGAAAGTCCTTCAGGCGGGGGATCAGCCATTGCGTACCAAAAGTCGGCACCACGGCCAGCTCGATGACATTGGTGCCCTGCTGGCCCATCACCGACAAAGTGTCGCGTTCTACGGCATCCAGTTGCGTGGCAACTCTGCGGCTATAGGACAGCCCGGCTTCCGTTAACTTGACGCCGCGTCGCGAGCGACGGAACAGCTCGACACTCAAAAACTCTTCAAGGCTGGCAATCTGTCGACAAATGGCGCCCTGAGTAATGGAAAGCTCGTAGGCCGCCTTGGTAAAGCTCTCGTGACGGGCCGCGGCTTCGAAACTGACGAGGGCGGTGGTGCTGGGGATTTTTCTGCGCATGTACCGTGCTCTCACATCAAAGGCGCGTCTGCGGCGATCTTGAGTATTACGAAGTGACAAATTATCACAAGGCTATGCGGAAACCTCGTTTGCCGTCTCCTCTTGCCCGACCTACGCTGCATGCACGACTTCTGAATCTCTCACCGAGGACTTATTCATGGCTGGCAAGGCAAGCTTCAACTGGATCGATCCGCTTCTGCTGGATCAACAGCTCACCGAAGAGGAGCGCATGGTGCGCGACACGGCCGAGCAATTCGCGCAGGACAAGCTGGCGCCGCGCGTTCTTGAAGCCTTCCGCCATGAAAAGACCGACCCTGCCATCTTCCGTGAAATGGGCGAGACCGGATTGCTCGGTGCAATGATTCCCGAGCAGTACGGTGGCAGCGGTTTGAATTACGTCAGCTACGGGTTGATTGCTCGCGAAGTGGAGCGTGTCGATTCGGGTTATCGCTCGATGATGAGTGTGCAATCGTCACTGGTCATGGTGCCGATCAATGAGTTCGGCACCGAGGCGCAGAAACAGAAGTACCTGCCGAAGCTGGCGTCCGGCGAGTGGATCGGCTGTTTTGGCCTGACGGAACCTGACCATGGTTCCGACCCTGGCGCGATGATTACCCGTGCACGCAAAGTGGAAGGCGGCTACAGCCTGACCGGCGCCAAGATGTGGATCACCAATAGCCCGATCGCGGATGTGTTCGTGGTGTGGGGCAAGGACGATGCCGGTGATATCCGTGGATTTGTATTGGAGAAAGGCTGGAAGGGCCTGAGTGCTCCGGCGATTCACGGCAAGGTGGGGCTTCGGGCTTCCATCACCGGTGAGATCGTGATGGAAAACGTATTTGTGCCGGAAGAGAACATTTTTCCCGACGTGCGCGGTTTGAAAGGGCCTTTTACGTGCCTCAACTCGGCGCGCTACGGCATTTCGTGGGGCGCATTGGGTGCCGCGGAATTCTGTTGGCACACCGCGCGCCAATACACCCTTGATCGCCAGCAGTTCGGGCGACCGTTGGCCGCCACCCAGTTGATTCAGAAGAAGCTGGCCGACATGCAGACCGAAATCACCCTGGCCTTGCAAGGCTGCCTGCGTCTGGGGCGGATGAAAGACGAGGGCACGGCTGCGGTCGAGATCACATCGATCATGAAGCGCAACTCGTGCGGCAAGTCTTTGGATATCGCGCGTATGGCGCGGGATATGTTGGGCGGCAACGGGATCTCCGATGAGTTCGGGGTGGCGCGTCACCTGGTCAATCTTGAGGTGGTCAACACCTATGAAGGCACCCACGATGTGCACGCTCTGATTCTTGGGCGTGCGCAAACCGGTCTCCAGGCTTTCTATTAATAGGAGCATGGGCATGGGCGCGCTTTCGCATTTACGGGTACTGGATTTATCGCGAGTGCTTGCAGGCCCTTGGGCTGGGCAGATTCTTGCGGACCTTGGGGCTGAGGTGATCAAGGTTGAGCGGCCGGGTAAGGGTGATGACACCCGCGCGTGGGGGCCTCCGTTCCTTAAGGACGCATACGGCGAGAATACGAGTGAGGCGGCGTATTACCTGTCGGCTAACCGCAATAAGGAGTCGGTGACCATCGACTTCACCCGGCCGGAGGGGCAGAAGCTGGTACGTGAGCTGGCGGCCAAGTCCGACATTCTGATCGAGAATTTCAAGGTGGGTGGTCTCGCCGCGTATGGGCTGGACTATGAGTCGCTCAAGGCGATCAACCCGGAGCTGATTTATTGCTCGATTACGGGGTTTGGTCAGACGGGGCCGTATGCGTCGCGCGCGGGCTATGACTTCATGATCCAGGGGTTGGGTGGGCTCATGAGCCTGACCGGCCGGTCGGAGGATGATGAGGGGGCGGGGCCGGTGAAGGTTGGGGTGGCGTTGACGGACATTCTGACGGGCCTTTACTCAAGCGTGGCGATCCTGGCGGCGCTGGCGCACCGCGACCACGACGGTGGGGGACAACATATCGATATGGCGTTACTGGATGTGCAGGTGGCTTGCCTGGCCAACCAGGCGATGAATTATCTGACCACAGGTGTTTCGCCCAAACGCCTGGGTAATGCTCATCCAAACATCGTGCCGTATCAGGACTTCCCCACGGCCGACGGCGATTTTATCCTGACGGTGGGTAATGACGCGCAGTTTCGCAAGTTCGCTGAAGCTGCCGGGCAGTCGCAGTGGGCGGATGATGCGCGTTTCGCCACCAACCAGATGCGGGTGGCCAACCGAGCGCAGTTGATCCCGTTGATTCGCCAGGTCACCGTTTTCAAGACGACAGCCGAGTGGGTGTCATCGCTGGAGCGTGTCGGTGTGCCGTGTGGGCCGATCAATGATCTTGCGCAGGTGTTTGCCGATCCGCAGGTCAAGTCGCGTGGTCTGGCGATGGAGCTGCCTCATGTACTGGCCGGCAGAGTGCCTCAGGTTGCCAGCCCGATGCGGCTGTCCAAGACGCCTGTTGAATATCGCAGCCCCCCTCCTCTATTAGGGGAGCATACGGCCCAGGTGCTGCAGGCTTTGTTGGGGATGAGTCCTGAGAAAATCGCTGTTCTGAAAGAGGCTGGCGTTATCTGACCTTTCTCTTCTATATAGAGGAGTGGGTAATTGATGACTTTTTAATCAACCTCAACTAATTGATAGGGAATGCAAATTTAGGGGTTGACGGCAGATTCTGGACGTCTATAATTCGCCCCACTTCCGGCGCAGTCGAAACGGAAAACTCCTTGGTAAACAAGTAGTTATGCAAGATTCGACAGCGAGTTGCTTCAGTTCATCGAAGTCCGGAAGAAGTTGATAGTGCGGTGTTGTCTGGCGCTATTAACGTTTCGATCTTCTCGATCTTCTCGATCTTCTCGGTCGAAAGCGGAGAAAAAGAGGTGTTGACAGCAGCGTGTAACGCTGTAGAATTCGCCTCCCGCTAACGAGAGATCGGAAGCGCAAGTGGTTGAAGTTGTTGAAGAATTCTTCGAAAGCTTCTGAAAATAATCACTTGACAGCAAATGAGGCTGCTGTAGAATGCGCGCCTCGGTTGAGACGAAAGATCTTAA